>NZ_BSEF01000025.1:0-38762 GCF_027925545.1 Sphingobium sp. BS19
TTCGAGAAACGTCCGGTCCTCGCCACTCAATACGACCAAATCTGCCTGTCTACCCGCCACCATCAACGCTCCCACCTGTCTGACAAGAGCATATACAATGATGCTTACTTCAGTTCCAGATGACTAGGGCCCGGACGTATAATTGGTATTGAACTAACCCGCTGACGCACGAGCAGGGAGGGTATTGGCAGGAATGGCCTCCTGATGAGAAGGTTTGGTCGCTAGACCAACGCTTAACCTTGAGACCATCCCATGACAGATGCCAAGACAGCGGTAAGCCCGCTGCATCGTCGCACAATCGACGATATGGGACTACGCAACCTATCGAGCGCCACGCAGCGATCGTACATCCATGTGATCAAGCCGTTCAGTCGGTTCCACAAGCGATCCCCCGATCAGCTTGGCCTCGAGGACGTTCGTGCTTTCCAAGTCTACCTCGTATCGCAGGGCGTTTCCTGGGATGCCCCCAACCAAACGGTGTGTGCACTTCGCTTCTTCTACGACGTCAAGCTCGATCGTGCGGAGATTCCGGAAGGCATTGCCTACGCCCGTACGCCGCGCAAGCTGCATCGACGTCTTCCTGGCCTCTGTCGATGGCAGAATCATAATTGCCCCGCTGCGGCGGGAGGCTCGCACATGCAGTATACCAATACTAGCTGTGTCTGCTGCTTCCATCGGGAACAGCGCGAAAAGCTGCTATTCTGCCGGAGCTGACGGCTTCCACGCAAAGCCCGTCCCTATGTTGGCCATTGTTATTGACATCGTTGAGTTATCCGGAGTCAGACCCTCCGAACGCGGGACATGAGAAATAGCGCAGGTGAACTTGCAGTCTTTTTCCCTACCAAAGATTTTTGTCCACGAAACGGATCAATTCAGTTTTCTGCTCCAGATGAATAGGCTGTGGGTGCATGGGAATCGGCCACCCAAATTTGCACCCACAAGCCAATAAACGTTGGCAACTACCAGCTTGCTTCTAAGGCCTTCGTAATGATGGATCCGATAGCTTTTTTTGTATAAAGCTTTTAGTCCATAATTCGCACAGCTAGAATTTGGGTTTGACTGGCGCAGCGTAACCAGGCCCATATTCAATCTTGGCCGCCCCGCGTAGAGATTGAATTTGCTGCGCAATGCGTTTCGTCATTCGCTCTTCCTGAAGCGAATCTTTCGCAAGTTGAATGCTCTTTTCATTAGACAGCGGCGCATCTAGGGCCTGTGTTAACAGAACCGCTTGAGCATTTAGCCCTTCGATTAGCATAAGAGGCTCGCCTCCAGCCGTGGTCATGATTGCCTTATACAACTGCGGCGACATTGAAGCAGTATCGAGCTTACTTTGGGAAGGAGTGACCTTCACACCATTTGCCTCTAAAACCTGCTGCAATTCGGCCATGGTCTTCGCAACCTTAATCTTTTCCATAAGACTGGGATCACTCGGTGTCGCAAATTCTAACTTCTGAACATCAATGATCTTTCGCGCCTCAGCAAGCTGCGGGTTCTGACTGAGAAAATTATTTATGTCAGTGTCTGATACCGCTGAAATGCCTGTTTTGGCGTTCAACTCGAGAAATCGTCTAATTAACGCCAGATCCTTGATTTTATCGAGTTCAAGCTGGAGCCCAGGATCTTTTTCAAGCCCCTGTTCCCGCGCAGCCTGAGCAACAATTTTCCTAGCGACGATGGCATCAAGTGCCGCATTTAAGGCGGTTTGACGTTTGGTCTTATCACGTGTGTTAGCTGTATCCCCCGCCTCGGCGTTCAATTGGGCCTGCGTAATTGGTTCACCGTTAACAACCGCCACGGTTTGCCCCCCCGGCTTCGGGCTTCCACATCCGCTGACACTGCCAACCATTAGCAAAATACCAGCACATGATACGCTTATGTCGCGGGCATTTAGAAACTTTACTGACATTGATGGTCCCTATCTGGTAGTAGCGTTCGCGCTTAGGATTACGATAAGGCAAACAAAACGATGGAAACGGTTTTTGATTGGTTAACGGTCGCGATATTTGCTGGACTTGCCGTTTTGTTTCTCCAACGCTCCATGATGGACAAACCATCGGACAACATTCTGCAATACGTACCGGCTGCTATCGGATGTGCCTGTGCAAACTGGCTGGGCAATCACGGCTATACCATTGCAGCAGTTCTTCTGTGCGCCGGGGTCCTAGCGTACATTATATATATTTTAAAGCCGTTTACTATGCGTAGCTAAGTCCCCCAGGAGAAGGGCCCTCCCCGCGGTGCTGGTAGCCTGATATAAATCTGCGGCAAATTTCCGCAGCCTAATTTCTGCGACGTTAACATCGTGCTCAAGTACTGACATCCGGATCAGCGCACCATCTGGAATGAAGCCTTTCAAATTCTGCACGGCAAGAGTCCACCTCTCTTCGTCCCACGATATAGGAAAGGCTGAACCTAGACGGGTCCAATACAAGACTTGCTCTTCTCTAGGAGGATTGCTGGTTGATAGGAACCGTCCAGGAATATTTACGTATTTATCGATTGCAATAGAAATGTCCCGATCCATGTTGATCGTAAATCCCGAGCCCGGATAGCAGGCTTCGGGTCTATGGACCATAAGCAAGCCACTTTGATACCGCGCATACGCTATAAGTAGCATAACTTCGTTGCCGATTTGATCCCGGTACGTCAACGCCAACTGCTCGTCGTAAACAGATGCCGCCTTCAATTCATCTGCAGGCGGCATCACAAACCCGTCGTCGGCATGACTTTGCCATTCTCCAAAGGCGGAGGGTAGCACCGACTGTATGCTACCCTTTACTGCAATAACATGCTTGCGGGGTTGACCAATGAAACTTGCCCCGGCTGTGGCGAGAAGGGCGCTTCCGACGAGAAGCTCGCGTCGGCTCATCTTCGAGGCGCAACCTGCAAGCGCAATCTCAGTTATACTCGACCGCGCCTTAACCACGCCGAGCACCCCAATATCGATAAATGGGAAACAGGATGCCATCAAGAGTGATAAGCAATACAAGCGCCACCATAAAAAGAAGTACCCCGCCCAGATCGTGCGCCATGTCGAACGCTACCCCCTCACCTGATTGCTGGGTGACGATAATAAGCACGATCACCCTTATAAAGTTCGTCAATATCGCGACAGGAATCAATAACGCTAGCATCAATGCGGCATATCCAGGCTGGCTCCCGCGTCTCAAATAAATGTAGAACGAGCCTATTGCTGTGATTCCTATGATAGAGTTTACGCCTGAGCAGGCAGCAGCAACCTGCAACTGATACCCGTTAATCAGAATTACATTGGCTGTTCCTGCAATATTAGCACCAAGGGCTGCCATAAAATCAACCGCTGTTTCCGAGAGAAGTGCCTTAATCGGACGGGTTGCGACAAACACCCAGTTTTCCGGTGGCGAAAGGATAAATAACAAATAGGAAATCGGAAACCAAAAACGTGCAACGGTTCGCCAACCCAGGTGCATCGCTGCAACAGCAATACAAATGACAAAGGCGGCCAATCCCTCGAGCAAAAGGATAGTTGTAACACGGCCTATGTAATACAGTGGAGCGGCAGCAAGTAGAACGCAGAAGACTGCGATCAAATTGGCTGGCTTTCCGTTCTTGGCGAGATGTCTTTCGTGCCATATCAACCACAGTCCGGTGGCAAAGACGATTGGGCCGTGCGCGCCTGTTGTGCTTGACCAACCCAACTTCGCTTGGATTATAATCGTAGGCACGATAATCGCCAGCAGTCCTGTCACAAGGACCAACCATTCGAATTGCAGGAATTTCCGATAATGTTGGTACAGCCGGGGATTCTGATGATTGATAGAGTTAAACGTCACACGGTCCTGCTTTCTCGCTTCTCAACCAACTGCTTCCTAGATTCTTCGATGCAACACTCTACCGGCACCAAAGCGTGTATCATGAATTGAGCGAAGTGCGACAAAGAACATAGTTTCGTTACGTTTGTGAAACCGGCTCGACCGCAAGGCCTTTCGATTTCTATGCAGTCGCTGCGGTAGCGTGACTTAACCATTAAATCTCTAAAAGCGCTTTGTCCCATTTCGGGATTAACGAGAAAAATTTTGATAAGTGGCCAAAAAACCTATCAACGAGGAATTGTGCTGCACTGCAAACCAGTATATCAACACGGTGTACAAAAAATTAAAGGGGGGAACAGATTCGCTGCTCCCTCGCAAAAAAATGGTTCTTGTTGGGTTGCGCGCAAGAGCTTTTGCATTTTTCGAGGGAGTTTTCATATGAAGAAATATTTGGTTGGTTTGGTCGCGCCGATGCTCGCGTTGGGCTTGGCACCAAGCGCTCAGGCGGTTGTCACTCAGACGGTCATTGCCGGCACTTACCCCAGTGCTACACAGAAAGCTTATTTCTATGTGACTGAAGGTCAGCCTCAGGCACCGGTCAGCGACACTGTTGTTGCGAGCTTTGGCAATTCTTTCAGTGTTGCCGACACTTTCGATACGACCTTCGCATTTATCATCGATGCGATCGGTATCGGCAGCGGCGGTGTAAGCTTCAACTTCTCGAGCTTGGCTTCGGAATTGGAGTTCCTCAGCGTTACCGTTAAATCGGGCACGTTCCTTCAGACCTATCTTCCTAGCGGCAATACCAACTCTGCTGGTTCGCAGGCTGGGTTTATCAACAATACCTTCAATTCCGATGGCACGAAGAATGGCCAAGCTTTCAACGCTTCGGGCATTCCAATTGCTGCCGACAACTTGTCGGATCCCAGCTACATTCGTGTAGTTGCTCGTAAGATCACGGCAAACGGCGCCGGTGCGTACAATGGTTCGTTGACCTACAACCGTCTTACGACCGCAATTCCTGAAGCTTCGACCTGGGCAATGATGATCCTGGGAATGGGCGCTGTTGGCTTTGCAATGCGCCGTCGTCGTTCGACGGTTAATTCATTGCGTGTTGCCTACGCTTGATCTTCCAAGCAGGTTAGAGCTGTAGTTGGTTCTGCAGCTTTAGCCCGGCTCCCTTAGCTAAATGTATACGGCACGAAGGCTTGCTTTTGTGCCGTATATTTTTTGCCATGTCATTCCTGTCGAAATCAGAGATCTTGGCTTTGGCCGATGTAATTACATAAGCGAATTGCCTAAATACAACGTTGATATTCGCGCTACTTCAGGCGGATTGTGGGATCGGGTTTACTAATATCGGCCTAGTGATTTCTAGCATTCACATTACAGAATTAGAAAATGTAATTTGAAGGGTTAGATGCCTGTATTTGAGACATTCACGGAGCGAAGACTTTCATGCATATCACGATGATTGGTTCAGGCTATGTGGGCCTGGTATCGGGTGCTTGTTTTGCAGACTTCGGGCATGACGTCGTCTGCGTCGACAAGGATGAGAACAAGATTGCCGCTCTCCTCGCCGGTCGGATGCCGATCTTCGAACCGGGCCTGGACGAACTCGTGGCGCGCAATGTCGCCGCCGGACGCCTGCGCTTCACCACCGATCTGACGGACGGCGTGAAGGATGCAGACGCGGTATTCATCGCCGTGGGCACGCCGTCGCGTCGCGGTGACGGTCATGCCGACCTGTCCTATGTCTATGCCGCAGCCGAGGAAGTGGCGCACGCCATCAAGGGCTTCACGGTTATCGTCGACAAGTCCACTGTGCCCGTCGGCACCGGCGACGAAGTCGAGCGGATCATCCGCGAAGCCAATCCGGACGCCGACTTTGCTGTCGTCTCCAACCCCGAATTCCTGCGCGAAGGCGCAGCCATCGACGATTTCAAGCGGCCCGATCGTATCGTTATCGGCGGCGACAACCCACGCGGTCTGGAAGTCATGCGGCAAGTCTATCGCCCGCTATACCTCAACAAGTCGCCGCTCATCGAAATGAGCCGCCGTGGCGCCGAGCTGACCAAATATGCCGGCAACGCTTTCCTCGCGACGAAGATCACCTTCATCAACGAAATCGCCGATCTGTGCGAGAAGGTCGGCGCGGATGTGCAGGATGTCGCGCGCGGCATCGGCCTAGACAACCGCATCGGCTCCAAATTCCTCCACGCCGGCCCCGGCTATGGCGGTTCGTGCTTCCCGAAGGACACGCTGGCCCTCCTTAAGACCAGCCAGGATTATGACGCGCCCCAGCGGATCGTCGAAGCCGTGGTCGCCGTCAACGACAACCGCAAGCGCGCCATGGGCCGTAAGGTCATCGCGGCGATGGGCGGCGATGTGCGTGGCAAGACCGTCGCTCTGCTGGGCCTGACGTTCAAGCCGAACACTGACGATATGCGCGACAGCCCCGCCATCGCGATCACCCAGACGCTGGAAGACGCAGGCGCCATCGTCCGCGCCTATGATCCGGAAGGCATGGAATCGGCCAAGAGCTTGCTGCCCAAGGTCGTTTATTGCACCAGCGCTTATGACGCAGCGGACAAAGCCGACGCTATCGTAATCGCGACCGAATGGGACGCCTTCCGTGCGCTTGACCTCAACCGGATCAAAACGCTGCTGACCGAACCGATCATGGTCGATCTGCGCAATGTCTATCCGCGCGAAATGATCGAAGGTGCAGGCTTCGCCTATCATGGCGTCGGGCGGTAAATCATGAATGAACCTATTTTAGTAACTGGCGCTGCGGGCTTCATCGGCCATGCAACGGCTCACCGTCTTATTGAACGTGGCGAAACCGTAATTGGGATCGACAATGTAAATGATTATTACGATCCCTCGTTGAAAGAAGCACGGCTTTCTACGTTTAACGGAAGACGTGAATTCGTATTTCATCGCATGGACATATCGGATGTCGAAGCCGTAGCGCGAATCGTTCATGACAATAGCATCCGTCGCGTTGTTCACTTGGCCGCCCAAGCTGGCGTACGTTACAGCATTGACAACCCATTTGCGTATCAGAAGTCGAATTTGGCAGGCCACCTTGCCGTGCTGGAAGCCTGCCGACACGCGCACAACTTCGAGCATCTTGTTTACGCATCGTCGTCGTCAGTTTATGGAGACAAACCCATCGGCGGCGAGGGCTTTTCTGAAGATGAGCCCGCTAGCAATCCCGTATCTTTGTATGCAGCGACAAAGCGATCCTGCGAACTAATGAGCGAATCTTACGCAAAGTTATACGGCTTCCCTCAGACTGGGCTACGCTTCTTTACCGTCTATGGCCCCTGGGGGCGCCCCGACATGGCCTATTTCGGCTTTACCGACAAAATCATGCGCGGTGAGCCGATCGAGGTTTATGGTGAAGGCAAGATGGCTAGGGATTTCACTTATATTGACGACATCGTGGATGGAATCATAGGCGCTCTTGACCACCCACCAACCAAGGGCGACAATAGAATTTTGAATATCGGAGACAGCCACCCGGTTGGGCTGATGGACATGATAAGAACGTTGGAAGGTGCTCTGGGCTTAGAAGCAACAAAGACCTTACGCCCCATGCAGCCGGGTGATGTTACTGCAACCTATGCAGACATATCAAAACTGCAATCGTTGACAGGATATAAACCCCGCGTGATGCTGCAGGAGGGCCTCGAGCGGTTCGCACGTTGGTACAAGGAATATTATCGTATTCAAAAATAAGGCCATTCGGGCTCTTTTATCGATAACTTAATGGTCGATTATATCTGTTCCTTGCCTGTTTTTATGTCACATGGCCTTACAAGCCTAATCGCGTTTATCATTACTTTTTTCTATACCGATCTGATCTGCTCGCACCTATGGGACCGTTGGCTTCTTTGTGGTTTATAGTCACCGACGCCATATCCGGGCGGAGGTGTAGCGACGCGGAATCGTAGGCGGATATGTGGCGGCGAAGCCGTTTCCGGTACCGGTGGTCGATAGCCAAGGCTACTACGCGGGCGGACAGTGTTGAAGTGCTGCCGCCAGGCTTCGATCAGCACCTTTGCCTCGGCGAGGCTTTAGAAGTCTCGCCGTTTAGCAGTTCGTCTCGAAACGACCCATTGCAGCGTTCATTATAGCCGTTTTTCAATGGCGATCATGGCGCGATTTAGGGCGTCTTCAAGCCGATCTGGTCGAGCCACTTCTGATCGGCATTGGCAATACATTCTGCGCCTTTATCTGATCGCATATTTGCGGCTGGTCCGCGTGTGACGAACAGGTCAGCCAAGCACATCCTCATGTCTGAGCTGCCGTGCACGTTGCTCACCCGGCACTGCTCGCCTCGTCGATGATGGTCAGAATGCGGAACGTTCGAAAGTCATGGGGGCCTTCGACCAAGTCATAAGGCCAACATGCCATAGTCACTCAGGCCGTATGCCGATGCAGGATCCGTCATTGAGCCATAAGCTTCCATGTTTTGGCTGACATTGCGCTTGAGCCAGTCACGCCGCCAGATTCGCTCTACCCGTTTATGGATTACCGTCCAATCGGCATGACACAGCAATGCTGTCACCGGCGATCGTCGTAGAGACTACATTGCTTCGCCAGCGCGATGATATCCTGTGTGAGTGACTGTTCTTGATCCGGCAAACGCGGCACCGTGATCTGCGTTATCGATGCTGGCCCAGAACCCTGCATATCTGTCGTTCGGAAACTGAAAGCTCTCATCGCAGATTGTCGATGCAGCGCCGCCGCCGCGCGGTGCTAAGAAATTTCCCCGTGCAACTTCCTGCAAAATCAACTTGTTCAATGTAAGGTCGCACATCGCCCGGCGTAGCAGCTGGTTCTCCTTCTCCAGCCTCCTCATTCGTCGCACCCTATCTATCTTCAGACCGCCAAATTCGCTGCGCCAGCACAATCTCAACTTCACGCAGCAAGCCCGTAATCTTTTTCGGCTTGTACTGCTTAAATGGGATGCGAAGTCCCTTTCATGGCCTAGACTATCAAAGTCTATGGGCACTCAGCAGGCGGCAGATCTGTATGCCTCGCAACCGAAATTACCGTCCGGCCACTCCATAACGAACACATGCAACTTTTCGCAGTCGATCGGGCTTGGCCAATTTGACAGATATGGAACCGGAAGTTCGCATTATTCATCATATGAAGGGGCCGAAATCGCAGTTTAAATGAATGACCAGCCCATGCTCAGTTACAAAACCACCGTACAAAATGCACCATGCAAACTCCGATTCATACTGCAATTGATCTTGTCAGCCTTCATGGACGCCGTGCAAAGCAAGTCGTTGCAGATCACATTCTCGAAGCCGTACGAAACCATGATATCGCCACAGCTAAACAGTGGAGCGAGATTGGAACTGCTGTCGATTTGCGCCTAGAGCGCGCCGAGCGTCGTCGCTAGGCAATGATATCTCCTGCAAGCTGACGAAATTGCGGTGACGCTAATAAGGTAATATGTCGCCGTGAATGCCGGACAAACCGCCGGTCCACTTCTGACCGAATTAAGGGCTTGCGTAATCTGTGTTTACGCAAGCCTTTCGACCGTGACATCTTGATCGTTCTCTCCCAGCGGCGGCCTCGTGGTAAGACAATATTGCGTCGGCCTCCCTTAAAAAAGGCTAGAATTTGACCTTAACTCGCTAATCTGTGTTTGGCATGAGTACAGCCCTAGCATTTGAATAAACGTTGACCGGTCATCCTTAAACCACTTTACTGAAGCGCCCCCACTCAACAGATAACCTTCAGCGGCAACAGAAATTTCATAGCTTTGCCTCACAATTGGTTTTGTGTTTTCGACGCTTGTTTGCGTGAGTGGCAATGATGCCAGTCAGCCGATTGGGCTGACGCAATGACATCTGAATGGCACAGGCTATCGGTTTGTATCGGAAACTGATTGCATTGCGCTCAAGACAGCTGCCTTAAATTGGTCGATTGAGAATGGTTTGGTTACCGTAATGGCATAGGGGTCCAATTCAAGCACACGTTCTGGTTCTGCTGACGCGAACACGACGCGCACATTTTGTGTCTCCCTTATGACGGTCACTGCTCCAAAACCCGTACCCTCGACAAGCTTATCATCTGCAATAATTAAATCTGGTAATTTCCGCAAAGCAGCAGCTACCGCGTCATTATGGCAGTCAGCAAAGTCGAATGAGTCGAAACCCATTTCCTCCAAGCAATCCTCAACGAGTGCTGCCACAAGTTTATGGTCTTCGATGATCAGCGCGTGCAAGGTTCGGTTCGCTCCTTTTATTAAAGGTCAACCAAAGCCGTGTTTGGCGCAACCTTATGAATAAGAGTAGCAAGTTGCTGTAATGTGAATGGTTTAGGCAGAAAATTATGATCGGTTATATAAGGAGAATGCTGCGTCCCAGTATATCCCGAAATTACGATAACTCGAGCATCGGGTAGATCAAGTTTACACCGATGTGCGAGTTCGAATCCATCAATTCGACCAGGCATTATCACATCCGTAATTAACAAATCGAAATGGTTACTGGCATTTATCCAGTCCCACGCTTTGTCCCCAGATTCCTTAGCTATGACGTCCATGCCCAGCTCACGAAGTGACGAGACAATCATCGACCGAACCAATGGCTCGTCTTCTGCCAGAAGAACTATCAAACCCTCGCCTTTCGCACAATCATTGTATCAACGTGCACTTTGCGAGACCAAAGTCAACGATTGGGCGTGATTTTCTTTCGTATCGCCGCTGTTCCGGACTGGTGACGAATACCCTTGATTTTCGGCAGTTGCGGCGTGCGACTATCAACGGTGCCAAGCCGATGATTTCGCAATACCATCAACCTTTGAAGGTAGGGCCTCTTGCTTCGCGTACCGCAGCCGCAATCATGGCAGCCAGGCTTTCCTCAGCGCGCATACGCAGCTTTGGATCGGCTGAACACAGATCATGCCTGAGCCACTGCGGTGCATTGGCCAGAACAGCGGTAATAGCAGGGAGGTGATTGGGTTGGTCCATCACCAACGCATCAGCAGTGATTTTGCGCCCGGTCAAGCCAGGCTTTAGCCGACAACGAAAAGGTGTTCGTGGTGGCACCGCCCGCGGTGTGTCTATTTGCTGATCATTCATCAGCTTGGCATGGCGTTCACCGGCATGGTGCAGAACATTGCCTAACTCGGTGTATCGATTGCGTGTCTTAAAGTTGCGATTCGCTCTGAACAAACCAGATGCACTACCCGCCCCAGTTCCTCGATGTGGTCAGCAAGCCAGTCCAGTTCATCCTTCGTGATGCTGTAATGTTTGGAGTAGCGGGCTTTTACATATGCATCGCGCAGGTTGGTAACAAGGTGACTTCGTGTCATCGTGCTTCCTACCTTCGTGATACGCGAAGGCGCTGTCCGGTCTCCACTTTGATGAACAGCCGGTGTTAACCCCAGATATGCGGCGACATCGCAGCACCGCCGAAATCGGAATGGATCTTCTACTGCGGTGAAGAAAGACACCGCAGTAAGTGCGCTTACGCCCGGAATGGCGACAAAGCGCTGGCATATGGTGGAACGTAACGCAAATTTGGTTATTTCTTCACTGAATTTATTCTCCTCATCTCGTAGATTGAGTGCGATCTGCAGAAGCGGCGAAATATGGTCTGAGATATCTTCGCCAAGGTCGTCCTTGATCGCCGCTATCGCCGAAAGGACGTGCTTTTCAAGAGAAGCCGATGTCCGTATCCGCTTTGGAAATCCTTGGCCACGAATGTGAAGTGAGGAGAGGATCAACTGTTCTGTCGCGATACGTTGGCGGACCAGGTGATGGCGCGCCACAAGCTTCGCGCGCATCATCATGCATTCGTTGCTTTTCAGATGTACTTCGTTGAGAAACGTTCTGCCCAGTCTTGCCAGATGGGCCAGCCCGCGAGCATCGTTCATATCTGTTTTTATCCGCCGCATCGTCAGGAAACGATGAACCTGGAGTGTGCCGAACAGGACAACTTCAAAACCAAGCTCCCTGAGCCCTTTAGCTACACGGACGCTGGTACCGCACGCCTCCATGGCGATCACCTCCACTCCGGAAGGAAAATGGAAGTTCAGCAGTGCAGCAACCTCCTTACTGTTTGTGTCGACGTTCGACTGAAAATGGATTGTCCCTGCATCGTCAACAGCGCACAGCGCAGATGTTTTTTGGCCAGTATCCATGCCAATCCAGACCTTCAGAGGCAACGCAGCCGTGTTCGTAACCATGTCTTGCTCCTGTAGTCTGGCGGGGCAATCCCTCAATTTTACCAGAGTCCTAACGGCTCTAATGCTCCTCACGGATTTTGCCCTGCCAGACGCAAGTGATCGGTCTATTTTATAAACCAAAGTCGCCGCTGCTTCTTTGGCCCTTTGACCATCTTGCAACTCTACAACGCTTGAAGAGCGAGAGCCCCTAAACTGAACCCGCAATTAGGGACGAGTTGCCTCGGTCCCCATAGACAATAGCGGGCAACGGGGGCAACGTTTGCGCGGCAGGGCGTAGATCGTTATCGCGAGGCAATGGCCGGTCCTCCTTCTTTGAATACAATCATGACTTTGGCAATTTCCAACCGGCCCGCACGCTGTCGGCCAGATCGCTTCACCCAATGGGCAAGAATGCCGGTCTTCGGCATCCCGGGTACCTAATGAGCCTGCCGCCGCCCGGGGCACATGTTAAGTTATGCACGTGCATAATGACAGTCGTCGGCAACAACCGCTGTGGTTCCCGAAACGCATAAAGTTCGGCGAAAGCGCGCTGTACATGGACTCCGCCCTGTAAGACTATGCCTGTCAGTTCGTGGCGCTGGTTTTAGGACATTATCGGCAAATGCTATCCAGCATAGCGCGCCCAGTTCAACACCGTTCCGGAGCTTATGATCGGACGGCGCAGATCGCCTTGGCCGGGAAGTGTGCACCACGCTCCTGTTCGCCCCCTCGGCCCTATCCCTTCGATGTGCGGTGCAGGTTGGGCGCAGAAACCAGAATGGGCTCTGTCGATGCTCGACCCCTGGGTCCATCCAGGAGCCGTGCCAGCTCGTCTCAGGCGGTTTGCCCGATGATGCGGGACAAGGATATCACGGCTTGGAAGAGAACCTTCAATACGGTTTCGAGATCGACCTTCACGCTCAATCTAACCCTATCCGCGATTGGCTCGCCCAATACGCCCATAGCAGAATCTCCTTTCCTACATGAGAACATATGTGGAACATTCAGGTCAGAAAAGGAGTCGGCAATGGTAACTATCGATGGATCGTTTCTGCTCGGAACGGCAGCCGTCATACAAAGTCTAGGGGTTCTATTGCGGATCTGGCGGCAGGCCCGCGACGGGGCCCCTGTGCCCCAACTTGAAGTAACGGACTATGATCGCCAAAAAGCAAAACCCCAAATCGCATCGCCCTGCATGTGTGGCAGATTTACTATGACAATCGTACCAAAGGCATGAAAGCGGTCTTGTCGAAGCTCTCAATTCGGAGCACTATTGCTCTTGGCGGGCAGACCATCGTTGAGATCGGTTTGCTATGGTTGACCAAGACGACAGGTTCCTGAGGATTAGGGCGGTCATTGAAAAGACCGGCTGTCCCAAAGCGTCCATTTATCGAATGATCAAGGAAGGTACGTTTCCAAAACAGGAGCGGATCGGACGGCGCGCCGTAGGGTGGCGCGCCTCGAGAATTGCCCGTTGGATGGAGGCGCCTACCGCTTACCAGGATTTCTGAAACCATTCGAGGCCCTTGGCTTTCGCTCTTAGCGGACCGGCCATTGTTGGCAGTGTCAGAGGGGCCGCCGCTTCTGCGGCGTCCAGATACTGTGCCCACCACTCCATCATCTTGCGACGATGGCTAAGGTAGCGTGCCGCATTGTAGACGCCGCGCACCCCTCTTGGCATGTGCGCCAATTGCATCTCTATCCAATCGGGCATGAAAAGACCTGATTCATTGAGAACGGTGCTGGCCACCGCGCGAAAACCGTGAACCGTAGCTTTCCCGCGGAGTCCTGCCCGGTACATGATATCGAGCATGCGGTTCTCGCTGATCGTGTCCGATCGGGAGCCAGCTACCGGGAATAGATATTTGCCAAAGCGCTCGTTGCCCGCTGCGCCATAAACGTTAAGCTCCTTGATCTCGCGCAGAAGCTGGATCGCTTGCGGGGGCAAGGGAATGAGGTGCTCCGACCGCATCTTCATCCGTTCTGCGGGGATCCTCCAGACTGGGTCATCAGTGCCCAAACCTTCAAACTCGTCCCATTGTGCGAACCGCGTCTCCTGTGTTCTGACCATGGTAAGAATGGTCCACCGCAAGGCGAGATGGCTTAACCGCGATCCGCCATCCGCGTTGAGGCGTGCGAAGAATTCGGGCAAATCCTTTATCTCGACCTTTCCCCGATGCCGGGTGGGCGGTGCCTTGACCATCGCCGACGTCAGGTCGCGACACGGATCTGAATCGACCCTTCCGTCCGGGATACCGAAGCGAAAGATCTCACTGCAATGATTTTTGATCCGATGGGCCATATTGACCGACCCCCTTCCCTCGATGGATCGTAAGGCTTCGAGCACGGTTCGTGGGAGGATGGATCGGACGGGAAGCTGGCCAAGATAAGGGAAAAGATCGGATCGAATGCGCGTCTCGGTGATACGGGCATAGCGCGGCGTCCATGACGGCCTGCGCGCTTCAAGCCATTCAAGAGCGAGATCCTCAAACGTTATCTTGTCAGCTTTGGCCTGAAAGGCATCTTCCTTGCGCTTTTCGGCCGGATCGACACCAGTCTTAAGCAAGGCGCGCATCTCCTCGCACCACAGTCGCGCGCGGTGGAGACTGACGTCGGGATACTCTCCGCCATCGAGCGTCTTTTGCTTATGATTGAACCGATAGGCCAGGCGCCAACGCTTTCGTCCGCCAGGCAGGACCATAATATGCAAACCATGGGCATCCGATCTCTTGATCGGCTTTTCGACGGCGACAAGCGTTCGCAAAATTTCATCAGTCAGCATCGGGTTGAACACCTTGAATCCGTGTTCCGGATTCGAAGTTTGTCAACATAACCCACTTTTTTACCAACAAAACGCATGGAACGGCTCGACAAGAATGGATCCTGTGTGAGACGATTTTATACCAAGCAATGCGTTGAAAACAGAGTATTTTTTCAGACGCTTTGAGACTTTGTTGGTCGATTTGGACCGAAAAGTTGGTCGGGGAGACAGGATTCGAACCTGCGACCCTCTGCTCCCAAAGCAGATGCGCTACCAGGCTGCGCTACTCCCCGACGTGACGATCGGCCCTGGTGGGTGCCCGATCGGATAATGGTGGGTCCGGCAAGCCGTTAAAAGTATAAACCCATGAAAATAAACAATATTTCTTATTTCCGTTGCTGTCTTACTCCAGTTTTCCCTTCAATGGCAAGCCCGCCCTTCGCGATTGCGAAAATCCTGTTCCTGAAAGCTGAGCCTATCGATCGACGCAAGCCCCAACTCAGCGTGCACCCTATGACACTTTCAAGCGGGCTGAATCGAGGATCAAAGTCGTGTCGAATGAGCGCCCCGCCACCTTGCGAAACCGAGCCGCGTCAGGCCAAGCAACTCTAATACCGCTAAAAATCGTGCTATCACTCGTCACGGGGCAGACACCACCGCCCAGCCCTCCTATCAGGTGGACGTTGTTGTAGGTTTGGTGACGAGGAATTGATGACAGGGGCATCCGATGTGGAGCGCGACACGGTTCGGGACAGATTGGATCGCCTGACGATTTATCGCTGGTGGCGCCGAAAGGTTGTGGCACCGGTCGATCACGAAACCGTAGTCGCAAGAATTATCGACGAAAGCGGCTGGTCGCCACGCTATGCTTTCATGACGATGATGTCGGCCGGCATTGCGGTGCTTGGCTTGTTGCTATCATCTCCAGCCGTGGTCATCGGCGCGATGCTGATTTCTCCCTTGATGAGCCCCATCTTGGGATTCGGCTTCAGCTTGGCGCTATTCGATTTCGCGGAAATGCGTAGATCGTTGAAAGCGTTGATTATCGGCACGGTCGCCGCCGTCGCATTTACCGCACTGATCGTCACATTATCGCCGCTTCAGGCTCCGACGTCTGAAATCGTGGCGCGAACGCGGCCCAACCTGTTCGATCTCGCAGTCGCGCTGTTCGCAGCGTTGGCCGGTAGCTTTGCCGTTATCCGCGGTCGAGGTGAGACAATCGTCGGCGTTGCCATCGCGACCGCACTGATGCCCCCGCTTGCCGTTGTGGGCTACGGCCTCGCCACGTGGAACCTGCCGGTACTGGGCGGCGCCTTTGCGCTGTTCGTCACGAACTTCATCACCATTGCGCTTTCGGCCACAGTAATGGCTCGTTATTACGGGTTTGGGCATCATCTTTCCAGTCGGCAAACCTGGGCGCAGACGATCGTGCTGTTGCTGGTATTCGTTGCGATGGCAGTGCCGCTGGCGCTATCGCTCGGCAGGATTGCGCGAGAGGCCTTGGCGGTGTCGCAGGTCCGTTCGCTGCTGAACGACCGATATGGTTCTGACGCACGAGTGACCCAGTTAGAAATCGATTTCGACCGTACCCCCATTGAAATTAGATCGGTCGTCATCGCGCCGCGCGGGCGAACACAGAAAGGCGCAGCGCTGCAGCCCTCGATCGAGAAAATGCTGGGCCGCCCCGTCAGGCTGGATGTCGATCAGGTCATGCTCGATGCAGGCGCCGGTGCAATCGATGCCCAGCGCGAGGAACTGCGTCAGGCAGGCGAGCAATCGAAAGCGGAAGCACAGCGGGCGACGGCGCTGGCGCGCATGGTTGCGCTCATTACAGGCGTTGCACCGGACGATATCGTTATTGATCGCGACCATCATCGCGCGACTGCAGCCGCACTTGCCTTGCCCGGGGCCACCGTAGCAACGTATCGGATATTGGAGCAACGCGCGGCCGCAGAGGCGGATGGGTGGGACGTTGCAATTATCCCGCCCCAAGGCCCGCTTCCCGAAATCACATTTGCCGATAACGTCGATACTCTCGATGCTGCCGGTCGTGCTGCGGTGCTGACCTCCGCTTGGGCAGCCAAGCGCTGGAATGCCCCAGCGCTGGCGGTACCCGGCCTGCCCCGTGGCCCCGCTTCTGCTCAACCCGGCCTAGCGGAACGCCGGGGGCAAGCGATCGCCGCAATCCTGGCCGCCGAAGGAGTCGATTCGGCCCCTGCAGCTCCCGCTGGCCAACGCTTCGTTCTGACGATATCGACAGGTAACCCATTATGATAGCAGCGCCATCCCCTCATGCTATCGGTGCAATCCTGCTGACCGGGGCAATGTTCTATGGCTTCGTGTCGGGCCGCGCGCGGGTCGAGATCATCTCGCTGCTGACGATCAGCGCTATCGCCCTGGGGCTGTATTCTTTCCCGCTGCCCGGCCACGTGCCAACCGATGGGCTGAAACTCGCATTCGAAGGATTCGGTCACTATGCGCTGGTCACGATCTGCGCGCTGATGGTGCTGGGTCGGGGACTGGTGACCACCGGAGCGCTTGAACCGGTGGCACGGCTGCTAACACGGGTTTGGCGTTTCAATCAGCAGGTCGGTTTGCTCGTTACACTTATGCTTGCGTTCGGCATGAGCATGATGGTCAACGATACACCGGTGTTGGTGTTGATGCTCCCGATTATGGCGGCGATTGCGGCCAATGGTGGAATGCCGGCCTCGCGAACGCTTATCCCTGTAAACAGCGCGGTCCTCATCGGTGGCATGTCCACCACTATCGGCACATCGACCAATTTGCTCGTCGTTTCCATTGCAAGCGACATGGGGCTGCCGCCGATGACGGTATTCCACTTTACGCCAATTGTCTTGATGGCGGCGCTGATCGCATTGCCGTTTATCTGGTTGGTCATGCCACGTTTATTGCCCGACAATTCGGTGGCGGCAGGTCATGATCCCCGCCGTTTCACGGCCTTGCTTCGGCTGGGCAACAATTCCGTTGCGCGCGGCCTGTCCCGTGATGAGTTGAACGCGCTGCTGCCTCCTGATGTCGAAATAACCGGCACCGTGGGCAATGACGGGCGGATTATGGTTACGGCAACACATGCTGCGTTGGAAGAAACGATGCGGGTGCTGGGCGCGACAGCAGCACCGGCTTGGCTCATGGACCGTCTTCGCAGCGGCTATGCGGCGACGGGTGAAGACCTGACAGTCATCGAACTTTCGATACCCAAGGACACCGGCCTTGTAGGCAAGAACGCAACTTCGGCCAACGTAGCAGAACTCTACAATGTTGCGATATTGGGTGTGCATCGCGCGCGTCGCTCGTGGCTCCCCCAGACTGCCGTCGAGAATAGTCGAGATACTGCATTTGCAGAAGGCGACATACTTTTAGTCGTCGGCACGCTGGCGAACATTCAGCGCATGTCGCTGGCTGAAAACATGCTGGTCCTCGACGGCGCGAAGGAATTGCCGCGGACCACCAAGGCGCCGCTGGCGCTGGCCATCATGGCGGCTGCCGTGATCCCGGCGAGTGTCGGCATCGTGCCGATTGCCATCTCGGCGCTAGGCGGAGCAATCGCGATGCTGGTTACGGGGTGCGTGCGCTTTGACCGTATTGGCCGCGCTTTGTCTGCGAAGGTGATCGTACTGGTCGCCGCCAGCATTGCGATTGGGCGTGTGGTGTTGGAAAGCGGGGCTGCGGCATGGCTCAGCGGATTGCTGGCAATCGGGTTGCAATATCTCCCGGCAGCAGGCGTCTTGGCAGCCGTGATGCTGTTTGTGACCGTGTTGACCAATTTTGCATCGAACACGACTGCCGCAGCCGTCGGGACGCCAATCGCTTTTACCCTCGGTCAGCAACTCGGCATTCCCGTCGAACCGCTTGTTCTTGCCGTCCTGTTCGGGTGCAACCTTTGTTACGCAACGCCGGTCGCCTATCAAACCAACATGCTGATTATGTCGGCGGGCGATTACAAGTTCGGAGACTATACGCGAACGGGGCTACCCCTTGTCGCGCTAATGATCGTTACGCTCTCGGCGCTGCTGGTTCTGCGCTACCGTCTGTTTTGAAGAAACACTCATGGCGCCGTCGTGACAACGGCACAGCTTCCGGCCCTTCGCCTGACGCGGAAAGACGTCGTGGCTTTTTGTTAGCCTTCTGCAGCCAGCCCCATCTGCGAATTGAAGAGGTCAAGGTTATGCTGCGCAAGAAAGCTGCCTCGTCCGTGGACGCTGCCTTCCAGATCGGGACGCTCGCCGATGTCCAGGCATCGTTGCCACGACCACTGCGAAAGAGGCAGCCAATGATCCATTGCCCGATCAAGGTCGTTCATTGCCTTTTCCAGCGCGAGATTGCCGAACACGAAGAAAAAATCCGGAGACTCCTGCCACAGAGGCATCTGCGCGTCGGCGATATCAAGCGCTTGATCGACTTTCCCGCTTTTGCCTAAACAATGCAGGGCCCTGATGATTAATTCATGCCGCCAGTTGGCATCTTGCGGTGTCCGGGTCATCGACCGGGTATAGTAGTTACTGGCTTCCAAAAAATCGTCGCGAATTTCCGCCTCTTTGCCCAATTGATACAGGGTGTAGGGGTCGTCCGGGTTTTCCTTGAGGTCAAGCAGAAGGAGCTCACGATTGCGCTCCTGCTTGTTGGCCATCTGTGCAGTCAGATAGCCGTCATGTTCCAAATGCAACTCCAGCCGCCTGCGCGGAAGGGGCGATTGCACTTGTTCATGTATGCGCCCCTGAAAGCGCGCTCCGCGCGGTAACAAGCGGGTTATCCAGCTACGACTGCTCGACGGTGCCACGTCGCTGTTGCCACCCCCGGGCATTTCAAACTGACTGTGGATGCAGACTGCGCCCAATTGGGGATTGCCTGCGCACCATTCGCGCAGCTTATCGCCCCCCGTCACGATCCACTCATCGGCGTCGATGACGAGATTCCAGTCTGCATCGGCGATATCCAGGACATGGTTTCGAGCAATGGAGAAATCGTCCGGCCATTCGATACGATGCACCTCCGCGCCACAGCTTTTTGCCAGATTCATCGTCTCGTCGGTAGAACCCGTGTCGAGGACGACTATTCGGTCGACCCATGGACGCACGCTCTCCAAGCACCGAACTATGCAGCGCGCCTCATTCCGAACGATCAGGGTTGCAGCCAGTTGTGGGCCCGGCGCAGCGGTTGTGATGTTGGCCATTGTGCGATCAGCTTTTGGTGATCAGAGCCAGCAACGATATGCGGTTGAAGAACCACATATGTTCAATTTTCCAGTCGGTATACTTAGCAATCACGTTGGAGAATGTGTAGGGCGTATACCAACAGTTATGATCGGGATGTACAACCTCGACAAAGGTCTGCGTGCTGCCGATATAGTCAAAGTGACGATTGAAGCACTGATATGCGTCCGGGACCGATATGATATAGCAAGGCGCGTTTAGCGTATCGAGCTGCGCAAGAAATCCTTGAATATCGGGAACATGCTCCATCACTTCCGGCACAAGTACGATATCATACTCGTCTGTCAGCTCCGCCATGTCAGAGAACAGGCTGTCTCGTACATAGGGCGCCAAAGCCTCAAGGGCTTCGGCATGAATATCGAAGCCGTCAAGCCTGAGGCAATGGGGTTCCAATGCCAGATGGAGCGATGCTTTGGGATCGGTAATGGGCCAGTCGGCGCAGCCGATATGCAACACGCGCTTGCCTGCGCACATAGTTGCCAGCACATCGAGGCGGTTCACATTCGCAATGTCCGTACTCACCTGCACATGCTGCACGAAATAGGGCTCATGAAGCTGTTCGAGCGATGACTGTGCCGCCATATCGTCGGATTGATCGTTTGCAGGCTTGCGATCACAATCCACCGCCGCTTCCGGCCGGATAGAATAGTCTGTCTGCTCCGCGACATTGGGCAAGCCCTCATCGCAGTTCAATAGACTGATCTCATCATAAGCGGCGCGCGTGCTTCCCCACAATTGATGCGCATATACCGGGCCGTCGCCGTTATATTTCAGACCCGAGAAATGCTGCGGTATAAAGTAATGGCTCGGGTAGATTTTCAGATCGTGATATTCATATTTTCTGAAACTGTCCGTAAGCCGTTGGGGGCCGACCGTTTTCCAGGCCATGTCATTTACGACGGATGCTTCGTTCTGGATGTCCAGAATGATCTGCCCAATAAACGGGTTTTGCGCCTCTGCGCCAAAATAGCCTGCCGCGATTAACCCAGGACGGGCAATTTCACTTTCCCAGCATGCAAAGGCACGGCAATCCAGCAGGTCTTCGTCCAGCGCGCGGACGCATATGCTATCGGCATCCAGTACGACCCCGCCTTCATTATACAAGATTTCCCAGCGCATCATGTCGGCTACGCCATTAAGCTCTCGCCCCCACATTTCTTTCATATGCGGGGCGTTTACCCATTCATTTTCGGTCAGATCGCAATTTCCCCAGATCCTGATCGTCCAGTCTGGATGGTGTCGCTCCCAAGTCGCTATACAGTTGTCTGGTCGTTTGCTGTCATCGCCTACCCATATGAAGTGCAGAATTTTGGGAATTCTGTTGCTGACCTCTAGCGGCATTGCCGGGGCCTGGGCTGCTGAAATCATATGCATCATCGCCTGCGCATTTGCGTGATCTGTCCAGACACAAACTTGGGCAGTTGATCTGGGGCATCACCGGTGGGACTGCGCACCTGCTATAATATTACTCCTAACAACGAATTAACCATAGTCACAGGCCTTCGGATCGGCGTGCGTTATCGAACCGACACTCGTCACTATCCTTTGGCAAATGCGTCGCGCCACTCGGGTTTGATCGTCGAGAGCAAGGCTCTGTCGACCGGTAGCGCAATTTCGTAGCTTCCCTCGGCATATGGGCCGGCTTCATAAGGCCCGATAACGATCAGCAACTGGTCGACAGTCTTGCCATCTTTCGAAATGGGGACAATCGTCTGTTTTAACGGATCGACGCAACGATCGAATTCACTGTCGGCCGATGCAACCGGGGCGCCACGCTTCTCAGCCCGCGCATCATTGAGCCTCTTGCAGAACTCGGGGGTAATGACAGTCGCCAACGCATTGCGCGAGATGGTCATATCATCGATGCTGACTTCACGCTTTGCGATCTTATCCCACAGGAGGGTCTTATACCCTGTCATGCCGTGCGCACCGCCGGTGTAGAAATAACTTTCTGCAAGCAGTCCTAACAGCCTAGGAGTTGCGGCTTCCACGGTCCATTGCGTTTGGTAGCTATGCGTATGGAAGGGAAAGCCGCTTTCCTTTGCGCTGGCCTGATCGCTCTTGGCCGCCTTGAGCGCAGCCGCCTTGTTGGTCTTCATGTCATCGGTCAGGCTTGCGACGATATCAGGGACCGCCGCGGCCGCAGCCGGATAGCTGTACTTGAATTCCAGAACGTCGGTACTGTCGTCCGCTGCAAACGCCTTGGCCATCGGCACCTTGGGCGCTGGGGGCACGATGGTGCTCGTGGATGCCGTCTCTTCGTTCTTCGGTTTGGGCTGGTCGGGGGGTGAAGGCGTACAGGCACAAACCCCTAACGCGACTGTTGAAAGAATGGCAGCGCGCAACATAAGGAGATTAGGCATAGCGGACTTAATGCGCGTGAGTGGCCAGCCGTTCCGCGATTGCCTGCCGAACATATTCGCCTTGCAAGACGATGCCTGCATCTGGCCAGCCTTCGCCTACCAGCGCCTGCTCGATTTCGCGCACGATCGTGAAGCGCCCGGTCTCCGCCAGGGCATAAGCGCGGGCGCGAACGGCATGATCTTTCTTGCTTCCTGCAAACATCCTTACTCTCCTGCTTTTTTGGTTGTTACCCAGCATCATATGCCTATTCGCTGTCGCTTCAATGGTTCTTCGCGATGGACAGGACACAGGACGCGGCGAAAAGCTGCCTTTCGTGCCTGCCACCTTTGCCCTACATCGGTGCAATGACCGATTTTAGCGAACTGCTCAAAGCCGACAGCGGACAGCCCGCGCGTTCCATACAGCTGGTTGACGGCAACAGCTTTACCGAATGGCTCAAAGCACAGCCGGAACGAGCCCGGACCGCAGTAACGGCGCAGAAGTTTAGCGGCAAAGGCTATGAATATGCGATATTGCCTGGGGATCGGGCAGACGAATGGTCCGTGGTATCGGGCGTGGCGAATGTCGATAGCCTGTCGAGCTGGTGCCTTGCCAAACTTGCCGAGGTCTTGCCTGCTGGCACATATCGACTGAGCGAACGCCGTCCCGGTCCGGCCATGCTGGGTTGGCTGACCGCGCAATATGGCTTCGAACGATATCGCCGCGATGACACCCCAATAGGCGCGCGTGTCCTGTTGACCGACGATGTACGGCGGATCGAGCCGGCAATCCTTCTTGCCGAAGCCGTCGCTATGGTTCGCGACATGGTAAACACGCCCGCCGCCGACATGGGACCGCCGCATCTAGAGGAAGCCGCCGGTGCCATCGCATCGGCTTATGGCGCGCGGATGGACGTGACCCAGGGGGATGCACTCGCAACAGGCTATCCCATGATCCATGCCGTAGGGCGCGCAGCGGACCGCGCCTTCGCGCCACGCTTGATCGAACTGACATGGGGCGATCCCAAACACCCCAAAATCGCCATCGTCGGCAAGGGCGTCTGTTTCGACAGCGGCGGTCTGGACATCAAACCATCCGCGGGCATGCGCATCATGAAGAAGGATATGGGCGGCGCGGCGCATGCTCTGGCGCTGGCCAAGCTGGTTATGGCCAGCCGTTTGCCCGTGCATCTCCATGTCCTTGTCCCGGCCGTGGAAAATGCCATCAGCGGCAACGCGTTTCGGCCGGGCGATGTATTGGCGACGCGCAAGGGGCTGACCGTCGAAATCGGCAATACGGATGCCGAAGGGCGACTGGTGCTGGGCGACGCACTAACGAAGGCGGTCGAGGATAGCCCCGAGTTGATACTGGACTTTGCAACGCTCACCGGCGCTGCGCGCGTTGCATTGGGTCCGGACTTGCCGGCCCTTTTTTCTAACGACGAACCAATGGCACAAGCGCTGATCCAGGCGGGGACCAATGCCGACGACCCGCTGTGGCGTTTGCCATTATGGGGCGCCTATGGCGACATGTTGAAATCCGACATTGCAGACGTCAACAATGCGGGTGAAGGCGGCTTTGCCGGGTCGATCACGGCAGCGCTCTTTTTGCAGAAGTTCGTAGCCGATACGATAGCCTGGGCGCATTTCGACACCTTCGCATGGCGCCCTTCTGCAAAGCCGGGGCGTCCCAAGGGTGGCGATGCTCTGGGACTGCGCGCGGCATTCGCGATGTTGCAGGCGCGTTATGTCCGAGAGGCGTAATAGGAATTTGATAGCCCCGCTGCCCGTTACGCAACCGGACCTGATGTTGTGCGTTACGGTGCCATGGAAGTTCAGGCAGCCCCCAACGACAACGCCCGTGCACAGCGCAGCACGACCCCGATGCTCGACAAGTGGATGCAGACGCTCGTCGACTATGTCCGCTCGGGCGAACCGGACCTTACGAACCGTCAGATGGCGTTGATGATGAAGGTATATGTCGAGCCGGGACCACACACGGTTCGCGGTTTGGCAGAGGCGCTGAACGTATCGAAACCCGTAATTACACGCGCTCTTAACAAGCTGTCTGCTCTAAGCTATCTGCGCCGCGAACGCGACGTGGCCGACCGACGGAATATCTTCGTCGCGCGGACATCCAAAGGGGCAGATTTTCTTGACGGATTCAACGGTTTCATCGCAGGAACGAACCGCGATGAACGACACCGAAGCAAAAGCGCCGAGCGCGCAGCCTGACCGCACGCGATTCAAGCTTCAGGGCCGTTCAGCAGTTTTAGACAAGCGCGTTCACGCCATTCGCAGCGACCTTGCCGATATGTCGTTGGCGGGTGTTCTGTTCTCTGCACATTATGCGCGCGCGGTCGAAATGAGTTGCGTATGGCCCGGAGCGCCCGTGCAATCCGCCAAATCGGTCGG
The DNA here is from genome assembly GCF_027925545.1 of Sphingobium sp. BS19. Lineage (NCBI taxonomy): Bacteria > Pseudomonadati > Pseudomonadota > Alphaproteobacteria > Sphingomonadales > Sphingobiaceae > Sphingobium > Sphingobium sp. BS19. The sequence goes on from NZ_BSEF01000025.1 coordinate 24,746, forward strand.
AGCCGAATGCGTTACGCAACTGCTGCGGGGCGAAATTTTCCATGTCCTGGATGTCACAGCCGACTGGGCCTGGGGTTTCTGCGGGCATGACGGCTATGTCGGCTATGTGCGACGCGAAGCGCTGGACGTACGGGAAACCGCGACGCATCGTATATCCACATCGCTGGCTCCGGTCTTCTCCGATCCTGATATAAAGTCGCGGATCGTGGATTATTGGCCGCGTGGGTCGGTGTTTCCGGCAACTGTCGAAGGCGCGTTTCTGTGCTGTGCCGAAGGGTTCGTACATCAACGTCATGCTACCGATGCGATAATTCTGGAGAATGACTGGGTTGCGGTTGCCGAACACTATCTGGGCCAGCCCTATATCTGGGGCGGGCGTGGGCATCAGGGCGTGGATTGCTCTGGCCTCGTCCAGATCGCCTTGGCTCAGTGCGGCAAGTCTGTGCCGCGCGATACAGACTTGCAGCGCGAAAGCATAGGCACGGTATTATCCGACGAAGAAACACTCCAGCGGGGCGACTTCATTTTCTTCCCCGGCCATGTCGGGATGATGATGGATGAAAGCCGATTGCTGCATGCCAATGCCTATTGGATGACAACCGTCATAGAACCACTGGCGGATGTCGTCGCACGGTTGGCACCGGATCATCATCAACCGATACTTACGCGGCGGAGAATAAGCCGATGAGCACAAATGTCTTCATCGACGGTGCGGCTGGAACGACTGGCCTGGAAATCCGGGAAAGGCTGGCCGATCGCGCCGAGCTTTCGCTGATCACCTTGTCCGATGTCGAGCGCAAGGATGCCAACGCACGCAAGCGGGCCCTGAACGATGCCGACATCGTAATCCTGTGCCTGCCGGACGATGCCGCGCGTGAGGCCGTTTCGCTGATCGACAATGATCGGACGAAGGTTATCGATGCGTCCACTGCGCACCGTGTTGCGCCCGGCTGGGTCTATGGCTTCCCCGAAATATCAGGGCATGATATCGTTTCGACATCGAAACGAATTAGCAACCCCGGCTGCTACTCCACGGGATTCATTGCCCTTGTCGCCCCACTGGTGCGCGCAGGACTGATCCCCGCCGACTGGCCGCTCGCATGTAACGCAGTGTCGGGTTATTCCGGTGGCGGCAAAGCCATGATCGCGGATTATGAAAGCACTTTGCACGTATCGACTTATTCATCTTACGCCCTTGGCCTTAGTCACAAGCATGTGCCGGAAATGCAGGCGCATTGTGGGCTGACGATCTCACCGATATTCGCGCCTGCGGTAGTTCCGTTGCATCGGGGGATGATCGTGGACATACCATTACCGATAGGAGCGATGCCGGGCACCCCCTCCCCCGCCGCGATGCGCGCTGCCTTGCGCGACCATTATGCGGGATCGCCTATCGTCCGCCTGGTAGAAGACTATGGCGCGTCGACCCTGACCGTCGAACGCTGCGCGAACAGCGACCGGCTCGACCTTTTCGTCTTCGCCAATGAAGCGGGAACACAGGTGCGACTGGTCGCTGCGCTCGATAATCTTGGAAAGGGTGCAGCAGGTGCAGCGGTGCAGAACCTCAACATCCTTGCGGGCCTTGAGCAGACCGCAGGCCTGAAGCTCTGACGCTTTAGTGCAGCGTACCTAACGGCAGTTCGATCGACAGCAACAGGATCAGCCGCTCGATTTGGCGCCAGCGGCAAAAGTGAATGTGGTTGCCCAGATCGCGGCTGTGATCGGCGCGGATCACGGCTTCATATGCAGCATCGTCGCCATACATGGCCATGAGCTCCGCGGCATCATCGACACTCGCGCGATCAGACAAATAGGGTAGCAGCATGAATGCCCTCATGTGACGCCGGGTGAACCCCGGACGGTTGTTGCTGGCTCCGATGTTCACACATCATGCCAGAACTGCGGGATGGGCGGTTGCTGCGGGCTTCGATAGTCAACGAGACGTTATCTACATGCCATATCGGGACATATGCACCGTTCCGGGACATCTGGCGTCCCGTAGTGAAGCATGGCAAGGAGGCTTCATGACGACACCTGTACGAAAGAACCCGACCGGCGCCGGCGCCATCATCGCATTTCTGGCTATTGGAGGCGTTATCGGTGGCGGGCTGTTGGGACAACCGACCATCGGCTTGTTGGTGGGCGTCGGCACCGGCATTTTGATCGCAGTGCTGTTATGGCTGCGCGAACGCGGTCAATAGCACGGGATTTCTGCTGACGACGCTTGCGGGAGGAAGCGTGCCGACCTAGATCATTCCCATGAAAAAATACCTGGCTCTGCTCCTCGTCATTCTTGCCGTCGCGGCAGGCGGCATCTTCTATATGGCGCGGGGCGACACGGCCCAATTGAAGCCGGGCGAAGACATTGGGCGCACGCCCAACTTCACCCTTGCGCGCCGGGAAATCATCCCAACCGTCAACATTGCCGATGTGGTGGGATGGAAGGCCGGGGAAAAGCCTGATGCTGCCAAGGGGCTGACCGTCGAACGCTTTACCGAAGGCCTCGTCCACCCCCGTTCCATGATGCGCCTACCCAATGGCGACATACTGGTTGCAGAGACCAATGGCCCCAAGGGTGAAGCGACCGGCCTCAAAGACATGATCATGGGGTGGTTGATGGCGAAAGCAGGCGCAGGAGTCGCCTCGCCTAACCGTATCACTTTGCTGCGCGACGCCGATGGCGACGGCAAGGCCGAAGTGAAGACAGCCTTCCTGACAGGCCTTAATTCGCCTTACGGCATGGCCTTGGCGGGCGACACTTTGTACGTCGCCAACACCGATGCCCTGATGGCCTTCCCCTACAAGACCGGCGAAACGAAGATCACCGCCAAGGGCCGCAAGGTGATGAACCTGCCATCGTTGGCGCCCAATATGCATTGGACGAAGAACCTGCTCGCCAGCCCCGATGGCAGGTTACTGTACATTGCGGTTGGATCGAACAGCAACATAGGCGAAAATGGTCTCGACAAGGAAGAAAACCGCGCTGCCATTTATGAACTGAACCTCAAGACCGGAGATAAGCGTATATATGCAAGCGGCTTGCGCAATCCTGTCGGCATGGCTTGGGAACCGTCGAGCAAGGAGCTGTGGGCCGTCGTTAATGAACGCGACATGCTTGGTAGCGACCTCGTCCCCGACTATCTCACCCGCGTCGAATTTGGCGGCTTCTATGGTTGGCCCTGGATATATTGGGGCGGCTACGAAGACCGCCGCGTTCAGCCCGAGCGACCGGAACTGCGGGAATACACCCACCGTCCAGACTACGCGCTGGGCAACCATGTCGCACCTTTGGGGCTGACCTTCGCCAACGGCGCAGCGCTTGGAGCCCCCTTCGACCGCGGAGCCTTCGTCGGTTTGCATGGCAGTTGGAACCGCAAACCCGCCGCAGGGTACAAGGTGATGTTCGTACCGTTCACCGCTGATGGTCAGGCAACCGGGAAACCTGTCGACCTGCTGACCGGTTTCCTCGACAAGGACGGTGACGCCCGTGGCCGCCCCGTCGATGTCCTGATCGATCAAAAAGGCGCGGTTCTGGTCAGCGACGATGTAGGTGGCATAATCTGGCGGGTCAGGAAGTAAGCGACTTCCCTGCCCGCCCCGCCAGTTCGACAACATATTGCCATGCGACCCGGCCCGATCTGCTGCCGCGCTGGGTCGCCCATTGGATAGCATCCAGCGGTTCGAAACGGAGATCGAAGCGCCGCGCATAGCCCGACACGATAGCCAGATAGGCATCCTGATCGAGATTGTGAAACCCGAGGCTAAGGCCGAAGCGATCCGATAGGGCCATCTTGTCATCGACGACATCGCGCACATTGATAGGGTCGTCTTGCTCGTTCAGATAGCGCGGCAGGATGTGCCGCCGGTTTGACGTGACGTAGAGGCGAACGTTGGCAGGACGCGCCGTGGCGCCACCCTCCAGTAACGATCGCAACGACCGGGCGTCGCCGCCATCGTCGTCAAAGCCCAGATCATCGAGAAACAGGATGAAGGGCCGTGTCGATCCACGCAGCAAGGCAAATAACGCCGGCAGGCTCGCCAGACTGTCGGTGGCGCACTGGACGAGAGCAATGTCCTGCCCCGCCCCCTGTAACCGCGCTACGCAGGCTGCCACAGTTGCTGACTTACCCGTGCCACGCGCGCCCCATAGCAATGCATCGTGCGCGGGATATCCCGCTGCATGGCGACGGCTGTTTTCAAGCAAGGCGGACTTTTGCGCATCGATGCCGGACAGCAAATCGAATGCGACCGGTGCAAAGGCATCCACCGGCCGGATCGCTATCCCATCCCAGTGGTAGGCAGGCGCAACATTCAGATCAACCGGAGTGACGGACGCAGGCGATACGTTACGGACCAATGCTTCAAGAGCGTCGGCAATGCGGCTAAGGGCGGGATCTGTCATACATGGCGCTCTATCGGCGAGAAGGATGTGCAGCAAGCGTAACGGTTTTGACGCTTTGCGCTTCTAAGCGAGCGTGAGCAAAGCTATAGCGCGGGACAGTGACCATTTCCCAACCCTATTTTACCACGCGCATATGCCGATATGACACCGCTGCGCTGCGTGAGGCAGCAACGCTGATCCGCGCTGGGGAACCTGTCGCGGTGCCGACAGAGACTGTGTATGGCCTTGCAGCAGATGCCACCGACGATCTGGCCGTTGCAGCGATTTTTGCAGCGAAGGGGCGACCGGGCTTTAACCCGCTGATTGTCCATGTGGCGGATCGGGGCATGGCCGAGCGGATCGCCACCTTAAATCGCACTGCGGACATGTTGGCAAATGCGTTCTGGCCCGGGCCGCTAACGATGGTCCTTCCGCTGCGCGCAGACAGCAACATCGCACCGCGCGTTACGGCGGGTCTTGCGACCATTGCACTGCGCATGCCCGCCCATCCAGCGATGCTCAGCCTTATCCGCGAAAGTGGCAAACCCCTCGCCGCACCGTCGGCCAATGCCAGCGGATCTATAAGCCCAACGCGCGCAGAGCATGTATTGGCGAGCCTGGGCGGCAGGGTTCGTATGATACTAGATGCAGGACCAACCAGCGAAGGGCTTGAATCGACCATTGTCGCGCCAGAAGAGCAGCGCATTCGCATGCTGCGCCCCGGGTCGGTCACGCCCGAGATGCTGGAAAAAGCGAGCGGCCTACCTGTCGTCGTTGCGCAACAGTATGTTCCGATGGAAGCTGTTGAAGCGCCGGGGCAACTAGAGAGCCATTATGCCCCCAGCAAACCCCTCCGCCTGAATGCGGCGAACGCGGAACGGGATGAATATATGATCGGCTTCGGCCTGATCGCATGCCACTATAATCTCAGTCCGGAAGCCGATCTTCGGGAGGCAGCCTCCAACTTGTTCGCTGCCCTACATCTGGCTGACGCCAGCGCTGCTACACGCATCGCCATCGCTTCCATCCCCTCAGACGGGATCGGCATGGCAATCAACGATAGACTACGACGGGCCGCCGCTTAATTTCAGGGACAATCGGCGACACACCGCAGCGTTCAATTGCAATCGTCGTAACCCGCTTCCTTGCAGGCACGACGCCGCTCCTTGTCGCGCTTCTTCATTTCCTTGCCTTCTCGCTCTTCCTTCTTGCGCATTTCACGGCCGTAGTTGCGATCCGATTCGTCCTGGCTGGTCGTCGCCCAGTCCGCTGCTTGCGCCCCGGCCCTGACCGGCAAAGTCACAATGTCGACCGCCGTCCGGGCAATACAGCCAGGCAGCATCAGCAGTGCCACTGCAGCAGCTAACCACAAAGGCCGGAGGCGATCTACCTGTCGAAACATTTGATTCACTCCCCGAAACCGTCAACAAAACAAGGCTATGGCAGATAAAGACTGCTGCAGCCTCGCCATGCCATGAACCGGGCAAGCGACGCTATAGGCAAATCGCGATAGCCCTATCAATGCCGAGAGCATCAAGTGGGCGGTGCAATTGCAAATACCGAACACGGGATATGCGTAATACGACACGCAAGGTCGCCTTCACCCGATGCTACAACATAAACATCGCCATGCTTGGCGATTCCCGTCGTGAACACGACGTCGTGCACGTACATTTGATGCTCGATGGGGTGAGTAAGCGCCGGATTTGCTTCAAGCAACGGCGTATTTTCCGTGTGCAATACGATGCTTGGATCGTCCCGATCCAGAATTGACCAGTAGGTTCGATAGATGCCAACGACGTCTTTCGGCTCGACACCATGCCAAAATGACAGCCAGCCAGCCTTTGTCAGAATTGGGGGCGTTCCCCCGCCCATTCGCTCCGTCGCTCGTGTAGTTGCATGTGGCCGCAATCCAGGCTTGCGGTACGGTTTCCAGAAATGGGCATCAGGAGAGAGCGCAAGGTTTATCGAAGGGCCAGCGCGCCAACCGCTGCCAGGCGGATAAGCAAAGTACAGGTCGCCCAGAGGCCGAGTCTGCGCCCAATAATGATTGTCGATGAGGCCTTCGAAAATCAGCATGTCCTTGTTCTGATGATCGAGGACAATGTCTTCAAAAGTCCAGTCGAGGCCGTTGGTCGAGCTGTAGAGCGTAGTCGCGTGACGTTCCGGACTGACGGAACAGGTCGTCATCAGCCATCGTTCGCCGACCTTGCTTATCCGTGCATCCTCCAGCCCATAGCATTGAAAGTCGAACGCGGGTGCAATTGCCTTGTCATAGTGAATCTCGATGCGTTCGCGACCGTCAGGGCTAAGCTCCACAGGTAACAGCCACGACAATGACGTCAGCGCCATTGTCTTCCAACTATTGCCGCAAAGCATGAATTTGCGCGGGTCGGTCGTATCGGCCTGTTCGAGGGGCCAAGCATCGACAGCAAAGCGGCCCAGTGCATCGTCCTTGATGGCTTCCCATCGAATGGTGTGAACATGGCCGTCGACCACCGGATGTCGCAACGCCTCTGCTATGCGAACCATCATTAGCAGGTTGCCGTTTGGGAGACGTGTCAGTCCCGGATTGAAAGCGCCCAGCACATGAGTCTCGACGGATAGATGCCCGGCAAGCGGTGAGCGCAAGAGGTCAATGTCATCGGGAACGAGAACAAGCTGATCAAATGGGAAAGCCATTCCTACGCCGACATTTGTGGAGCGGAGTTTTTCGAGTCGGCCGACAGCATCCTGATATTCCTCTGCGACAAAGTTTATAGGGCAGTATTGAGCCCGCTTTGCCACGGATTCTGTGTCGCGGATATGGGCGCGCACAGAACCTTTCCCACGCCATATCGATGTGCCATCCGTGAGAGATAGCCCACGGATGGCAACAGATCATGCGTCTTCAGCCTGTATGTTAACGGTCGATTCTGCCAGCTTCGTCATATATTCGTCGCCGCCGTAGATATCCTTGGTCGCATTGCGTAGTTTCTTGTTGTCGTCTTTCAGCCCGAGAGCCTTGGCATAAGCAGCCGCCGTGCCGAACCCAGCGATGCCATAATGCGTCATGCGCTGATATTGTGCGATGATGAGAACGTCGAGCACTGGCCCTTTATCAGGACCTTCTTCAAGCACATGTTTCGTTGCCTCGGCAACAAGCCCTTCCATGCCTTTGCAATGGTCCTTCGACACCTTCTCATTCTGTCCTGCAATCAGCTCTTTCAGGATTGCTGTGTGGCCGGCGATCCCTTCCTGCGATTCAGTAAGCATCTCTTTGAGCGACGCATCGCTTGCTTTCGTGGCGAACTTCTTGATGACTCTCAACATCTGGTCGTTAGCGGACCATAGATCCTTCAGTTCATCGACATACACATCATTGAGATTTTCCGGGGTCGACACAGGCGCTCTCCTTCTTGCCAAACGAAATGTCCAACATGGTTGAGGAGCGTATGAAAGCGGATGCAGTTCCTGTTAAACCAGCCAGCCTGATGTAAGTTAGTGTGTTTTCGTGGCGACCGGCGGATACCCTAACGGCCTGATGATCACGCCTCCAGTCGTTGGGAGAATTTGCTTTGCAATTTCTTCAGCTTCGGCGGGATCACAGCCATACAATAAGGGTTCTGAGTGCCAACGCGATCCCAATATTGCTGGTGATAATCTTCGGCGGGATACCATTCTGTCAAAGGCTCGATCGTTGTGACGATAGGATCGCGATGATCGGGTTGCGCGCGCACTATCGCCTGCTCCGCGGCAACCTTCTGCCCGGCGTTGTGGGGAAAGATAGCGGAGCGATATTGCGTGCCCACGTCATTGCCCTGGCGGTTCAAAGTCGTTGGATCATGCGTCACGAAATGAATGTCGAGCAGATCTGCAAAACTGATAACCTCAGGATCGAACGCGATCCGAATCGCCTCGGCATGGCCGGTGCGACCGCTGCATACTTGCTCATAAGTTGGATCGGGAACGGTGCCACCTATGTAACCGCTCGTGACCGAGGAAACCCCCTTCAGCCGTGTATATACCGCTTCCGTGCACCAGAAGCAGCCTCCAGCCAGCGTTGCAATTTCTTCTGCCATATAATGTTCTCCGTTGCGTCCTAGATAGGAGGACAACAGCGCAGGACAAGCGCAGCGCGACTAGGCGGATACTTTAGTAGCCGCTCGCGCACGCTCCTCGACAACGAGTTCCTTGCGCGACAATTTTCCGACCAGTGTCTTGGGTAAAGCTGTACGGATTTCCACAGCGGCGACGCGTTCATGCTTCCCCAATTGCGGGTTCAGCCAAAGTTTCAGGCTTTCTTCGTCGACTGCCACTCGGGTGTCGTCGCCATCTTGCAACGTCACGAAAGCCTTGGGCATTTCGCCACGATAGCTATCCGGAATACCGATGACCAATGCTTCCTTGACTGCCGGGTGGTGATACAGGATTGCCTCGATCTGACTAGGAAACACTTTGAAACCGCCAACCGAAATCATGTCCTTCAATCGATCGACGACGCGAATATAGCCATCCTCATCGATTTCCCCGACATCGCCAGTACGCAGAAATTCGCCGACGAATGCGTCGCCATCGGCATCGGGCCGCTGCCAATAGCCTTTCATGACCTGCGGGCCGGAAAACACGATTTCACCCGGCTCGCCCGGCGGCGGCGGGCGTGTCGGGTCTTCCTTGTCCACTAGCTTGACCAGCGTACCCGGCAAAGGTTGGCCGATAGTGCCAGTCTTGTTCAATCCCTCATAAGGATTGGTCGAAACGACACCGCTGCTTTCGGTAAGCCCATAGCCCTCGACCACCTTTGCACCCGTCACCGCTTCGAACCGCTGCTTAACCTCCAGCGGCAAGGGTGCGCCCCCAGAAATACACACACGCAGCGATGAGTAATCGATATTGCCGACGGCCGGATGATCCAGAAGCGCCTGATACATGGTCGGCACGCCCGGCAGGGACGTTGCCTTGGTTCTGCCGATTGCAGCCAGCACCTGCACGGCTTCGAAGCGCGGCAGCATCACAATCTCTCCACCGTTCAGTACGGTGCGATTGAGGACACAAGTATTGGCGAAAACGTGAAAGAAGGGGAGGACGCCGATGATCCGATCCGCCTGATCGCGACGAGGATCGACGGCTTCCACCTGACGCGCATTGGCGCTCAAATTCTGGTGGGTCAGCATCGCACCCTTGGGCTGGCCAGTAGTGCCTCCGGTATATTGCAACAACGCAATGTCATTGACCGGATCGATCGGCGCAACGGCACAAGCGCCTTTGTTGGCGATGAGCTTGGAAAAGGCGATGACACGCGGATCGTTCGGGCGCTCGACGCTATCGGCCTTCTTGAACAATCGATAGAAAAGGGATTTCGTGGTCGGCAACGCTCCCGCGATTGAGCCGACGACCAGTTTCTCGAGGCTACTGCTTTCGAGAACTTTCAGTGCCGTGGGCAATAATGCCTTGGCCGACAGCGTGAAGAGAATTTTTGTCCCGCTGTCCTCCACCTGATGCGACAACTCCGCCGCAGTGTAGAGGGGAGAGAAATTGACAACCGTGGTCCCGGCCATCAGCGCGCCATAATAGGCGGCGACATAATGCGGTACATTGGGCAAGTAGAGACCGATCCGGTCCCCCTTTTGCACGCCCATAGCCTGTAGTCCGCAGGCGACGCGCCGCACTCCGTCGAGGCATTCTGCGTAGCTATACTTGCGTCCCATGAAATCGATGAGATGCGCCTGCGGATGGGCAGTGGCACTATCGATGAACATGTCCGTCAACGACAATGGCGGGAACGACTGATCCCACCGTGTCGGATGATTATAATGGCTGTTCCAGATGATGTTTTCGCTCTCCATTTACATAGGTGTAAGTGGAGATAATCAGGCTGGCAATCCGGTAAAATCCCGACAATTGCTACAAAGAGCGGGACGCATAAAAAAGGGTGCGATGCCGTAACGGCATCGCACCCCGCTAATTTTATTCACTGGCATTGCTGCCGTTAGTGGCGATTCAGACTTCGCCCTTGTTGCTGCTGAACGGGTCGATGATCGTTGCCGCTTCGTTGATGAATTCCGCGGCAGCATGCTCGGCGGATTCGGCATGCAGCGCTTCTTCGGCACGACGTACGTTGTCGTCGCGTTCGCGGCGCAACTCTTCGATCAGGGCGGCGCGGTCGCCATCCAGACGGAGGTCGGTGGGCGCTTCGATACCTGCTTTCTTCGCGGCCTTCGTCACCAGTGCGTCCAGCTCCCGCTGCGAGCAGAGACCCAGCGTCACCGGATCCTTCGGCGTGATGTTGGCAATGTTCCAATGGCTGCGTTCACGGATCGCCTGAATGGTGGTGCGCGTAGTGCCGATCAGGTTGCCAATGGCACCATCGGAGATTTCCGGGTGGTTGCGGATGATCCAGGCGATACCGTCCGGCTTGTCCTGACGCTTCGACACCGGCGTATAGCGCGGACCCTTGGTGCGACGGACGGGTTCCGGCCCCTTCTGAATGATCAGGCGATAATCGGGATTGGCTTCACCCTTGTGGATTTCGTCCATCGTCAATTCATGGGCGCGCACGGGATCGCGGCCGGTATATTTTGTGGCCGCGGTGTCATCTGCAATCGCTTGGATTTCCAGGATGTGCAGGCCACAGAATTCAGCAATCTGCTCAAAGCTGAGGGCAGTATTGTCGACCAGCCAACTGGCGGTCGCATGAGGCATGAGCGGCTGGGACACGTAAGCTCTCCGAAACTACAAACAATAAGGGCCGCCCCTCGCGGGACGGCCTGTCGTAGCGGATATGTAATCCAATCTAATGCAGACAGCAAGGAAAAGCGTTGGAATGTGGACTCAGGCTGCGTCGGCGAGCGCTCCCGGTTCCACCGGATGTAGCCCCGCAAGAAACTGACTGGCGCTCACTCTCCATGTGAAGCAACGGCCATAGGCCGCGCAGGCATCCCGGTCGCGGGTCAATGCTTGGGCAATGGCGTCCTCCAGCGTTTCGGAAAGACCCCCGGTTTCCGGCGTTACGATATCGACCGGACCGGTGACGGGATATGCCGCAACGGGGGTCCCGCAGGCCAGCGCCTCAATCATGACGAGGCCGAAGGTGTCGGTGCGGCTAGGGAAGACAAACACATCGGCACCTGAATAAGTACCCGTGAGGTCGGGTCCAGATAACGCCCCCAGGAACAGCGCATCGGGAAATTGCTGCTCCAGCGCGGCGCGGGCCGGGCCGTCGCCTACGACTACCTTAGTGCCAGGATGGCCGTTTTGGAGAAAGGCTTCCAGATTTTTCTCAATGGCGACGCGCCCCACATAGAGCTGGATCGGTCGCGGGAGGTTAGCAAAGGCAGGATGCGGCTGTACGTCTGGGCCAAATCCGGTCTGGTCGACCCCCCTGCCCCATGGCCGAACCTGCGCTATGCCATGGGCGCGCAATTGCTCACGAACGGAGCGCGTGGACACGAGTACGGACTGTGCAGGCCCATGGAACCAGCGGATATAGCGCCAGAACCATGACGCCGGCAGTCCGGTTCGCTTGGCGACATAATCGGGGAAATGGGTGTGATAGGCCGTGGTGAACGGTACCCGATTACGCAGGCACCAATGGCGCGCCGCCAAGCACAGCGGACCTTCCGTTGCCAGATGCACGGCATCGGCCTGAAAATCCGCAATCACCCGCCCGATGGTCCGTGCACGTGCCAGCGCCAGCCGGATTTCGGGATAGGTAGGGCACGGAATGGACCCATATTGATCGGGCGAGATAATCTGCACCTGATGCCCCATCGTCCGTAACTCCGCGCTGACCGATTGCAGCGTGCGGACGACACCGTTGACCTGCGGCGTCCATGCGTCGGTTACGATGACGATGCGTTGGGGGCCGCTGGCCTTCATGCCGCCATCAGTTCCTGGGCACGCGCAGCTTCGGCAGCCTTTGCCGCTTCACGCGCAGCAATCTCATCCGCCCAGTGGAGGACTTCCATATGGCCGTCCATATGTTCGACCAGAGCCGTGCAGCCTTCCACCCAATCGCCGTCATTATAATATTCAATGCCAGCGATTTCGCGGATTTCGGCATTGTGGATATGCCCGCAAACGACACCATGGACGCCGCGCGTACCGGCCTCATGCGCCACCACTTCCTCGAACTTGGAGATGAATTCGACAGCATTCTTGACTTTGTGCTTGGCCATCTTTGACAGCGACCAATAGGGCAGATCGAACCAGTTACGCACCTTGTTGACCCAGAGGTTGAGGCTCATCAGTGCGTGATAGGCTGCGTCGCCCACAAAGGCGAGCCAGCGATGCGCAAGCATGATGGTGTCGAACTCATCGCCATGCAAAACCAGAAGTTTCCGACCGTCCGCCGTCTCATGGATCGCCTTGCGCCGAATTTCGACGCCGCCGAAATTGAGGCCGGTGAACTGGCGGAACATTTCATCATGATTGCCGGGGATATAAACGACGCGAGTGCCGCGTTTTGCGCGCTTCATGATGCGCCAGACGATATCGTTATGCGCGGCGGGCCAGTAGAACCGCTTTTTCAGCCGCCAACCATCGATGATGTCGCCGACAAGATACATCGTCTCGCTGTCGACATTGTCGAGAAAGTCGATCAGCAGCTTCGCGTTACAACCGCGGGTGCCAAGATGAATATCGGAAATCCAGACCGTGCGATATTTACGACGTCCTTCAACATCGCTTTCCGGCACCAGAAGATCTACGTGATCCAGATCGTCAACGTCGGCCAGAAACGGCAGGCGGGTAATCTTATCCATGTGCACTCCCAAGGATAACGTCCTCGGGAATGAATCAATAGCTTCACTCTGTTACATTTTAAGTTGAAATATGACGGAAATACTACTTGAAGGTCTAAACCGAACTGCTGACGATAAGCACGATTTTACCCACATGGTCGCCCGCTTCCATCCGCGCGTGAGCGGCGGAGGCCAGTTCCAAGGGGAAGGTACGATCCATGGCCGGACGTAGCTTGCCGCGCTCGACGAAGGGCCAGACCGTACGGACCAACTCATCGGCTACCAGTCCCTTGAAGGCCACGGAGCGCGCACGCAGCGTGGAACCAGTAAGCGTCAACCGGTTCTGCATGATTTGCGGGATGAAGATTTCAGCCTTCGGTCCTCCCAGAACAGCGATCGAAACATGACGGCCGTCCGGCGCGAGACAGGCAAGATTGCGCAGCACGTAATCGCCGCCCACCATATCGAGTACAGCCTGCACCCCGGCACCGTCCGTAATCCGATTTACTTCGGCGACATAGTCAGCATCGCGATAATTGATGGCATGGGTCGCGCCCCAATCCAGCGCGGCCTTGCACTTGTCATCCGATCCGCATGTGACGATGATGTCGATGTCGAACAGATTGCACAGGCGGATCGCCATGGTCGCAATGCCGCTCGTCCCCCCGTGTACCAGCACTGTATCGCCAGCGACGACATAGGCGCGCTCGAACAGATTGGTCCAAACGGTAAAAAGCGTCTCCGGCAAAGCCGCCGCTTCGATCATGTCGTAACCTTCGGGAACCGCTAGCCCGTCTTATTCACCGTGCTTAGTTAGAAGGGTTGGCGGGAGTGGCCTAAGCAGTTGCTTTATAGTAGGAAAATGGGTGTCGAAGCCAATCCTGCAACGAGGCAAAAAATGCCACAAGCCACACCC
>NZ_BSEF01000026.1:0-28561 GCF_027925545.1 Sphingobium sp. BS19
GGTCGCGAGGCAATCCGCTGGTCAGCGCAATCCGCACCGCCTCCTGCTTGAACTCTTCTGTATGCTTGATCATCTCGTCGGTCTCCTGTTGCGAGCTCTAATCGCTCAGGTGACCGGCGCAAATCCGTTACAAGTCCACTCTGTCTTCGAATACCGACATGGCACCAATGCGAGGGTGGTTACGACAGGGCTGTTGCGCGGAAGGCATTCCAACAGTTGCTCCCGGCATCTGTCCTCGAGCGGAGAGTGAAGGGAAGCCCACAAGGGTTCATGTTCGAGATATTCGAGCAACGTCGCGACGAGATCAGGGAGAGGCTGCTCGAGGGTTTCTTGGCAACCAATGGCATTATCGAACGGACCACAATAGAGCGCGCTTTACGACCGAGCCATCAAACCACTGGCGCGGAGATCATGAGATTGCTCATGTTCGTCGACACCGAAGCGTGGGTTGATCATTGGAGAGCGAGAGATGAAATACGAACCGGCCTCCCAGAATAGGCACGAGCGGCTAGACGCCGTCAGTTGTCGAGTCCCCACTCCTCTGCGCTCCCGACGCCTTTGAGCCAGTAATCAAACCACCGCAAATTGCGTTCATAGGCAGCCAGACGGTGGGAAGGTTGCCACTTTACATGATGCTCGCCGGGAAAAACGAAAAGTGAAACCGGTTGTCCCGCCTGCTTCATCGCGGTGTAGCTGGCAATAGCGGCGCGGAACTCGTCGTCCGACTGCTGCATCAGTAGCGGCATCGACATCCGCCTTGCATTGTGAATGAGCGATATGTGCGACCAGAATTCCTCATCATAGTCGACCAGGCGCGGCCAACCAATCTCGTGAAACGCCTTCGCAGCACCGGGGCCGATAAAGGCGTCCTGGAACGGTTCCCAGCAGCAACCGCTTACCGACGCGGCCTTGAACGTCTTGCTGTTGACCGCTGCAAACTGGACCGTCGACGATCCGTCGCTAAGGCCTGTAATCCCGACCCTGTCAGGGTCGACGATACCCCGGTTCACCAAAAGCCGTACTGCGAATTCTATCGACGACAGCACGCTGCGCCGGTCCTTGAATCCGGAAATCAGCTCGCGCTCATACTCCGCCGTCGTCATTGATAACGGCACAAGGTTGCGCCCGTCAGGCCGCTGTATGCTGAGCACCGCGTAGCCTCTGTTGGCAAATGCCTGAATTGGAAATTCATCACCGACGCCGCCCCGCAGAAACCCACGGGACGTGTATTGAACGACGATCAGTGGGTAGGCGCGGCCGCGTTCATAGCCTGTGGGATATACCAGGTCGCCAAAGGTCTCGATGCCGAAATCGTTACGCCATCTCAGACGTTCGACTCCACCAAGCGCGAGTCTGCTGAAGTCCGGGTTGGGATCATAGACGACCCTGACGACCCCGCCGGCGGGATCGAGCAAAACGAGATGCCGCGGCGCGCGAGATTGCTCGCGGGCACACAGGAGATTATCTTCGATAGGCTGGCAACCCACGAGCAAGTCCGTGGTGACATATAGGCGTTTCGGCGGTGTTCGACCGGGCTGCCATTCATAGATAGCTGTCTCGTCACGGCCCCAACCTTCCCGGCGAATATAGCGCAAGCGACGGCCACTACCCACCCACCACATAAGCATCGCCCCGCTGCAGCGGGTATCGGCGCAAAGGGTAGCTTGTCGGCCTGGACCGCTTACAATAATTTCCGCTGGTTCTGTGCGCCCGGGCTTGGCCTCCGAACGCGCAGACGCTACGCGCCCCTGCGCGGGCGTAGCCTCCGGCGAATTGCTGACGGTGCCCTTGGCAAGAAGCGACGCTACATCATCTGCCGACGCACGATCTGCCGCTCCCGTTTCAAGATCGACGCTTCGAATCGAAATCGTGTCGGTCGGGAACGCGTCGGGCCCGCTGGTAAACAGCGGTATAAACCGCTCATCATACCGGTATCCCCTGAGGGACTCTTCGCGTCGAAGCCTTTCCTTGATCAGATCGGGGGCGCTGGTGGAGTAAACGACCCGCTTCCCGTCGGAAGACACGACAAAATCCTTTACGTCCCTCGCTTCTGAAGTCAGGCGCTCGCTGGCGCGGCCGTCCAGCGATCCGCGCCAAACCTGGACTATCCCATCCAATTTTTTCAGATAGTAGATCCGTCTTCCGTCATTGGACCAGACGATCGGGATCGCGGCCGCGTAGCCAGTGCTTACGGTGGCCCCTCCGATGCCCTGGACGATCTGCGGTATGAACTCTCCGCCTGGATCGATCGTCATTGGCTGGCTGCCGCCATCTACATCAACGACTAGAACGGCGACATCATATCGGTTCGAAGCCGGATCTGCTCTTCTGACCTGAAAGGCGATCTTCTTTCCCCCCGGCGCCACGCTGAACACACTCTGCCCAGGTTCAGGGTAAGCTGGGCCGATATCTGTGAGCCGAACGAGATCTTCTGCCGTGAGAGACTTCGGCTTATCCAACGAGGGTGCTGCTGTCGTCGCGCTCTGTCCTTCCGCCCTGATGGACGGCGGGCAAGCGCACAGAAGCGCTAGCGTAGCCGCGCGCCCCAAAACGAGGATGCGCATCAGAAGCTCTTGGCAACCGATAGACTTAGGAAGCGCCCGACGCTCGGGGAGTTATTTGAATCATAATTGTAGCCAACGGGGCTGATCGTGCGGATGTAAGGGGGCTTCTCGTTGAAAATATTGAGGGCAGAAGCGAGAAACGTCATATTCGCGAACGGACCACCCGTCTTTGCGGTCTCGAAACGTGCGACGAGATCAACCGTCTTGAAAGAGCCAACACGGTCGAATGGCTCAACGCGATTATCGAGCGAACCGCCGATATAGGACAGCACGCCAGACAGCGAGAAGCGATCCCGCTGCCACTCAAGCGTCGACGACGCTCGCCAGTGAGGCTGCCTGAAGAGAATCCCCGCGAGTTGGACGGTGGGCTGATCGGCCGTAAGCTGCTGCCTGCTTTTCAGGTAGCTTGCGGCACCCGTTAAATGAAAATGATCGCTCTCGCTCAGGTCGAAGGCGTAATCGATTGCGATATCGACACCCTCGATTTTTTGACGGGCGGCGTTCTGGAGATAATTGGTGACGATGGCGCCCACGTTCGTTGTTCTCGGGTCGCCCCCTCCCTGGTCAAAGACGGCAGACAGGCCCGACAAAGCCGCCAAGACTTGATCGCGCGTGGGATTCAAAGTGACATAAGCGCTGTAGATCGGAGAGAAAGCCAGGGAGTTAAGAGGGATGGGCGAGACAGCGCGATCCCTGTATTTGATCCGGAAGTAGCTCACATCGACCGTCAGCCCTTCGACGAAGCTCGGGGTCAATGTCGTTGTGGCGGTCCAGTTCGACGCCCGCTCAGGTTTCAGCTCTGAATTTCCACCGATGAGATAGAGCACGGCCCCGGGCACAGGGCTTGGCGGCAAGAAGAAAGTTGCGCCAACCTGAGAAGCGCCCTGCCTGGGCTGTCCGGACTGATAGAGGGTGGGTGCTTTGAATGACTTTCCCCAACTGAACTTGAACGCGATGTCTTGGGCGGGGGAGTATACAAGCCCCAGCTTTGGGGTCGCGACGTCGCCGATTTTTCCGACATCTTCATAGCGAATGGCGGCATTCAGGCTCAGGCGATCTACAAACGATATGTCATTGGAAGACGAAATGATCGGCAGCGAGACCTCACCGAAGCCATAATATACTGGTCGGCTCCTCTTGAAGGCGAGCGCTGGATCGGTCCTGCCGCCTTCGATAGTCACGACATCGATAATGAACTTTGTGTCCCGGACGCCTCCGCCGACCGCAAGGCGAGCGTCCCCGCCGGGGAGTTGAAACAATGGTCCTTCTGCCCCTATCTCAAGGGAGCGAATGCGATTTGTGTAGATCCCCTTCTGGGTCAGTAAAAGTGTTCCATCGAAGGAGACGTCCGCGTTCTGATTGACGCGGCTTTCGCCAATGACTGCTCCCAGCCGTAATTCCCACGACGTGCCGACTGCGACCTTGAGCGTTGGAGCGATAGTCCAAGACTGTGTGTCCACGTCGATGTCGGAACCCGAGGCACGACAGCCGTCCGTGGCGGTGTAGTTTACGCACAAAGCGCTGTCGCGCTTGCTATACTGGCCATCCAGTTCGAGGCTGACGCCGTCGGAAATACGCTGATGACCCGCGACCGCGAGGCTGTATTGCGTCATACCCGCCTGCAGCGTTTCGGAGGGATGGTTCGACTGGGTGTAAGAACGATCTCCGGCGCGAATGGGCGTGGCGTGACGATAGTTGAGGGCAGCCATGAAGCCACCTGTCTCCCATCGTCTCCCCGTTACGACGTCGTACTGCCGCTCAAAGTCGCCGCCGTCGGTAGCGCCTCCCGCCCGCGCCGATATCGTCGCCCCGTCATAGTCGCGACGCAGAATGACGTTCGCGACGCCGCCAACGGCGTCTGATCCGTAGAGGGCCGACGATCCATCGGTCACCACTTCGACCCGCTCGACCGCGGCAAGCGGTATCGCCGAAATATCGACACCTTGGCTGATAGCGTCATATGCCACGCGGTGGCCGTTAAAGAGAGTCAGCGTGGCGTCGGGACCCAGACCCCTCAAATTCAGCGCTGACGAGGAGGTCACATTCTCGGAGCCGCCTTGTCCCCCGGCGGCCACCCCCGGATTTTGACCCCCTGAATAGTTCTGGACGAGGCTGCGGGCGAAGCTCCCTAGATCGCTTATGCCGCGCTTCTCGATTGCGCTCTTGGTGACGACGACGATCGGCGAGGTCCCCTCGCTACCACGAATGTGGCTTCCCGTAACGACGATCTCCCCATCGTCCGCCGAGCGACTGGCTACGGGGCTCGGCGGCCCCGATCGCCCCCGGATGATGACGACATCCTTCCGGTACTGGGCTGTCAAGCCGGTTCCTATGAGAAGGACCCGGACGGCCTCATCCGCACTGTAGATGCCGCGCAGGCGGGGCGCGCTCCGTCCGAGCACGGCCTGCGAATTGAAGATGATCTCCTTCCCCGAAAGGCGGCTCACGGCCTTGAGCGCCTCGCCCAGATCACTGGCCTCGATATTATACTCGATCCGAGGCGTTTCCTGGGCGAGAACGGCCACGCCCGACCCCAAAAAGCCGATCGCCGCCGCCGCGAGAAGCGCACACCGAAACCGAGACCGCCTTGCACCCATTACTGCCCCCTTTCAGGATTCCCGACAATTTGGCGAGATTTTCAGGGAGCATCGCAACAAAACTGAAATCTACGGGGAAGGGCGGGGGAAAAAATTTCGGCTAGCGCTGCCGGAGCGTGATCTCGTTCGGCTTCGTCTTCTCGACCTCAAGGTCGAACAGCGTCGCAAGCCGGTCCGCGACCTGGTCGGCATCGTCCACGCGGAAACGGCCACTGACCCGCAATGCCCCGATGCTCGGATCGGCAAGCCGGATCGACGTCGAGGAATCCCTATTGGCTTCGGCGATCACGGCCGACAGCGGCGTCCGCTCATATTCCCGCACCAGCGGCAACTCAGGGTTCGGCGCGATCTGCTGAAGCTCAGCCTTCCCCGTGGTTTTGGGCAACACAGCCGTAGTGGCCACCGCGAAACTCAACACCTCTCCCGGCTCGAGCCGCGCAACGGCCACAGGACCGGTCGAGCCCTTGACCCCGACCGGCCGCTCCACGTCGACGGCACCTTGCAAAAGCCGAACCGTGACCCGGTGATCCTTGCCGAGAATGACGTCGAACACCGTCCCCCGGGCAGTCACGATTCCCCCGCCGGCCAGAACCACGAACGGCCTGCCATCATGTGCGACATCGAAACGCGCCCGGCCCCGTTCGAGACGGACCTCGCGTCGGGCCGGCCCGAAACTGGCGACAACCTCGCTGCCGGCCTCCAGTTCGATCACCGAGCCATCGACCAACCTCACGGATTTGCGCGAACCCGAAGCCGCGGCATAGCGCTCATTCACGATCGCGCCGTTGACCGGACTCGCCGACTGCACCGCAGCGTCTTTTCCGCCACTAAGCGGAAAGCCCGTAAACCAGCCGCCGACCCCAACCACTATCAACAGGCTCGCGGCAAGGGCCACCCACTTCCATCGGTACCCGGTATTCTCGTTATCGTTGGCTTCGCCCTGCGCGGCGTCCTCCTCCGCCGCCAGGAAACGACCCATCGCGAAAATTTCGCCCGCATAATTATACGCCCCGCGATGCGACGCGCCGAGCGCCAGCCAATGTTCGAACTCAGCCCGATACGACTCAGCGTCCGGCCCCCTCATGCGCGCAAACCACAACGACGCCTCGCGCATCAGCTGACCCTTGGGCTGCAGCTCTTCGGGCATTTCGTCCTCACCCATGGGCACCGCCGATGCTCTTGCCAATGCGAACGATGGCCTCCGCCACATGCCATTCCACGGTCCGGATACTGATGTCGAGTTGCTCAGCTATCTGCTTATATCCAAGATCTTCTGCGCGATGTAACAAGTATACCTCTTTCGTCCTTGGCGGTAGCGCGTCAATCGCAATCCGATACCGTTCCCGCATGTCGTTTATTTCCGCCTCGGTGTCCGGCCCACGCACCTCTCCGCTGAGCGAATAGTCCTCTGACCCGACCGTTTTGCTCCTTGCCCAGGCCCGTACGCGATCCGCAAGCAGATGGCGGACGATCCCGTGCAGATAGGCGCCAGGATTGCTCCACGCGGCCGGCGATCGCGACGCGACCAGCCTCGTAAAGGCCTCCTGCACCATGTCGCACCTGTCATCCTCGAGCCAGATACGCCGCCTGAGATAGGCAAGCAGCCTGGGCGCCTCCTTCCGGTAGACGGCTTCAAACTCTCGATCGTCATATGCCGCGGCCGCACGGGCGCAGCTCCCTTCGTCCTCCCGGGGCCGATACATGGCTCAGGTACACGATCGTACGTCGAAGGACCCCGTGGGCCACGGATGAAACAGCAAAGAAGACAGCATGACAAGACCACCCGAGGGTGGCGGGCAATAGAGTCCAATGCGTGCGCCCAACCGTCATGGATGGGCGCTTTGCCATGCCTGGAAGGTTTATCCTGCAGGCGGTCCCCAGCCGCTTCCCGCACTGCCCGCAAATTGTGCAACTTTTTTCAGACGCGTGCAAGGTACGATCCGACGCGCAATTATCTGTCAGGAGCGGGCGTCGACCCTTCACTTCCGCTGCAGTCGCGCGCCGGGAATCTGGCGACGAGCTGAACCATCTGATCGAAGAAGCGATCAAGCAACTCACACGCCTCGGGGCTCAGCTGCACGATGATCCTCCGGCCATCGGACGGGTCCCGCTGCAGATCGACCAATCCGCGCCTGGCCATGCGGTGGACGATGCGCTGCGAGTTCCGCTCCGACGCACTCGACGCCGCCGTCAAAGACGTCAGCGAGCGCGGCCTGCCACCTCGGTTCATGTAGAGGTCGAGCAGCATCTCAAACGCTGGTATGCCGAAAAGATCGCGGCCGAACTCATTGGCTCGCAATCGCTGAACATGCTCGGTGAACCCGACCATGAGGCACCGATCGACCGTCGTCGTGATCGTCGGGCCCTCCATCATTTCCCGGACTCTAGCTTCATATTACCGCGCTGACCCGATATGACGGGCTCGATTATCCTGCGAGTGGGCATGGAGCGCTCCTTTCTCATGCAAGGACAATCTCAGTTTACAGCGCGCAATATTGTAAGTTCTTGTCTGCAAATGCCGTTCAGAATGCTTAATGCCAGTTTGGATCTTATTAGCACCACAAATACATCAGCAAGGTGCCTTTATTTTCCCGCACACCGCTAAGACCCTGAGACGAACCGATCTTGCCCATCTTGGTACCACAAGTTCGTCGGCAAACGCGCTCGTTCCTCCTTTTTTCTTGGCTAGACTGCAGATTAGCACCGCGACTACGCAATGGCGTGCGCGTGCTTCAGCAGGCTAGGCCCATCCGATCGCCCTCTCAGATCGCCACCGATCCGGCTTCATCCGAAACGGACCGAGCGCCCGGACTTGCGCGCGAGACCCCCACTTCGCCGCAAAGCCGCCGGAGAAGGCGGTCGCGCTACCCGGAGCCGAAACGCCTCAAGGCCGCTCTTACGAAACGAGACCTGCCCCGGAGTGGAAGGGGAGAAGGGCAGGTGGGCCGCTATGTGACCGCCCAGGTCGCGCTGTTGCCCATCCCCGCCCGACATTGCCCGTCCATCGCGCTTCGGTCTGCCCACGCAGCGAGCGTCAGACTGGATACGTCGCACCAACCATCCGGAATTACCTATGGCTCGCCTCACCACCAACCAAAACCCCGAACTGGAGGCCATCGGCTCGGATATCGTCAAACGCCTCGGCGGCGTCTGGAAGCCTGGCGGCGCCATGTGCCTGTGCCCGGCCCATGCCGATCGAAGCCCGAGTCTCTCCGTCAGGGTCGGCGACCATGCCTTGCTCTTCAAATGCTTCGGCGGGTGCGACACCCGCGAGGCCGGAACGGACGACCTCGCGACCGAGCTCAAGGCTAGCCGAACGCATCGCCAGCCGTGCTCAATCCGCAGCGTCCATTCTGGATCGATGGATTGTCTCGCTGCTCGAACGAAGTCCCGCTCAAAACGATGACCGGGAAGGAGGGCGCTCCGCTGCGCGCGCGCCGCAATCGGCGCCTGAACCTGCCCAGGCTCCGACCCAAGATCACGGGGGCGGCCATGATCGCTAGCGCCAGACATCCCCGCCGGCTTCTGACGCTGCTCGTCCTGTTTGTAGCGCCAGCGGGGGCGAACGCGCGGCCTGTGGTGCCGGCTACTCACGAGGCTCGCATAGGTGACTGCATTCGGCAGGCATCAGGCGGCCGTGCTTGGCTTGAAAAAACCTTATGGGGTCTGCGCGACCAAGAGGCAGGCTGGATGGGTGCCGAGATCGCCAACACCAACGGCACGCATGATCTCGGCCCACTTCAGGTCAACAGCTTCTGGGTGCCGAAGCTCGCTAATGCTGTGGGTCGCCCGCCCGCCGAGGTGCGCGCTTGGCTGATTCACGATCCATGTTTCAACGTGCAAGCGGCGAGATGGATCTTCCTCAACGGCCTGACCGTAACACGCGACTATTGGAAAGCGGTCGGCGTCTATCATAGTCCAACGGCTTGGCGACAACGAAGATATGCCGCCGCCGTATCGCGCCATCTGGCGAATCGCTTCGGTAGCCGCGTCTTTGGCGCTGACCGCTCGTCGGTGAAGCAATGAGGCGAACCAGGCTCGATTCCACTACCTACGGCGAGGTGAAACCTGTCTCCGATGAGGTAGGCGAGACGGTGCGCGTGCCTTTCGTGGATGAACCGTCCGGCAGAGAGGACCGTTGGACGATCAGGAGAGGCGCGCTGTCGCGGCAGTTAGTTCTCGATGCTCAGGCGCTCTTCGAGCAGAGAATGCAACGGCAAGTCTCCGAAAACGAGGCCAGAAACATGCTAGGCAATCTCGCCGATTATGTCTGGATGCTCGTCCAATGGGAGGTGTCCGCCGTTGATCCGACCGCAGCGATCCACGAAAAGAATCCTCCGGGCAAACCCCGTGGACGGCCTCGGAAATCCGATTATGAAAAGCGAAGACAGTCACGTCGATCGCCACCCACTTAGTTATGTCCTTCGCCGTTTAGTGGAGGGAAGGGGGGATGGGGAGGCGTTTGGTAGGATCGAGAAAATGGCACGCCCACGTAAACCCAAAGCGCAGCAAACGGGTCGGGGACGCCCCGCCGGAGCCGAGAAGGCTGTCCTCTATGCTCGCGTATCTACCGCTGAGCAGGAAAAGGAAGGCTTCTCGATCGACGCCCAGGTGGCTCTAGTGCGTGAATACGCCGAGCGCTTGGGTCTCCTCATCGTCGAGCAATACGTCGACGTTGAAACCGCTAAAAAAACTGGTCGGACTCAGTTTGAGGCGATGCTCAAATATCTTCGCGGGCATCCAGGCGTCCGACACCTGCTGGTGGAAAAGACGGACAGGCTCTATCGCAACATCAAAGACTGGGTAACGCTTGATGGGTTCGACATCGAGCTCCATCTTGTCAAGGAAGGAACGGTCCTCTCTCGGGATTCGCGCTCATCGGAAAAGTTCATGCATGGGATCAAGGTTCTCATGGCCAAGAACTATGTGGACAATTTGTCCGAAGAGGCCCGCAAGGGCATGCTGGAGAAGGCGAAGCAGGGCATCTGGCCCTCTCAGGCGCCTTTGGGTTATCTCAACGTCGTCGGGCCTCTTGGGAAGAAAATTATCGTTCCTGACCCCGACCTCGCACCCATCGTTACCCGCGTCTTCGAATGGTTCGAGACTGGCGACTATGCTCTGAAGGACGTTACACAAAAAGCGAGAGCTGCCGGCCTCCGCTATCGTCGCAGCCAACGACCGGTCGGAATCAGCACGATTCACTACATGCTTCGGAACCGGCTCTACGCAGGTGCCTTTGAGTGGGCAGGACGCCTTTTTCAGGGGACCCATGAGCCGATCATAACCCGTGAGACATGGGAGAACGTCCAAGAGGTTCTGGACGGTCGTAGCGCGAGCAATGTTCGTGCCGAGCCATTACGATTTGCCTTCACGGGCCTCATCACGTGCGGACACTGTGGGTGTGCGGTCGTGGCTCAGATGCAGCGTGGCCGCTACGTTTATTACCACTGCTCCGGATTCAAGCAGAAATGCCCGGAGAAGTACGTCCGAGAGGAAGCCTTAGCAAAGGCATTTTCGGAGCAACTCGCCCGTTTGCACATGGATGACGAGGTCTTCTCGCTCATCGAGCGGGCGATTCGCGAATCTCACTCAGATAAGAGCAGGGAGCGGGTCGAGGCGATTGCCCGGCTGCGAGCAGACGCCGATCGGCTACAGCACCGCCTGGACACTCTTTATGTCGATCATCTTGACGGTCGGATATCGAGCGACATGCATGATCGAATGGCAGCGACGTGGCGCGAAGAGCGGGCGGCCTGTCTACGGCGACTAGATGCCCTCCACAATGCCGAAGACGCTTTCGTCGACGATGGCATCGCGCTGCTGAATCTCGCTCGGAAGGCTCACTCAACCTTCAACCTACAGTCACAAAGCGGCAAAAACATCGCTTTGAATCTGTTGGTTTTGAACAGCACGTGGGCAAACGGCCAGCTGACGGTCACCTTCCGCGAACCGTTTGATATGCTTGAGAGAATTGTGTCTGGAACACCGCCCGCCGAGCCCCCGACGGGGTCGGGAGGCTCTGGAGTTTCAAGTTGGCTCCCTGAGTAGGATTCGAACCTACGACCAAGTGATTAACAGTCACCTACTCTACCGCTGAGCTATCAGGGAGCAGCCCGGCTCTCACCGGGCAGGCCACGCCTATAGCAGCGGCTTTTTGCGTCTGGCAAGGGCGTTATGCGATAAATTGTTCGGCAGCGATGCGATCGTCCAGCGTGTGTTCCGGATCGAACAGCAATGTAAGGGGTGTCGTCCGGTCGATCTTGACCTCGACGCGCGCAACATCGCGCACTTCACGCTGATCGGCCACGGCACTGACCGGGCGTTTGACCGGATCCAGCACCTTGAAGCTTACGGATGTGTTTTCAGGCAGGATCGCGCCACGCCACCGGCGCGGGCGAAACGGGCTGATGGGTGTCAGCGCCACCAGGGCGGACCCCAAAGGCAGGATCGGTCCGTGGGCCGACAAGTTATAGGCCGTGGAACCTGCCGGCGTGGCCACCAATACGCCATCGCAAACCAGCTCGGGAAGCACGACTCGACCGTTGACTTCCACCTCCAGCTTCGCGGTCTGGCGGGTTTCGCGCAGCAGGGATACTTCGTTGATCGCGGGAATCGAAAATTGCTCGCCGTCGATGGTATCGACCGTCATTCGCAGCGGATTTACCTTGAACGCCTTTGCGGTATTCAGTCGGTGATCGAGCCGCTCGAGCCGCCACTCATTCATCAAAAAGCCAACAGTGCCCAGGTTCATGCCGAAGACCGGCAGTATGCGTCTGGCTTCCAGCATCGCATGCAGGGTTTGCAGCATGAAGCCGTCGCCACCCAAAGCCACGACCATGTCGGCCTGATCCAGCGGCACGAAATCATAGCTCGAACGCAGGCGATCTTCGGCAACGCGCGCGCCTTCCGTAGGCGAGGCAAGCAATGCACGTCGAGGTTCGTTCGCATTTGACATGTTTAACCGCCTGTGACGCTCATATGCCTTGCGGTCGAAGCCGAGCTATCGGTCCCGATACGAAAATCATGGGCAAGCGGCTTGGAGGCCAGGGCGCGATCCAGCAATCCGTCAATGGCGTCAACGCCGCCTTCACGAAACGCGGCTTTCAGATCGATATGATCTTCATGCCCCAGGCACATGTAAATTCTGCCTTGGCAGGTCAGCCGCATCCGGTTGCATCCTGCACAGAAATTCTCGGTCAGCGGGGTGATCAGGCCCAATCGGACCTGCATCCCTTCAATGGAAAAATAGCGTGCAGGCCCGCCCGTGCGATAGGGAATAGGACTTACGTCATATTCCGCACGAATTTTCTGGAGAGCGTAGGATAGCGGCAGAAAACGGTCGACCCTGTCTTCGTCTATCTCGCCCAGCGGCATGGTTTCAATCAGCGTCAGATCGTGCCCGTGCGCGTTGCACCATTCCAGCATCGGCAAAAATGAGTCGTCGTTCAGGTCTTTAAGAGCGACCATATTGATCTTGACTGCCAGTCCGGCGTCGCGTGCCGCCGACAGACCAGCAAAAACCTTTGTAATATCGCCGCCGCGGGTGATGAAAGAAAAGGTCTCGGGGTCGATCGTGTCGAGGCTGACATTTATGCGCCGCACGCCCGATTCATATAACGCCTCTGCATGCTCGGCCAGATGCGTCCCGTTGGTTGTGAGCGTAAGCTCATCCAGCCCGTGGCCGATATGTCGACCGATCCGCCGAGCAAGATCGCCAAAATCGCGCCGCACCAACGGTTCTCCGCCGCTCAGACGAATTTTGCGAACCCCGCGCGCGATGAAGCGATCCGCGATTATCCCGATTTCGTCCAGCGTAAGAATGGCATTGCGGGGCAGGAAGGTCATCTTTTCCGCCATGCAATATCGGCAACGCAGGTCGCAGCGATCCGTGACGGAAATACGCAAGTAATCGATCCGACGGCCAAAGCCATCGGTCATCGAAGGCGCGCCTGTCTTTTCGAGTGCCTGCATCTGCTTTAGTTAGGGTATGGGAGTGTCCGGCGCAAGCGCGGGCAATTGGATGCACCATTGGTAAGACGGTGCTAACCGCTCTCCTCTATGCGAAGCTGGAAGCAAGAATATTGGGGGCGTGCTTGGAACTTAGGGCAGCAGAAAGGCACGAACGCCGACGGAAGGTCGAAGGCGAAGATGCGCGCATGTTGTTCATTCTGTCCGACAGCGACAGGGATAGGCTTGCCACGCTCGCGACCGACGCGGGATGGAAGGCGGCTTCGTCAAGGCGCAGCGAAGGCGCGGAGCGTCGATATCTTGCGAGCGACGCCGCCATTGCCCTTGTCGACGTGCGCGGCGGGAACAGCGGACTGATAGAACTGCTGGCGGGTCCGGTGGAGGCCAGCGGCGGCGCTCTGATCGCTCTTGTCGATGTCGCGGAGATTGATTCCGTCGCTTCACTCATCGGGTTAGGTGCCACGCATTATCTCTGCGCCCCATTCGATCTGGCAGCCGTGAGCGCCACGTTGGAAGCGGCCCACGCCTTGACGATGCGCCTCAATGGCAGCAGCGCACCCTCTCCATCGACGACAGCGGCAGGATCGCCGGTTCAGCGCCGCACCAGGGACGAGCGGGATTATTTGACAGGTTTAGCCAATCGGCAGGCGGCCGTTACATGGATCGAAAGGCAACTGAGCGGCGCAAATGGCGCGCCTTACGTGCTGCTGCTGTCCATCGGTCCGTTCGATCGGGTCAATGCGGCCTATGGTCAGACGGCAGGCGACGCACTGCTCGGCCGGATCGCGCGCCGCATCGAGCGCGCCGTCGAGGGATATGGCGCCGCCGATACGCTGATAGCGCGCATCGCTGGCACCGAATATATGGTGGGGTTCGTCGCGGACAAAAGCGGTGCGGATGTCCCCCTTTCCCTCGCGCGCAGCCTGATCGCGGCTATTGGACAGCCGTTCAGTTCGGGCGATCATCTAATACGTTTGACGGGCCGGTGCGGAATTGCCGAAGGCCTTGTCGGCGACGATGCGACCCGGCTGTTGCGCCGAGCCGGAACCGCACTCGCCGCTGCCAAGCAATCGGACGGGGAGGGGATACATATCCTCACCGCGCAGGAGCGAGTCGCCGAAGCCGATCCCGATCGCCTGGAAAGCGACCTGCGGCTGGCGCTGGACCGCGGTGAGATAGAGATAGTATTCCAGCCGCAATATAGCTGTCGCACTAATGCGTTGACGGGGGTCGAGGCGCTGGCACGGTGGAATCATCCGCATTATGGAGCTTTGGGAGCCGCGGCGTTGTTTGCCGCGGCGGAGCGATCCGATTTTCTCCTTCCCTTGTCGGCACATATTCAGGCCGAGGCGCTTAAACAGGCGGCGGCGTGGAGCGATGATCTGGGGCATCTTCGCTTGTCGATCAATGTGACTGCGTCCGACATTTCCCAGCCGGACTTTCTCGCGCAATTCTCCTCGATTGTGGATTCCAGCGCATTCCCCCGTGAACGCCTGACCGTCGAGATTACCGAAAGCGGCTTGATCGAGGACGTCATGAAAGCAGCCGCGCTGCTGGATCGTTTGCGTGCGATGGGCTTTGCTGTGGCGATCGACGATTTCGGCACGGGCTATTCCAGCCTCGCCTATCTCAAGGCGCTGACGCTCGACTATCTGAAGATCGACAGCGGTCTGGCGCAGGACATTGCTGGGTCGGAGAAGGATCGGATCATCGTGCGCGGTGTCATCCATATGGCGAAATCACTGGGCATGAAGGTCATTGCCGAGGGCGTAGAAACCGACGAGCAGCGCAGCCTCCTGACCGCCGAAGGGTGCGACTATTATCAGGGGTTTCTGCGGTCCCGTGCGGTGTCGAGTGAAGACCTGTTGGCGCTTGTTACCGGATAAGGCAGACGCACCGATCCGTCCATTTATGCGCGATGCGAAGGTGGCAACCCACTGGCAAGACTCGTTTGGGATCGCTATGTGACCTGAATGAACGAAATTACACCTGTCGGCTCCGCCGCGCTTCGTACCCGCAAACCTGACTGGATCCGCGTCAAGGCGCCGATCAGTCCCGGTTATATCGAGACGAAACGCCTCATGCGGGAAAAGGGGCTGGCGACGGTGTGCGAAGAGGCCGCATGCCCGAATATCGGCGAATGCTGGAGCAAGAAGCACGCGACCGTGATGATCCTGGGCGATGTGTGCACTCGTGCCTGCGCCTTCTGCAATGTAAAGACCGGCATGCCCCGCAAGGTCGATCCGCTGGAGCCTATGCACCTTGCAGAAGCCGCCGCCGAAATGGGGCTGGAGCATATCGTTATCACGTCGGTGGACCGCGACGATCTGCCCGATGGCGGCGCGTCGCAGTTCGTGAAGGTTATTCAGGAATTGCGCCGGACGACACCCAATACCACCATCGAAATTCTGACGCCGGACTTCCGGAACAAGCACGAGGCGGCTGTCGAATCTATCGTCGCGGCGCGACCGGACGTGTACAATCATAACCTGGAGACGGTTCCGCGGCTCTACCCCACCATCCGTCCCGGCGCGCGCTATTACGCGTCCTTGCGCCTGCTCGAAACGGTGAAGAAACACGACCCGTCGATTTTCACCAAATCTGGCATCATGCTGGGGCTGGGTGAGCAGCGGCTCGAAGTGCATCAGGTCATGGATGACATGCGGTCTGCGGACATCGATTTCCTGACGATGGGGCAGTATCTTCAGCCTACGCCCAAACACGCCAAGGTCATCGAGTTCGTGCCGCCTGCGGGCTTCAACGCTTACGCCGCCATCGCGCGGGCGAAGGGGTTTCTTCAGGTGGCATCTAGCCCATTGACTCGATCCAGCTATCACGCGGGCAAGGATTTTGCCGAAATGCGCGCCGCCCGCGAAGCGCAACTTGCCAAGCGGAACGGCCATGCCACGGCATGAGGAAACGCGGCATCTGCCGTACACACCCGAACAAATGTTCGACCTTGTCGCCGATGTTCAGCGCTATGAAGAATTTCTGCCATGGGTCAGCGCCATACGTGTTCGCTCTAACAGCGAAACCGAAATGATCGCCGACATGGTCGTGGGCTTTAAGGGGCTACGCGAGACGTTCACGTCCAAGGTCGTGAAAAAGCATCCGCAAGAAGTCCGCGTCGATTATCTCGACGGACCGTTGAAGCATCTGCACAACCTCTGGCATTTCAGAAGCGACGGGCAGGGCGGGGTGCTTGTCGACTTCGAAGTCGAATTTGCGTTCAAAAACCGCATATTTGAGGCGCTGGCCGGGCAGGTATTCGATAGCGCGCTTCGAAAGATGATAGGCGCATTCGAAACGCGGGCCGCGGCGCTTTATGGTGCAGAAGATTCCGGCATCAACAGTTCGAGCGCGCATAACGCCGCCTGAAGGCGCACCCCGCCACGGCCATTATCTTCAAAATGCCGGATGTCGGCGACGGCGTGGTCTTCCGGCGCGCCCTTTTCCGCGCGGGCAAAGACGACGGTGCCTACCGGCTTCTGCTCCGATCCGCCACCCGGTCCCGCTACCCCGGTAATGGCAACGGCAATGTCGGAGTGAGATTTCGCGAGCGCGCCCTGTGCCATTGCCCAGGCAACGGCAATCGACACCGCGCCGAAGGTGTCGAGAACATCCTCCGAAACACTCAGCAACTCGCGCTTCATGTCGTTCGAATAGGTTATGAAGCCAACTTCGAATACGTCCGACGATCCGGGAATTTCGGTCAGCGCTGCCGAGACGAGGCCGCCTGTGCAACTTTCTGCGACGGAAATCGTGCGTCCGGCGCTCCGGTTGGCCGCGATGACGTCGCGCGCCAGGCTGATGAGTTCGGGGGGCAATATGGTGTCAGGCATAGGTTCAGAACACTTCCGGCAATGACAAGGTTGCAATGGCTTGCGCTGCAATGCCTTCACCTCGTCCGGCAAATCCCAATCGTTCGGTGGTCGTCGCTTTTACGCTGACACGTCGAATGTCAATCGCCAGCATCTCCGCAATACGGGAACGCATCTGCTCGCGATGGGGACCGATTTTAGGGGATTCGCATATGATGGTGACGTCCACATGACCGATAGTCCCACCCCGCGCGACGACCAGATCGCGCGCATATTCGACGAAGCGGGAGGATGCCACCCCGCGCCACTGGGGATCGGAAGGCGGAAAATGGCTGCCGATATCGCCGTCCGCGAGAGCGCCCAGCATAGCATCCACCAGCGCGTGAAGCGCGACATCGGCATCGCTATGCCCGGCCAACCCCTTGTCATGCGGAACATGAACGCCGCAGAGCCAGAGCTCTTCGCCCGGAACCAGGCGATGCACATCATATCCCATGCCACATCGCGTGCCATAGGCATTTGAGAGCCGTCGTTCGGCCTGTGTGAAATCGGCGGGGGTCGTAAGTTTTTCCAGCATGGTGTCGCCTTCGATCAGCATGACGTCCTGTCCGCGCGCGCGCACCATTTGAGCGTCGTCCGTCGGCTCGGCAATACCATGCCAATGTTCATGGGCCGCATGAAGCGCACTCAGCCGAAAAGCTTGCGGGGTTTGGACTCGATACAGGTTCTCACGGTCGACAACTTCACCCAGAGCAGCGCCACCGCGAACCAGCGTATCTACGACGGGAAGCACTGGGACCGCAGCATCGCCGTCTTTGAACGCGGCCAACAACCGGTCTATGACCTCAGAGGGCAGGAACGGTCGAGCGGCATCGTGGATGAGCACGAAATCTGCGCCTGTTGCTGCCTGTAATCCGGCCCACACCGATTCCCGGCGGCTGGCACCACCGACAACATATGTGACGGACAAATTGTCATTATGTCCGACGATATTGCGTGCCGTATCGATCTCTCCGGCACCGACAACGATGATTAGGCGTTCGATTGCAGGGTGTTGCGCCAATGCGTCGACGGCATGCGCGAGCACGGCCTTTCCGGCGACCTTGCGATATTGCTTCGGCACGCCACCACCTGCACGCTGGCCCCGCCCAGCGGCAACGATGATGGCGACGGTTTCTTCAGATGACATAGCGCCGCGCATAGCGGAGCATGCATCGCTCCGCCAGTCGCTTGCCGTATGGCCGGATTGCCGCTACATGACTGCCTCATTTTTAGGCACAGTAGCATGCAAACCGGCGCACCCGTTTCTTCCATCGGTCCCATTGCCATTGGCAATGTCACAATCGACGAGCCTGTAATTCTGGCGCCGATGACCGGCGTGACGGATATGCCCTTCCGCACCTTGGTGCGTCGCTACGGCTGCGGCCTGAACGTGACGGAGATGATCGCGACGGCGGCGATGATCCGCGAAACGCGGCAATCCATTCAGAAATCGGCCTGGCATCCGATAGAAGAGCCGGTGTCGATGCAATTGGCGGGCTGTTCGCCCATGGAAATGGCGGAAGCCGCGAAGTTGAATGCGGATCGCGGTGCTGCCATCATCGATATCAACATGGGCTGCCCGGTAAAGAAGGTCGTCAATGGCGACGCCGGCAGCGCATTGATGCGCGATCTGCCCTTGGCTGCGGCGTTGATCGAAGCGACCGTGAAAGCCGTCGATGTTCCTGTCACCGTGAAAATGCGCATGGGCTGGGATCATGCCAGCCTCAACGCGCCCGAACTTGCGCACATCGCGGAAGACCTTGGCGCGCGGCTGATTACCGTTCACGGACGCACCCGCAATCAAATGTACAAGGGATCGGCTGACTGGGCGTTCGTCAGGAAGGTCAAGGAGGGGGTCTCGCTGCCGGTTATCGTCAATGGCGACATCTGTTCTTTGGAAGATGCGGATACGGCTTTGGCGCAAAGCGGTGCCGACGGTCTCATGATCGGACGCGGTGCCTATGGGCGTCCCTGGCTGATCGGGCAGGTGATGCACTGGTTGAAAACGGGCGAACGACTCGAAGACCCATCGCTGGCTGAACAATATGACGTCATCCTGGATCACTATCGCGCCATGCTCGACCATTATGGGACAGAGACGGGCGTGAATATGGCCCGCAAGCATATCGGCTGGTATACGAAGGGATTACCCGGTTCCGCCGAATTTCGTCATGCGGTCAATCGGGAGCCGGACGCCGAACAGGTGATCGACATGCTGGCGCGGTTTTATGAACCATTATTGGGTCAGAAGTCTGTCGCTTTTGAAGATTCACCCTTCGTCCAAGCCGCCTGAGCATGGCGCATATGCCCGCGCCGCCCGCCAGACAAGACGATGAGCCGACGCTAAACGATGTCGTCACGGCGTTCCCCGTCGCGACGCTTGTCGTTCGGCCGAATAATTGCATCGCCAACGCCAATGTGCGGGCGGAGACGCTCCTGAACATGGCACGTTCCGCCATCATCGGGAGCGATATCGCCCGGACTGTCCGTATGTCCGATGTCGAGGGACGATACGACGTCTGGAATTCGCACAAACCCCTCGCGGCCTATGATGTGCAGGTTCACGCGGGGCGCACGGCCGCTATGGCAGTCGACCTGATGATCGCACCGATTCCGGACCATGAGGGCTGGCGGGTGGTGTCGATCCACGCGAAAAGCGAAGCGCAGAAGCTCGCGCACCGGCGCACCGGAGGCGGCACTCGCTCGGCAATGGGGGCGGCGGCTATTCTCGCGCATGAGATAAAGAACCCGCTCTCCGGCATCAGAGGCGCCGCGCAACTGCTCGACACGGGCGAAGACGACGGCAACAGTGCGCTGACCCAACTGATCTGCAACGAGGTTGACCGCATTGCTGCGCTGATCGACCGGATGCAGGATTTCACCACCGAACGGCCGCTGGAATGCCGGCCCGAAAATATCTACCCGCTGATCGATCGCGCAGCCGAAGTGGCCATGGCCGGCTTCGCGCGCGATGTGGTCATCACCAAGGGATACGATCCATCGCTGCCTTTTGCGGTGGTAAATGGCGATGCGCTTGTGCAGATCATGATCAACCTGCTCAAGAACGCTGCCGAGGCGCTGGAGCATCGCGAGCGTCAGACGCCAAAGCCGCGCATCCGCATAGTGACTGCCTTTCGCCATGGCATGTCGGTGATGATGCCGGGGGGGAAGGGGAATGCGTCGCTGCCCATAGAAATCCTTGTGATCGACAACGGCCCCGGCGTGCCCGAGCATATCCAGGAGCATTTGTTCAATCCCTTTATCACGGGCAAACGAACGGGGCAGGGGCTGGGCCTCGCTCTGGTCGACAAGCTGGTGCGCGACATGAACGGCTTCGTCCAGTTTCAGCGTGACGAGGAGGCGAAAGAAACGATTTTCAGGATTTTGCTGCCGATGGGGATGGGTTGATGTCGGGGGTATCGGGTAAGGTATTGGTCGTCGATGACGATCCGGCGATCTGCATCGTTTTGGGCGAAGCCTTGAGGCGGCAGGGGCATAAGGTCAAAACCGCCGCGTCGATCAAGGAGCGGTCCGCGCTCCTCGAAACTTTCGCGCCCGACGTGCTGATTACGGACGTGATGCTGCCGGACGGGAACGGGCTGGACGACGTCGGCGCGATCATCGCCGACATTCCCGCCATCAGCGTCATCGTCCTGTCCGCACAAAATACGCTGAACACTGCCGTGCGCTCTGCCGAAAAGGGGGCGTTCGAATATCTGCCCAAGCCCTTCGACCTTAACGAGTTGACGCGCGCCGTCGCCGATGCGCTGGCCATGCGGCGTCAGGATTCTGCCGACAATGCGGATGGCGATGGCGAAATGCCCGAGCAGGATGGCCTGCCGCTCGTGGGCCGATCCGCCGCGATGCAGGAGGTGTACCGGACAATTGCGAAGGTTGTGTCCAACGACCTTACGATATTGGTGCTCGGCGAGTCTGGCACGGGCAAGGAACTCGTCGCAGAGGCAATCCACAAGCTGGGTCGTCGTCGGACAAAGCCGTTCGTCGCCATCAACATGGCGGCGATACCGCGGGAACTGATCGAGGCTGAATTGTTCGGCTATGAGAAGGGCGCGTTCACCGGCGCGCATGCCCGCACCGCCGGCAAGTTCGAGCAAGCCAATGGCGGCACGCTTTTTCTGGACGAAATCGGGGATATGCCGCTGGAGGCGCAAACCCGGCTGCTGCGGGTTTTGCAATCCGGGGAAGTCACCACCGTAGGCGGATCGACGCAGGTAAAAGTCAATGTCCGAATCATCGCCGCGACGAACAAGGAACTGCCCAGCCTGATCGCCGAAAACCGTTTTCGCGAGGACCTCTATTATCGGCTGAACGTCGTCCCCATTCCGCTCCCGGCATTGCGCGACAGGAAAGACGATATTCCCCTTCTGGCCCGTCATTTTCTCGAGCGCGCAGCAAGCGAAGGGTTGCCCCGAAAGACCCTGGCGGATGACGCGGCGATGCTGATGGGTAGCTGGCACTGGCCCGGTAACGTCCGCGAGCTTCAGAATCTGATGCAGCGCCTGGCAGTACTTTCACGAGAGAATGTCATCACAGCGGATATCTTGCGGCTAAGTTTGCCATTGCAGGATGTCGAAGGCAGCGGGAGCGCGTTTGGCGCGGACCGCGTCGGCGATGCCGTGCAGGAGTGGGCAAGAGCGCAGTTGGCGGTCGGAGGCACTGCGATGCGCGAAAACCTGTATGAAGATATGCTGACGCTGGTCGAACCGGTTTTGCTACGCGAAGCGCTTTTGAGTACCGATTGTAACCAGATTCGTGCGGCCAGCCTCCTTGGCATCAATCGCAACACATTACGGTCCAAGCTCAACGAATATAAAATCGATCCGACCACACTTCGTCGGTAGGGCGCGCCGATAAACACCCCTCAATCATCGACCAATTGCAACAAATACGTCAAAAACTGTGTTTTAGTGAGCACATTATTGTTGTATCCATGCAACTATGACCGATAACGCGGAGTTGCCGCAGCATCATGAAACGTCGTGGCGACGCCTGTTGCCGCAAGCGTTGCGGGGGCGAAGCCTTGCCCGTTTCGTAGAGACGTTCGCGCTCCTGCTGCTGATCGGAACGGCTCTCGTCACCTATCTGCTGGTGACGAGCCAGGGCGATACGTTCGCGCTGCTCACGCCACCGATTGTCGCTTTGTTGCTCGTCGCGAATCTGGTGCCGGCCATTGCGTTGCTCGTATTGTTGGGCCGAAGACTCGCTATCCGCCGGGCGGCTAGGACGGCCGCGGGCAGTGAAGGCCAGTTGCATGTTCGCCTCGTGGCGATCTTCTCGATCCTGTCGAGCGTGCCGATGCTGCTGGTCGTGATCTTCGCATCTTTGCTGTTTCAATATGGCGTGCAGTTCTGGTTTTCCGGCAGCACGCGCGGCATGCTCGAAAACGCGAACGATTTCGCGCGCGGCTATTACGATCAGAACCTGCGCGAGGTTAGAGAAGAAACGCTGACGATGGCGAACGATCTGAGGGACTATTTGAACCAGTCCCCGATATCGAGCCCGGAGTTTCGCGAAGGTTATGTCTATCAGGTCGTCACGCGCAAACTGAACAGGTCCGCCATCATTCAGGTCGGCAAGGACGGCGTCGAGCGGACCGCTGCCAATGTCGCTTCGGATGACAAGGTGGCAAAGAACATCCTCACGAAATCGGTGATGGATCGTTTGGCGGGCGGCGAGGATGTGGTGGTCAATGCCAGCCCCAACCAGATTCAGGCTGTCACCTTATTATATCCCGACGAGGGGATTTACCTGTACGCAACGCGCGATTCCGAAACGCTTGCGTTCAGTCAGGTCAAGCGCGCGCAAACAGTGTTGTCGGACTATGATGATTTTGCCGCACGCTCGCGCAGCTTGCAACTGCGGTTCAATGTCTTTCTGTATGTGGGTTCGCTTCTTCTGGTCGGCATTGCGGTCTGGATTGCCCTTACCGTTGCCGACCGGCTGGTTCGTCCCGTGAACGAACTTGTCGATGCGGCACGGCGTATCACGGCGGGCGACCTGTCGACGCGCGTGTCCGGCCCGCATGCCCGCGACGAAATAGGAACATTGGCCAGCGCATTCAACCGCATGACGCAAAGGCTGGAGGCACAGACGGGCGCGCTTGTTGCGGCCAATGGACAGCTCGATAATCGCCGCGCGTTTATCGAAGCGATCTTGTCCGGCGTCACCGCAGGCGTTTTGTCGGTGGATCAGAACCATATCGTGCAACTTCTTAACAGCTCGGCAGAGCGCATATTGGTGGAGGAAGGGCAGGACCCACTGGGCCAGCCGCTCTCTGCGTTGTCGGTGGAACTGGCCGAATTGCTCGATGAAGAACAGAGCGCAGGCATTGTGCAGATACGGGCGCACGGGGATCTTCGCACTCTGGCCGTCAAGATATCCCGTGATGCTGCGGGGCATGTCCTGACGTTCGATGATATCACGCAACAATTGTCCGATCAGCGGCGCGCCGCATGGTCGGACGTTGCCCGTCGCATCGCGCATGAGATCAAGAATCCGTTGACTCCGATCCAGCTTGCGGCCGAACGGCTTCAGCGGCGCTATGGCGAGGAAGTGACCAACGACAAGGCAACATTTGCGCGGTTGACGGGTACGATTGTCCGTCAGGTGGGCGATCTGCGGCGTATCGTAGATGAGTTTTCGTCTTTCGCCCGGATGCCTAAGCCCGTGTTCCGGCGGGAAGCAATTGCGGATGTCGCGCGTCACTCGCTGTTCCTGCACGAAGTGGCGCATCCCGACATCGGCTTCGAATTCGATTCCCGTATCGGCACTCAGGAAATCGTCTGCGACCGGCGCCAGATCGGGCAGGCGCTCACAAACATTGTGAAGAATGCAGTCGAAGCCATTGAACCGAAGGATTTACCCGAAGATGGCGCATTGCGCGGCCATGTACGAATGCTTCTTGATCAGGATGACGCAGGCAACCTCGTCATCAAGGTAACGGATGACGGCATTGGCTTGCCGCCAGAGCGGGAACGCATCCTCGAGCCGTATATGACGACACGGGTGAAGGGCACCGGCCTCGGCCTCGCCATCGTCAAGAAGATCGTGGAGGAGCATTGCGGCGAAATTGCTTTTTGCGATGCCGATGGGGGTGGGGCCTGTGTGTCGATTACCCTCGATATGAATGCGTTGGAACGACTGGAAGCGACCCCGGATCAGGTCGCTACGAAGGGAATAATGACAGCTCATGGCGCTTGATATTCTGATCGTCGATGATGAAGAAGACATCCGTGAACTCGTCGCGGGTGTTCTTGAGGATGAGGGCTATGAAGCTCGCACGGCGGCCAACAGCGACGCGGCAATGGATGCGCTGGACGCGCGTCGGCCTTCGCTGGTCCTGCTGGACGTATGGTTGCAGGGGTCCAAACTGGACGGGCTGGAACTACTGGACGAGATCAAGAAGCGCGATCCTTCCATTCCGGTCCTGATGATTTCAGGGCATGGAAATCTCGACACGGCGGTGGCAGCCATTCGCACGGGCGCCGTCGATTTTATCGAAAAGCCTTTTGAGGCCGACCGTCTTCTGCATCTCGTTTCCCGCGCCACGGAAACCGAGCGGCTGCGACGTGAAAACCAGTCTTTGCGCGCACGGATCGGGCAAGATGATGAGCTCACCGGCAATTCGAGTGCTATCAACGGGGTGCGTGCGACTATCAAGCGTGTCGCCGGAACGGGAAGCCGGGTTCTGATTTCCGGGCCATCCGGCGGTGGCAAGGAAGTCGCGGCGCGCATGCTGCATGCCTGGAGCGGTCGGGCAACGGCGCCCTTCATCGTGGTCGCTGCGGCACGTATGGAACCGGAGCGCGTTGAGGAGGAGCTTTTCGGCGTCGAGGACAACGAAGGCATGGTCCGTCCCGGATTTCTGGAACAGGCGCATGGCGGAACGCTGTACCTCGATGAAATTTCCGACATGCCGATTACCACGCAGGGGAAGATCCTGCGGGTTTTGACCGATCAGAGTTTTACGAGGGTAGGGGGGCAACGTCAGGTCAAGGTCGACGTCCGCGTCATCTCTTCCACCGCACTCGATCTGACGCTGGAAATAGAGGAAAAGCGGTTCAGGGAAGATCTGTACTACCGTCTTAACGTTGTGCCGCTGGTTATCCCGCCGCTCAGCGACCGGCGCGATGACA
Organism: Sphingobium sp. BS19; assembly: GCF_027925545.1. Taxonomy (NCBI): domain Bacteria; kingdom Pseudomonadati; phylum Pseudomonadota; class Alphaproteobacteria; order Sphingomonadales; family Sphingobiaceae; genus Sphingobium; species Sphingobium sp. BS19. Next base: position 25,149 of record NZ_BSEF01000026.1, read on the forward strand.
TACCGCCTTTGGTCGAACATTTCCTCGCCCGCTTTGCGGCAGAGAAGCGGGTGACCTCACCTGACATAGCGACGGATGCGATGGCAGCGCTTCAGGCTTGCGAATGGCCAGGCAACGTCCGTCAGCTTCGCAACGTCATAGAGCGGACCATGATCCTGGCACCGGGCGATCGCATCGGGCGTATCGAGCTGGATATGTTGCCTGCCGAAGCGACCGGTGGCGGAGGCGGCGGCGAAAGCATGAGCAACAGCGCGATCATGGGATCGCCCTTGCGGGAGGCCAGAGAGAGCTTCGAACGGGAATATTTGCGGGTCCAGATCCGCCGATTTTCGGGCAATATATCGCGCACCGCCACCTTCATCGGCATGGAACGCTCGGCCTTACATCGCAAATTGAAGTTGCTGGGCATCACGGAGGACAAGGACGGGTAGGGCACCCTATCTGGCCCGGCATCGATTTTTACGTGTCGACTTATTCAGGTTGTGGGCTTGCCAAAGCGGTTGGACTTATCTCGCACTTGCGTTACAAACTTCCGTCCCCGGTACGCGGCGGACAGCACGATGCCTTTGCCAAGGGCGCAAGTGCGGGCAACGTCCCGCCAAAATAGAAAGCCTTTTAACCATGGCCGAAAAGATAAATAACCTTCAGGACATCTTCCTGAACAGCCTTCGCAAGACTAAAACGCCGGTGACCATGTTCCTGGTCAAAGGCGTAAAGCTTCAGGGGATCATTACTTGGTTCGATAACTTCTCGGTTCTGCTGCGCCGCGACGGTCAGTCACAACTGGTGTATAAGCATGCGATCTCCACCGTCATGCCTGCCCAGCCGATGGATCTGTCCGAAGTACGCAAAGCCTTCGAAGCGAACGACAAAAAGGCCAAGCTTCTTCAGGAAATCTTTCTGAATGCCGTCCGCAAGTCTGGCTATCCGGTCACCATGTTCCTTGTGAACGGCGTGATGCTTCAGGGGGAGATCGCCGCGTTCGATCTGTTCTGCATGCTGCTGGAGCGCGATGGCATGGCGCAACTGGTCTACAAGCATGCGATTTCCACGGTGCAACCGTCCCATCCGCTCGACTTGTCTGCGGAAGGCGAAGCCGATCAGGATTAAGTCCGCCTCCATCGAACGATGTGTTCGCCAGAGCGTTGAACAGGCATGAGTGCATTTACCCGCGAATCCGATGACGAAGTCTCACGAGGCGCCCGTGCGGTCGTCGTACATGCCGAGCTGCATGGCGGCGACCGCCGGAACCCCGAGGCGCGCCTGGAAGAAGCCAAAGGGCTGGCGCTGGCGATCGGCATCGACGTCCAGGCCTCTCAATCCTTTCGCGTGAGAGATCGCAAACCTGCGACACTTTTCGGCAGCGGCCAGGTTGACGCCATCGCTGCCCTCGCGATGGATCATGAAGCCGACCTTGTGGTGGTCGACAACGCTTTGTCGCCTGTTCAGCAGAGCAATCTGGAAAAGGCGACCAAAGCCAAGGTCATCGACCGTACCGGGCTTATCCTTGAAATATTCGGGGAACGAGCGGCTACGAACGAAGGTCGCCTGCAAGTCGAACTGGCGCATCTCGACTATCAGGCAGGACGCCTGGTACGCAGTTGGACCCACTTGGAGCGTCAACGTGGGGGATTCGGCTTTCTTGGTGGGCCGGGCGAAACGCAGATCGAGGCCGACAGGCGAATGATCCGGGATCGTATGGCGAAGATCCGCCGGGAACTGGAGCAGGTGACCCGAACACGCGGCCTGCATCGCGCACGACGTCAGAAGGCGCCGTGGCCGGTTATAGCCCTTGTCGGATATACCAACGCTGGCAAGTCCACGCTATTCAACAGAATGACCGGCGCTGAGGTGATGGCGGAAGATCTGTTGTTTGCCACTCTCGACCCCACCATGCGCCAGATAGCGTTACCGGGTTTGGATAAGGCGATCCTTTCCGACACCGTTGGGTTCGTATCTGATCTACCCACACAACTTATCGCGGCATTTCGCGCCACGCTGGAAGAGGTCTTGTCGGCGGACCTGATCGTACACGTACGAGATGTCGCGCATTCCGATAGCACCGCGCAACGCGATGACGTGCTGCAAGTACTTGAAGAATTGGACGTAATTGGGGAGGGGGTCGACCCGGTTACTGCCGTTCCAATTCTGGAGGTATGGAATAAACTGGATTTGCTGGACGAAGAAGCGGCTGCGCACATGCATGAGGTGGCTGCACGGCAGGACAATGTTGTCCTGGTGTCAGCACTGACTGGAGAAGGCGTTGATGGCTTCCAAAAGGCCGTCAGCGATATGCTAACCAAAGGTGCCGATGTTCATCAGATCATGATCGACCCGACTGACGGTGCATCGCTTGCGTGGTTGCATGAACATGGCGAAGTGCTTGAAAGTGCTATGCAGGCGGACGGAATGCGTGTCGAAGCGAGATTATCCCAGTCTGCATATGCCAGGTTTCGCGCTCGCCAGAGTTAAGCCTGCCTTTTCACCTTTTGCCAAAGCTCTTCTTTTTCTTCCAACGAAAGAGCGCAAAAGGTGTCGCCACTTTCCAATTCCATAGCACGGAACCGCGTTTCAAACTTTCGATTTGCCCTGCGCAGCGCCACTTCCGGATCGACCAGCAAATGGCGAGCCAGATTGACGACGGCAAATAGCAAGTCCCCCACTTCATCCTCTCGTTCATCTTGGGAAGTGGTATCTTTAACTTCCTCTATTTCCTCTTCAATTTTTGCAAAAACGCCAGTTAGATCTGGCCAATCGAAACCCGTCCGTGCGGCACGCTTTTGTATCTTTTCCGCGCGCATCAGCGCGGGCAGGGCAATGGCGATATCGGCTAAAGCGCTCGTGTCGGAACTCTTCTCGGAACGTTCGAAGGCCTTGATATTCTCCCAACTGGATTGTGCCGCATCGGCGTCGGATCGATTTTCTGAAGTGAAAACATGTGGATGACGACGGATCATTTTCCCACAAATTGCGTCAATGACATCCTGCAGCGCAAAATGTTGAGCTTCCTCCGCGATCCGAGCATGGAATACGACTTGGAGCAGGAGATCGCCAAGTTCTTCCCTTAAGGAAGGCATGTCGTCGCGCACAATGGCGTCAGCGACCTCGTAAGCTTCTTCAATTGTATAGGGCGCGATAGTTGCGAAGGTTTGCTCAACATCCCAAGGGCATCCGCAATTGGGATCGCGGAGTTTTGCCATGATATCGGCTAGGGGCGTGATGTCCGCCTTAGTAGACGCGGGATTTGCAGCACTTCGGTCAGGCATATTTGTTCCTGCCATTTAGAGAAGTCACAATTTCTGCCATATAGAAATGTCACACGTTGAGGAAAGCAGGGGCTGCGTGGAGCCCTCGGGATAGCGCAGCGCAGACCCTGCTGATGCGCTGATCTTGGGGTAGTGGCCATGGACCCG
>NZ_BSEF01000027.1:0-47195 GCF_027925545.1 Sphingobium sp. BS19
CCGGCTCCGGAAACGGCTTCTCCGCCATTACCGCCCTCCGGTTCCGCTTCGCTCCACCTCCAGGCGGCAATGGCAACGGAGGCGATAATGCACTAACAATCAGCACGGACCACTCAGTGGGGGCCGGTCAATAGCAGGTAATTTCATCCAGTTGGTGCTTGCTCGGATGGGCGTTGGTGCAGCAGAATCAGTCGCGTCGCCCGCGAGCGTCTCACTGATCTCGGACAGCTTCCCGCTGCATCAGCGCAATACCGCGATCAATATCTATTATGCTGGCGCACCAGCCGGCCAGCTCGTCATCTTTGTCCTGGGCGGATGGATCCTTATGCATTTCGAATGGCGAGCGGTCTTCCTCGTGGCCGGCCTTCCCGGTTTGATGTTTGCCGCGTTGCTGTTCTTTACCTGCCGCGAGCCGCTGCGCGGGAATCAGGATACGCATATCGGCTCCGCCGTAAAAAGCGTCAATGCGAAGGCTCCGCGTCTGGTCGAGGTAATGCACACTATCGTCCGGGATCCGGCTTTACGCTATGCATTGCTGGGGAATATGATCGTGACCGGCGTCAATTCAACGCTTGTTCTTTGGCTCACCTCGTTCCTCGTCCGTATTCACGAACTACCAGTCAGTCGGGCCGCGATTTGGGTTGGCCTCGGCTATGGATTGTCGCAGACGGTCGCGGCACTTGCGGTCGGCCCCTTCGCAGACCGCTATTCGCGCAGTCTGCCCTCGCGGCTCGCGCGGATCCCAGCGGTCGCATCTGTGCTGGCGCTGGCCGCGGGCATAGTCATGGCGCTGTCTAGCGCGCTTGGAGTCGCCCTGGCAGCGTTAATCCTGTTCTCATTCATCGGCGGTTTCCTTAACGGCCCGAGCTATGCGCTCATACTGTCGCTCGCTAAACCGCAGATGCGCGGATCGGTGATGGCAACGAGCAAGCTTCTAGTGATCCTGATCGGCAGCGGGCTGTTTCCTTTCCTCACCGGTGCTATCAGTGACGCTGTGGGTACAGGTAATTCTATCCAGCCCGCGATCCTCGCGACGATCTCGTTGCTCGCAGTTGCGCCTTGGTTCTTCATGTTGGCAGGACGCTGCGCGCGAGTTGCCGAACTGGCAGGATAACTTTCAATCCATCATTTGGCTCGACCCGATCGCCGATGTGCGAGTGCATGAAATGACCCTCGTTTTGTGGCCGAAGCCTTTCGCCAAGACGGGGTCGGGCTGCAAAGCCTGCCCGAGCATTGCATAAATGCGATCCTCCATCGCAAGCGCTGGGTCAGCAATAATAACTTCGTGCGATTCGGTGAAATCTATCACGTTGTGCCCGACCGAAACTGTCCGTTTATCGAGGTCGGCCATCGGCGCGAGCGCCGACACAGCCTGATTGTACAAGAGTTCGCAGATATCGGACCAACCCCAATACAGACGACCAAAAAATTGCATATTCGTCCAATGATCGAATTCACGGCGCGAGACTACGCAACACCAGATTGACCACCTCCCTCGGATGACTCTGAAGCATACCAGAGTTAGACTGGCGCATCAGCGGATTGTAGAAAATTTCCATGGCTTGCATGATGCCACTGATCGTCTCATCAAACGGTGTCTTGCGCTCGAATTCGCGGGCTTCGCGCCCTTGCAGGATCATCTCGCCCAAAGCTTTCCCCAATGCAGCACGATAGCCGGTGTAGCAGGGCCATTTTTCAAGCGCTGAAAGTGCTGCAAGCTCATACAGTTTCGGGTCATTCAGTAAAAATGTGGCGCTCGCGACGCATATGGTATCGAAGAAGCTCCTCAGGCGATCGGCAGCATCTGCGCCATCCTTGATCGCAGCCAGTGTTTGTTCCAAACAAATACCGAGTACCTGCGAGCAAATCGCGTGTCCGATCGCCTGTTTAGAATCAAAATATTTGTAAATATAAGCCTTGGAAAAACCAATAACTCTGGCGATGTCCGAGACAGTTGTCTTGTGATAGCCATAACGCGAGAAATGACTTTTTGCGGTTGTCATGACCTTCAGTCGCACAGCGTGGTCGTCCGGCCCACGATATCCAACGGTCTCCGTGTTCAGCGTTCTCCCAACCATTGGCTCTCTATCACCCCCAACTCCTAACTCATTGCCATTCGTTCGCCTGGCCGGTTCAGGCGAAAATTGGGTGGTGAAGCCGGTATGCTGTCAGGATGACGCATCCGCCTACATCAACTTCCCGATCATGGGCGTGTACCTTTGCCGCCTACCGTTTCCACTATTTCCAGTAATGCCTGGAGTTGCGAAACCAACGTCGTAACCTTCTCACGATCCCATCCTTCCAATCGCTGGTTCCAGCGTGCAATAACCTTCTCTTTGCATTTTGCGGCGAGTTCATGGCCCGTAGCCGTCAGCGCAAGCTTGACCACGCGGCGATCGGAAGTATCGCGTCGGCGCACGATCCAGCCGCATTCCTCCATCGTGTCGACCAAGCGGGTCATCGCGCCACCATTGTAACTGAGATCCCTGGCAAGCTCAGAACAGGTGGTACTGTGACCGGATGAAATCGACATCAAGGCAGACCATTGTGTGCCCGTCATACACTCTTCTGCGAAAATCGGCTCAAGATCTGCTGCACTCGCCTGGTGTAGGCGGCGAAGGACATATCCCAATGATTGCTGAGTATTAAAACTCGAGCTCGAATAAAATTCCATCTCAACACTTCACAGAATGTAGATAGAATGCATGTAATTTTCTCTCGGGGACGTCAATATACGCCATCGTCGGCAAGCAAATCGGAGCGGCGAAATCCTGCAGCCTATATAAAAAGGAGTCATAGCCCTAAATGTGGAGAGGGTGTCCCAGTGCGGCGAGCGCGCTTTCATGAATGGCTTCACCCAACGTGGGATGCGCGTGAATGATCCCGGCCACATCCTCCAAGACCGCCCCCATCTCGATCAGAGTTGCGAACTCTCCGGCAAATTCGGAAATGTGAGCCCCAACGGCCTGCAGGCCCAAGATACGGTGATCCGCTTTGCGCGCAACGATGCGGACGAAGCCTCCACCGCTACCTGCTTCCATCGACAGTGCGCGACCATTGGCAAGAAACGGGAACTGTCCGATGGTCGACTCGACCCCTGCGGGAACCTCATGCGGCAACAGTCCGACACTTACGATCTCCGGCTCGGTGAAGCAGACCGCAGGAATAGCGCGTGGCGCGAACCGCCGCATCTTGCCCGCGATGATCTCGGCCACACATTCTCCCTGCGCTGATGCCTTGTGCGCCAGCATGGGTTCACCAACCAGATCGCCTATTGCCCACACATTCGTGGTCGATGTCGCGCATCGGTCATCGACACGAACGAAGGGGCCGTTCATGGCAATATTCATTGCCTCCAGCCCCCAACCCGCCACGTTGGGCCTGCGGCCAACGGTGACAAGTATCTGGTCGGCCGGTAATATTTTCCGTTCACCCGAGATAGTCTCGATCGCGAGCCCCTGCCCTTCTTCGCCCACCGCGCGTGCCTCAAGATACAACGCTACATCATGCACTTTCAACCAGCGAAGGACCGGGGCGGTGAGCTTGGCATCATAAAGCGGCAGAATGCGGTCAGCTACTTCAACGATCGCCACCTGTGCGCCAAGTTTTCGGAAGGCGATGCCGAGTTCAAGGCCGATATAGCCAGCGCCGACGACGACGAGCGATCGGGGGACGCGCGGGAGCGATAGCGCTTCCGTCGATGAAATCACCTTGCCCCCAAAAGGCAGGAATGGGAGGTCAACCGGAAGCGAACCCGTCGCCAGGACAACATGCTCGGGGCGGATCGTGACGACACCCTCAGCCGTTTCGACCGTGCATGTCTTGGCGTCTGAAAAAACGGCATGGCCGGTAATCACCTTGACCTTCGCTTTACGCAGCAATCCGTCAACGCCGCCGCTCAGTTGATCGACCACGCTCTCTTTCCAAGCAACCGTCACGCCAAAATCAAGCGTGGGTGCCGCTGTGAGCCCAATACCAAAACGGGGCGTGCGCGCAGCCTCGGTGATTTCGGCATGAAACGAGGCGGCCTGGATCAGCGCCTTCGACGGGATGCATCCCCTGATGAGACAGGTGCCGCCCAGCCTGTCGGCTTCAACCAGAATGGTATCGATCCCAAGCTGTCCGGCCCTGATTGCCGCTACATAGCCGCCCGGACCGCCGCCAACGACAAGCACTTTGGGAGAAAAGGATGTGGTCATTGCATCATTCCATGAAGAGGAGCGCAGGGTGCTCGATCAACCGCTTCAACCGCTGCACAAACAGAGCGGCATCATAGCCATCGACGATACGATGATCGAACGATGAGGACAGGTTCATCATCTTGCGCACAGTCACGAAGCTGCCTTCTATCACCGGTCGCTCGACGATTTTGTTCGGGCCGATAATTGCCACCTCGGGATGGTTTATCACCGGCGTCGTCGTAATTCCGCCAAGCGTTCCCAGACTGGTGACCGTGATCGTCGAGCCACTGAGATCTTCCCGTGCGGCGGTGCCAGCGCGCGCGGCGGCGCTGACCCGCGCCACTTCCCGCGCGAGGTTCCAAAGATCGTGCGCCTCCGCATGACGCACCACCGGAACCATGAGGCCGCCCGGCGTTTGTGTTGCGATGCCGATATGAATACCATCATAGCGGTGCAGTATGCCGGCATCGTCGTCGTATCGCGCATTTATATGTGGAAAGTCGGGTAGCGCCCGGACGAGCGCCAGCATGAAAAAGGGTAGCAACGTAAGCTTGGGTTGGTCAGGCTTTCGGTGCGCGTTGAGGTCCTGCCGAAGCTTTTCGAGTTCGGTGACGTCGGTTTCCTCGACATAGGCGATGTGAGGGATACGACGCTTGGCCTCCTGCATCTTTTCTGCGATTTTCCGCCGCAGCCCGATGATTTTGGTTTCCTGTACGCCTTCGCGTGCGATGTAACGTGCATCGTCGAGGGATATCGCTCCGTCACTTTTCAGATATGCATCGAGATCGTCTGCGGTGATGCGCCCGCCCGGTCCGGTCCCAGGCACAAACTGCAGGGCAACCCCGCGTTCGAAAGCCCTTGCGCGTGTGGCCGGCGACGCAAGCGGCGCGTCGCCTTCCGCGCGCGTGGCAAAAGCAACGACTGCAGGACGACGCGGCAGCGCACGGCCTTCTCCCTTTGACGGAGAAGGAGGAAGAGCAGGAGGAGGATCGGTTACCGGTGGGCTCAGCTCGGCCAAAACGCTCGGTGCCAGAGCCGTCAACTCTTCAGTGATTGCCGCAGCATTGCCGACCCCATCAACTTCAAGTTCAATCAGCACCGAACCAACGGGCAGCATCGAGCCAATGTCGCCGTGAATTGCCGTAACGGTCCCATCGACCGGCGAAGTCATGTCAACGGTCGCCTTGTCGGTCATGACATCAACCAGACTCTGGTCTTCCTTGACCGTATCTCCAGGCTTAACATGCCATACGACGATCTCGGCTTCGGCAACCCCTTCGCCAACGTCAGGGAGCCGGAACAGATAACGGCCCATCAGTGATTCTCCATTGTACGCTTAAGCGCTTTCGCCAGACGTCCAGGGCCGGGGAAATAGTCCCATTCGAACGCGTGTGGATACGGCGTGTCCCACCCGGCGACGCGTTCGATGGGGCTCTTTAGCGCCCAGAAGCATCGCTCCTGCACCAAAGCGGCCAGTTCGCCGCCGAACCCTCCAAAGCGAGACGCCTCGTGCAGGATCACACAGCGGCCGGTTTTGGTGACGGATGCGACGATTGTGTCCACATCGAGCGGCACGATGGAACGCAAATCTATCAGCTCGGCATCGACGCCGCTGTCGGCAATCCCGGCTTTGGCGACATGTACCATCGTGCCGTAGGCAAGAATCGTCGCTTCGCTTCCTTGCCTAACGATCGCGGCCTTGCCCAGCGGGACAGTGTAATGCCCTTCGGGCACCTCAGCTGTCGGATCACCTGCCCAGGTCTTGAGCGCCTGATCATGCCTCCCGTCGAACGGACCATTATACAACCTTTTGGGTTCAAGGAAGATCACGGGATCGTCGTCTTCGATCGCGGCGATTAACAGCCCTTTGGCGTCGAAGGGATTGGACGGGATCACCGTCTTCAGGCCGGTGATGTGTGCGAAGATCGCTTCAGGACTCTGACTGTGCGTTTGTCCGCCGAAGATGCCCCCGCCATATGGACTGCGGACCGTAATCGGCGCCCAGAATTCTCCGTTCGAGCGATAGCGCAGCCGCGCCGCTTCGCTGACGAGTTGGTCGAACGCGGGTAGGATATAGTCGGCAAACTGGATTTCGGGGACAGGCCGAAGGCCATAGGCGCCCATGCCGATCGCCGTGGCAATTATGCCTCCCTCGCTGATTGGAGCATCGAAGCATCGTTGCATACCGTGCTTTTTTTGCAATCCGTCGGTGACACGGAAGACACCGCCGAAATAGCCGACATCCTGGCCGAAGATCAGGGTGTCAGGGTCATCGCCCAGCTTTACATCAAGCGCCGAGTTTAGCGCCTGGATCATGGTCATCGTCGCCATGTCAGATTCCAATCTCGCGGCGCTGTTCGATTGCGCGCCAGTCAAGTTCCTTGAAGACGCCCTCAAACATCTCGGCAACGCTCGGCTTGGATTTCCCCAACGTCCCGATCGCCTCGGCCGCACGCTGGGCAGCGCGCAGTGCCTCGGTCAGCTCGGATTCAAGTTGCGCATGCCGTTCTTCAGACCATTCACCCATATCGATCAGGTGCAGCTTGAGGCGCTCGATCGGATCGCCCAGCGGCCAGTGGGAAGGCTCGTCTGCTGGCCGGTATTTGGTTGGATCGTCCGACGTGGAGTGCCCTGCGACGCGATAGGTCACAAACTCTATCACGGTCGCGCCGAGATTGGCCCGGGCGCGATCAGCTGCCCATTTCGTTGCAGCCCAGACCGCAAGAAAATCATTACCGTCAACGCGCAGCCCCGGCAGGCCATAAGCGAGCGCCTTGGCCGCAAAGGTTGTCTGCTCAGCACCCGCGATCCCCGCGAAACTCGAGATCGCCCACTGATTGTTGGTGATCACGAGGATCGCGGGAGCACGGTATACGCTGGCAAAGGTCAAAGCCTCGTGGAAATCGCCTTCGGCTGTCGTTCCTTCGCCAATATAGCCCAAAGCGATATGGCATGCGCCCTTATAGGCGGAGGCCATGGCCCAACCAACTGCATGGCCAAACCGGCTGCCGACATTGCCTGATAGCGAATAAAAGCCATAGTCGCGCGCGGAATACAAAATTGGAAGCTGTCGACCTTTCAAAGGGTCCTTTTCGTTCGAATAGATCTGATTGATCATGTCTTCGAGCGGATAGTCCCGCGCAATGAGCCACCCCTGTACCCGATAAGTCGGGAAGCACATGTCTCCAGGTGCCAGAGCCAGGGATTGCGCAACACCAATGGCCTCTTCGCCCGTCGATTTCATGAAGAAACTGGTCTTGCCCTGACGATGGGCGCGGAACATTCGATCCTCGAACAGGCGGGTCTGTAGCATCGCCCGCAATCCAGATCGCATCATCTCCGGATCAAGACCAGGGTCCCAGGCGGCATTGTCCTCGCCAATGACGCGAATAAGACCATAAGGAAACTCTCTCAACTCGGGCTCGGGCGTGTCGAATTCGGGCCGCTGCACCGCGGCCCCAGGAACGAAGCTCAAATAGTCGAAGCGCGAGGCATCGCCGGGTCGGGCAACGGGTTGCGGAATGTGCAGGCGCAAAGGAACGGCATCGTCGGTCATATACACTCCGTGTGGGCAGCTATGATAGGTGCGTATGACGGGTATTTATATTTCTAAATCACAGAAATTTGAGTATATCACGCAATCGTTACGTCGTTTTTTTGAATATTTTAGGATATTGCTTTCGTGGACCGAATCGATCGAAACATTCTCGCCGCTATGCAGGACCAGCCGGACCTTTCAACTGGTGAAATCGCTGAGCGAGTGGGGTTATCGAACACGCCCTGCTGGCGGCGGATCAAGAAACTGGAAGCCGATGGTGTAATCGCCGGCAAAGTCATTTTGCTCAATGCGAAGGCGCTGGGGCTGGCAGTCAATGTCTTCGCCGAGATACGCCTCCGACAACATGATGAGGAGACGCTGCTGGCGCTGGAAGCAGCAGTGGCGCGGCAACCTGAAATTGTTGAATGCTTCTCGGTGAGCGGCGAAAGTGATTATATGGCCAGGATCGTCACGCAAAGTATTGCGACATATGAAACCTTCCTGAAAAAGGTACTTCTTCATCTCCCGGGCGTTGCCGCCGTGAATTCGCGATTTGCGCTAGGATGTGTCAAAATGACGACTGCTTTGCCGATCTGATTTGGGTAGCAAGAATATGATCGTGGCTGGCTTGGATGGGCGTGAGTGCCGCGTCGGAATTTCGCTGAGTTCCGCAGGCTCCGGGCGCCTATCCTCGAGACTATAACTTTCAGTCATAGCAAACCGCCTTAAATTCACCGGGATCTTCGCGTGCGAAATGGGTAACGAAAATTTTCAACGCCATAGCGAGGACAAGTCGCTTCCTTAGCCCGTCTTATTCACCGGGAGCGAGTGAGAAGGTTGGCGATCGTAGCGTAACTATCTGATTTGGTTTAGAGAACGGTTGCTTACACTAATCCTCGATGCCGGACAGAAAGTGCCACGATCGCCATGGACGACAATAGCGCACAGGGTTTCTCATTCCCAGCGATTTGCCGCAAGAAAGTGACCGCGGCCTTCGATGGCGGGAGGCTGACATCTGATGGTGGCGTGCTGCTGGCGCAGGCGGAGCGACAGTTCGGCCTCGCGTCACGGCTTGCCGCCTGCATCGCCGACCCTCGCGACCAGAGCCGCGTCGTCCATGATCTCGACGACATCCTGCGCGCACGCATGCTGGCGATTGCCTGCGGGCATGAGGATGCCGATGATCTCGACACCTTACGTCACGATCCGGGGTTCAAGCTGGCGCTCGGTAAACCGCCCGGCGGCGTGATCGGCCTGGCGAGCCAGCCGACGATGAGCCGCTGGGAGAATGCGCCGACGGTGCGCGAACCGGTGCGGCTGACCGGCGCGCTCGTCGATCTTTACTGCGCGAGCTACCCGACCCCGCCGACGGCGGTGACGCTCGACATTGATGAGACGGTCGATGTCGTCCACGGCGGCCAGCAACTCTCCTTTTGGAACGGCCATTATGGCGAGCGCTGCTTCCTGCCGATCCATGTCTACGATACTGCGACGGGCCGCCCGGTGGCGATGCTGCTACGCACCGGCAAGACCCCGTCAGGCGCCGAGATGGCAGGCCATGTCCGCCGCCTGATCCGCCGCATCCGCTGTCATTGGGCTGATACCCACATCACGCTGCGCGGCGACGGGCATTACGGCCGCCCCGAGATCATGGAATGGTGCGAGAAGAACGACATCGACTATGTGTTCGGCCTGCCCGGTAACAAGGCGCTCCATGCCGATCCCGTCATCGTCAGTCGCGGCGATGCCTGCGCCACCGACCGGGCGCTGCGCGATCTCGGCGTGCTGCGCCGCTATGCCGAGACCCGTTATGCCGCCAAGTCCTGGGGGCCGCGCCAGCGCCGGGTCGCCGCCCGGATCTAGACGACCAGCCTCGGCCTCGATATCCGGTTCGTCGTCACTTCGATCGAGGCAGGCAGCGCCGAGCACATCTACGACACGCTCTACTGTGCCCGTGGCCAGGCCGAAAACCTCATCAAACTCCACAAAACCCAGTTGAAGAGCGACCGTACCTCCTGCCGGTCGGCCAACGCCAACCAGATGCGCCTCATCCTCCATACCGCGGCATATTGGTTGATGTGGAAGCTGCGTCAGGTTGCGCCCGCCACCGTGCGCCTCAGACTGATCAAGGTCGCCGCCCGCGTCGTCGAAACCGCCAGCCGCATCCGCATCGCCTTCGCCAGTGCTTGCCCAGCTGCCGACATCTTCCGGCATATCGCCCGCGCCCTCAAACCCGCGCCGACCTGAACGGCGCGGCTGGGCCGCAGATCGATCCACCCTGTGCCGAAAACCCCGCAAACCTCTCGGCCAAACGCGACGCAATAGTCGCCATAGGAAAACCTATGCCTGCAGCCTCCACCTGCCGCCACCCTCCCGGATTACGCCAGCACCCAGCGCCCCGGTGAATAAGAGAGGTTAGAATGTCAATCTCCTGGAGCTTGCCCCCTAACCGCTCTTGCTGCCCTGCATCACTTTGTCCTTTCAAGCGTTGCCGCAAGCCAGTTTGATCCAGCCTAAACAGAAAGGGCGTGGCCCGGCGAGGATGAGCATTGTGACGCTCTTATATGCTAGCCACGCAAAAAATCGATATGAAGACGATTGAAAGTCTCCGGTTCTTCATATTGGGGCCAATGACCGCAGCGGTCCATAATCACGAAGCTGGCGCCCGTGATCGCTGACGCGATCCATTGCCCCTGTTCGATCGATGCCGTCGGATCATCCGACGTCCACAAGACCAGCGTGGGGCACTGAATACGCGCATAGTCTTCTTCGCGCATGAGGTTCCGTTGCCGAACGTCCATTTCCTGCAAGGCAAGGCCATGACGAATCGCCACGTTCATACCCGCCTGCATGTATATCGCCTGGCGCGCAGCTACCAGATCGTCAGTCACTTTCGATTTATCGACCACCAACCATTCCAGCCGAGCCTTGATCAAAGCCCATGACGGATCCTCCGCCGCCCGCAAGGAAACTGACTTGATAGCTGCCATAACGTCGGGAAGCGCCTGTGAGCCGCCAGCCGTATTGAGGACAAGACGCTCTACCCGTTCCGGATAGTCTGCGGCCAAACGGGATGCCACCCATCCGCCTAGTGACTCCCCACTGAGCAGCGCGCTTTCTACCCCAACCGCATCCATGAAGCGCAGCACATGGTCCACATAATGCCTTATCTCAAGATCATGATCCGGTTTGTCTGTCCAACCGTGCCCGACCATATCGATTGCCCAGCAATCAAAATGCTGTCCATGCGGACCCAAATTGCGGACATAGGCTTCTGCATGCCCCCCAGTGCCGTGCAGGAATATGAGTGTCTTGCCGTTGTCGGCACCGCTGCGGAGATAGCGCGTTCGTATGCCGCCAGCATCAATCCATCCTTGAGAAAAGGCATAGTCCTTGAGGTCTTGCCACATGCTCGAATATGCAACAGCTGCCACGTTCACTTCTCCCAGTTTACCATCCGGTTTACCCGGCACGCGCAACCTTAAGGTCGACGGGTTTAAGTTGAGGCAGGTTTGCGCTACCTCGCACTCGTCCCCGAGCCCGCTCGATAGAAATCTGTCTGCTGCGCAGAACACTTCTGCCGCACACCGCTCAAACGGATGAGATATTAGCATAATCCGCGCCGGACCCGCGCCGCAACGACATAGAATATCAGTGAGGCGATCAGATATACTGCGACTGTGGGTAACAATGCGTAGCGAATTGAATCTGCCCCAAGTGTCGGTACGATAAAGTCACTAAGTATCCCCACGCAAAAAGGACCCAGGCCAAGACCAAGTAAATTGATCGCAGTTCCCAATAATGCAACTGCTAGAGCCATGTTATTGCTAGGCGTAAAAATGCGGAATGTTGCCATAACGAGCGGCGGCCAGCCGCTCGTTAGCAAATACACGCAGCATATTGCCACCAGCGTAAACCAGGCTGAAGTCGAAAACAAGGCCAGCAGAAGGATGGGAGCGGCTATAGCACTCAATAGAGCAAGCGTATAAGGATAGGCACCATTGTCGCTTTGCAGCCGACGGTCTCCCATAATTGAGGCCAAAACCGGTGCGCCCATGCCGCCAACGCCGAAAATCAGGCCTAAAGCCAGTCCGGCTTCGCTTAGTGACCAGCCATAAGACCGTTGCAGTAATGCGGCCGACCAGATTAGGAGGGCGCTCAATGAAAACATCATTGCGCTGGCTCCGGCGACTAGGAGCACAAAAATTGGCCGACCAAGTAATTGGCCAAGCGCGACCCGAAGGCTGAGGCTCTCATCAGGACCATTTTGTCTGGAAGGGGTTACTTTGAGGCGTGGTTCGGGCAGGACGAACCAGCAGATCACGCCAAGGGCCAAGCCGGGCAATCCGACAAGAAGGAATGACATACGCCAGTCAAAATGTTGCGCAAGATACCCTCCCACGGCGAATGCGAGCAGAGTTCCAATTGCCGCAGCGAGCGGAACAACCGACATCGCGCGCGCGCGATAGCGGGGCTCAAAATAGTCCGAAATCAAAGCGTAGCTGATCGGCGAACACGCTGATTCACCTGCTGCCACTCCAAAGCGCGCCATGAGGAGCATGCCAAACGTTTTAGCCAAACCACAGAATACGGTCATAATTGACCAGAAACCGAGCATTATGGACAATATTCGCACTCTGTTCCCTCGATCAGCGATCCGGGCAATAGGCACTGCGCAGACCGCATAACAGATGGAGAAAGCCAAGCCCGTGAGAAGGCCGGTCTGAGTGTCGGAAAGGGCAAGATCCTTCTTAATGGGTTCTGCAAGAATGCCGACGATTTTGCGATCGAGCATGTTGAGCAGGTTCGTCGCACCCAGAAGAAATAGCGCGACGGCAAAAGTCTTTGATGTCTGCGTTCCTGCCGCATCGGCAGACATATCGACCGGTTGCTTGTTCATGACGCTCCCCTTAGATGGTCAAATGGAAAGATGCGGGACTTGACAGGGCGTCATGCACCTCATCGCCTATCATGCGGCATCCAAAGAATGGGCGGCCGACCCAAAAGTTGAGCAACCGCAGCATTTTTGAAGTCATAAACCATTGGCAAGTTGGCAACATCAGCAGCCGAATCGACGTGGTTGCGAGGCGAACCTCTATCGCTCCGTGCTGACGTATCGAGCAAAGCTGCAGGATTCAAAAGTTTAGACCTATCCGCATCCCCGCATAAAGTGGTCGTTCGTATGTGACGAAATCGCCAAAGCTGTTCGCACTGGCCTGCTGATAAATCCTTGCATTTGTGAGGTTGCGTCCAAAAATGCTGACCTCCAGAATCTTACTTTGAGACACCCATTTTATTTCCGCGTTAAGCAGCGTGTAGGGAGACTGACTGAGGCGATTGGCAAAATCGAAAAACACCCGCGCTGAATGGAAGGCATTTGCGTTGAAGTGTATCTCAGAGCCGCCTGACAGCGCATGTCTCCAGTCGCCGCTGAGAGAAAGTGTGTATTTTGGTGCCCTGGTCATACGATTATTTGCAACATCAAGCGAAGCTGTCGCATTGCCGGAGAACAGCCCGGTGCCAGGAATAGCAATCGGAATGAAGGATTGCGCACCTGGGAATGACTTGTACTTCGCATTGAGGAGGCTTCCGGCAAAACGGAAGCTCAGGTTACGACTGGCTTTGATTTGCGCTTCCAGTTCGGCACCCCGGATGCGGGCATTAGCGGCATTCTGCAAAAGATAGCCGGTGGCCGGCGCAGGCGCCCGCGCTGAAACCTGCAGATCCTTATAATCATAAGAGAACAACGAGATGTTCGTTCTCAACCACGATAAAGGGTCGGATTTCAATCCTACTTCGTAAGATGCAATGGTTTCCGGTTCGGTCGGGACAGGGCTGGTCCCGTAAGTGTTATAGACCCCGCTCTTGTAGCCGGTGCTGTAAGTCACGTAGATGAGCGTCCGGTCATCAATCTGGTAGTTCGCTGTAGCGCGATATGTCCATTTATTCGCCTTCATGCTTTGATGAGGAAATGGATCCACGCCGTTGACCGTTGTTCCAAACCCTCTCTTTTCTGAGGTATAGCGGACGCCCAGGATGAGCTTTAAGGGATCGAAAATTCCGTACGTACCCTCCGCGAACACGGCAAGCGAAGAAACGGTCGCCCGCGGTAGCATATTGACCGTTCTGGTTACGCTTGAATAGCGCGGTGCTGTTCCCAGGAAACGGTTGAGGGTGGTGTGCCCATCAAGGTCGTAGAAATATCCGCCGACAATCCATTGGAGGCGACTTTCATTCTGAGAGAGTAGTCGTACTTCCTGGCTGAAGACACGATTGTGAATGAGGAACTGATTAGAGTCAGCATAAAGCGGCGTTGTGTCAGAATCCGACTCCTGATTGACCCGATCTTTTGTATAGGCACCAGTGGTTTCGAAGCTTACGGCGCCAAGGTCAAATGCCGTTCGGATTGCAGCACTAAATGAGCGTATCTTGATAACCGGATCAATCGAAAGCGCGACGTTAAACGGGGTGTCAGGCACAATGGCTCCCGGAACGCTGTAGCCCACGGAATTGCCCCCGATCGGCTGGCTTGAATTACCGCCATTGTCCAACTGGTTGAGATAGGCGAGCGTCACCACGACCTTGGTCCTGTCACCAGGCTGGAACAGTAGCTTGCCCCTCGTGTTTATAGCGCGGGCCTGTCCTTCCGTTCCCCCCGATACAAGATCGTCCAAATACCCGTCATTGTAGCGGTATATGGCCGATATATCGGCAGCAATCGTATCGGTCAGGCCACCGGTTGCATAAGCCCGCACATTGATATCGTTTGCGCCAAGTAAGTGCCCATATTGCAGCAAAACCCTACCTTCCGGCGTGAACTTCGGATCGGGCGTAATGACATTGATCAAGCCACCGGTAGCATTGCGGCCGAACAGTGTGCCCTGTGGTCCCCGCAGCACCTCCACGCGATCGACCGCTACCAGATCCACAAGGTTGGCCAATGCGTTCGGTTGGTAAACACCATCGATATACAGCGCGACGTTCGCCTCGTCACCGAGTGAGACACCGGTCGAACCCACACCCCGTATATTAGGCTGAAATACTGCAAAATTGCGACCGCCCGAAAAGCCGGGAACAGCAATAGCCAGTTGGCGTACGTCATTTGCGCCAACGCTTTGCAAGTTACCGGCGTCAAGCGCGGTTACAGCGACCGGAACATTCTGCAGGCGTTCGTCGCGCCGCTGCGCGGTTACAACGATATCTTCGATATTATCAGCGCTATTATCATTTTTGCTCTGCGCGAAAACAGGCTGCTGAACCAATGCGGTAGACGCACTAAGTGCAGCAACCAATGCGCAGACCTTTTTATTGGTAATCTTCATAGACCTCTCCCTGGACTAAGCATCGGCCAATGTTTCCTGGCTCAGGCTTGGGCGCCGCGATGCCTGTTTGCCCGCCCCGTTTCAACGACCTCGCGAAATACGTGCACCCTGCGCACCAAGTCGCCGACAATGGCGATGGCGATGGCACACCTTCGCAATGCGAGAGACACCCCCTCACAGGCGCACGTCTTCGCCGGCGGGAGCTATGGCTCCGACGTGCGAAACAACTGCTTCAAACCTGAAACACAGCATATGGTAATTGGCTTAATTTCGTGGGCAGCGGCCAGATGCGTTTATTCCGTGTCGGAGTGCTAAACCGGCAAGAAACTCCGGAATGCACTGCCTCGCATCGGCCAATCGGGATAGCCAAGCGCTTCGATCCCGCGAGGAGTTTAGTGCCGCTTGTCGCTTCAGTGGATGGTCGAGCACGCGCAGGCATGGGTCAACCGAGCCCAGCGCCCCGTGCCGGACCTTTCCGGACCATGGCTGTGGCACAGGGATGGCGCAGACCGTCGGCCATTTGCCTCTTTACTGGAAAGGAAATGGCTGCCGGATGATTATATGTCCGGCACCAAAGGCTGTTCACTGATTGCACATTTCTTCATTATTCGTTGCACTCCCGTTGAGAGATACGGCACCGTTAACCCCAGAATTTCAGGCCGGGCCAGAATTTCAGGCCGGGTTGGTCCATATATCACCATATCGTCGGCCGTTGACCCTGGTCAGCGCCTGCATTTGAAGACCAGTGCTCGCAAGAATGTTGAGGAAGGAACAGTTGGCTAAGCGAACTAAATCTGTCCGGTCGGTCGAGCGGGGCCTGGAAATTTTGTCCCTTGTAGCAGCCAAACCGGGTCTTGGCATTCTGGATATCAGCGAACAGCTCAGCTTACACAGAACCACCGTATATCGACACCTGCTTTCCCTTGAAGAAATGGGATATGTTCGTCGCAGGGTCCATGACGAAAAGTTCTGTCTTACGCAAAAGGCATTGACGCTCGGCGGCGCGTCCAATGCAGATTGTGAACTGCTCGATGCCTCCGCTCCCTTCATGCGTGACCTGATCGAGCGGATTGACTGGCCCTCGAGTCTTGTGATGTTGGGGCACGACTCCCGACTTTACATCAGAGAAACGACGCACGGACGGAGTAGAATCCGCGTCCATGATGCCAGCATCGGAACTCCAGTTCCATGGCTGACCTCTGCGGTGGGACGAGCTTACTTGTCTTATTGCACAGATGAGGACAGGGCTAGAATTCTGTCGGACCTTAACAGGTCAAATCCCCGCGGAAAGCAGAATAACCCGCGTTTCATGGAACATATCGCCAACAAGACACTCAACGATGGTTTCGCGACGAGTTTCGGTGAGACATGGTCTTGGCTAACAAGCCTTGCCATGCCTGTACGGGTTCAGGGCCGCGTTGCAGCATGCGTCAATATTGTTTTTCTCACCAGTGCCGTCAAGAAAACGGTCTTACTTGCTGAATATCTGCCGGTAATCAGCGCAACTGTCAGCAAAATTGAGACGCAACTCGATTCATTACAATTAGGCCCGAAGCAATAGCGTGTCCGGCAAACAACCGTAGATACCTGTGTGGACATCCACACCTTTCGAATTGGATTTTCGCAATCTTTTAGGTTTAATTGTGTGCGAGAGTCATTTCCGGGGCAGGACATGGTGATGAACAACTTACGAGCGGCCATATTTCAGATGATTGCGGCGGAATGTTCGGAATTTTAGAATCAAGAAAAAACTTGAAAGACGGCTCCAGCCTAGCTGCGCGTTAATAATCATACCAGCTCGGTTGCAGTGCCTGATGCTTTTTACCCCGTTAGGCAAAATAGCTTTGGCCATCCTCGGTATTCACGATCGCGAACACGTCAGCAGCGGCAAACAAAGCTCCGGAATTCTTAAACCCGCAGTTTGCGTGGATTGAGGGGGGACTTGCCGTTGGTCGCTCTTACCGTCGTCGAGATGCCTGCCCATCCGTTCTCTAGAACGACGGCTTCATAAAATCGTTGCCAGCGCGGGATCCCGCAACAATGATTTACCCGCTCGCTTGCGATCCGGCTTATCGACGGGGAGCGCGGTCTCCTTCGTTCCACTAGATGCCGTAATGGGCCGGCGTCTCAAGAGTAGCCAGGTTGGGTGGCCGCAACCAGAGGCGCATTGAGGCGAGTTTGACCATGGCGAGGAAGTTGTCGGCGAGGTTGTCGAAACGGGTGTCGATGCGTCGGAAGTGCTTGAGCTTGCTGAAGAATCACTCGACCTGGTTGCGCTCGCGGTAGAGCGTCTTGGAGAAGCAGGGGCGCCATTTGCGGTTCGACTCGACGGGGATGTTGGGCACCGCGCCCTGTGCCTCGATCAGGTCGCGGATGGCGTTGCCATCGTAAGCCTTGTCGCCCAGCACGATCGTGCGCGGAGCAGAGCTGGCCGAGCAGGGTCAGCGCAGCGGGAGCATCGTGCGCTTGCCCTGCGCTCAGGCCGAGCCGGAGCGGGAGGCCTTGCCGGTCAACGACCGCGTGGATTTTGGTCGTGAGACCGCCTCGGGAGTGACCGAGACAATGAGCTCGACCCCCCTTTTTGCCGTCGCAGCCTGCTGGTGCGCCCGGACAGAAGTGCTGTCGATCATCTGGATATCGCCGGCGTACGCCTCGGTGATCGCGTCCATCAGCTGGTCTGCCCACACGCCCGCCTTTCGCCAGCGCACGAAGCGGTTGTAGCACGTCGTCCTCGGTCCGTACCGCTCGGGAAGGTCGCGCCACGGCGCACCCGAACGCGGCACCCAGAAAATGCCGTTCAGCACCCATCGGTCATCGACACGCGGCACCCCTCTCGGCTTGTTCGGCAACAACGGCGCGATCACGCGCCACTCAAAGTCGGTCAGATCATAGCGGCTCATGCCGCAACGTTGAATCAGATCAACGCCGCTTTGGGAATCTGGAGGTTTCTGTGAGGTCGCGCGGCGGTGAACGGCGATCTTGGCGTGATGCGCGACCTCATTGAAGCCGGATTGAGCGAACCCCCTAACGCGGCCACGCGCTATGGGCTTTGTGTTGCTGCGCCGGTTCTGGGGGATCGATTTGGGGCGACGGAACTGCCCTGTATCGGCGTCGGCGATATCGAACCGTAGGTGTCGAACACGGTGACCGACGCGACCATCAGGATTCTGGACAGGGTTGAGGTTCGATGCTTGTGATCCGCAGGCAGTTCAACAAGGTCGCAGACACAGGTTGCCATTGCGTTCGTCGGTGCCGCGACGCCGCCATGTTCGATATTCGGGCGGGAGCCGATGCTCACGATGTGTCGAACCGCGAGCGATGGCGCGCGAATGTCGCGGTGACGCGCAGGGCGCCGCCACAACAGGGGCAGACCGTTGGATCGAAGCGAGGCCGCTGACGGATGAGCGGTATATCCTCGCAATCGACCTTGTCCGTCGCGGGGTTCGCTACCACCAGCAACTGCCGGATGGTGACAAGCCGGGCTCGACGGCAGCCATTGGCGAGAAAGCCATAATGGCGGATGCGGTGGAAGCCATCGGGCAGGCTGTGGAGCAGGAAGCGGCGGATGAACTCGTGCGCGTCGAGCGTCATGAGTCCGGGTGCGTTGCCATGGTGGTAGTCCCGCCAACGAAAGGTCACGGTCGTGTCGTCGGCGCTGACCAGACGGCTGTTGGCGATGGCGACCCGGTGGGTGTAGCGCCCGAGATAGGCGAGAAACTGTTCGGGCGATCCGAACGGCGGCTTGGCATAGACGACCCAGTTCTTGCGACGAAGTTGCCGGATCGCCGCGGCAAAGACATCCGCGTCACCACGCCCGTCGAGCGTGCCGGAGAAGCGCAGTCGCCCGGCGGCATAGGCCGTCTGGAGCCGTTCGAGGAACAGCCGCCGGAATAGTCGAGAGCACGCGGATGGTCGGAAGAAACGTGGCCGGCAGCCGAGCCAGCGTCCCTCGGGTGAGAGCGCACCGCCGGGGACGACGCAATGGATATGGGGATGATGCGTGAGCGCCTGCCCCCAAGGTGTGAAGAATGGCCAGGAACCCGATCTCACCGCCGAGGTGCCTGAGATCGGCGGCGATGGTCTTGAGCGTTGCGGCGACTGCGTCGAACAGGATGGCATAGACGACCGCCTTGTTGTGGAAGGCTATCTCGGCGGCTTCGGCCGGCACCGTGAACACGACATGGAAATAGGGCACCGGCAGCAGGTCGGCTTGCCGCGCGGCGAGCCACCGTTCGCGCGTCGTGTTCTGGCACTTGGGGCAATGCCGGTTGCGGCACGTAATGGGCATTTTCCATTACCTGTCTTATGGGCAAATCCAGTAATGGGGAGCTGGCGTGCCAGCATGGGCATTTTCAGTGAATTTCCCCGCATTTTGTCTCCATAACATCGCAGCCCCGTGCTTCCGTAAACGCGGCCATTAATGGCCGTTCACAAACGGAGACGATTATGTTGGAAACCTACTTCTCTGCGTCGAAGATGCTGTGGCATCTGCGCAGCGGGCCATGCGGGCCATACCTAGATGGCTTCGCTGCAGCACTCGAACAGCAGGGCTATGGCCCCGAGACTGCTGTGCGCTATCTGCGGGCGGCAACTCATGTCGGCCACGTTATGGCAGAGCGCGATGCAAGCGTGAGCGACATGGATTTGGCGGCGTTCGAAGAACATCTGCGAACGTGCCGATGCCCGCGCGCGAAGGGAGGCCGCTGCAACCATCACACCATTTACGGCGCAAAGCTCTTCCGTCGGCACCTCGAAGAAATAGGTGTGTGCAAGCCCGCGGTTACGCCGATGCGGCCTGCCGAACCGCAGCTAGTCGTCGGCTTTAAAGCATGGCTCAGCAAGCATCGCGGGGCTTCCGATGCGACGATAAGGCTCTATGCGCGCGATGCAGCCAGTATCATGGCAGCACTTGCAACGGACCCGGCGCGTTGGAGTCCCACCGATATCCGCGACCACGTCATGAAGCGCGCGCGCACATGGGGGCGCGGCACTATCGAGAAGATGACGACGAGCCTACGGGCGTTTTTGCGCTACCTCGCTGTTCAAGGCCACTGCCGGGCCGGTCTCGACAATGCCGTTCCGGCCTACGCCCATTGGCAGCTTGCCGAGATGCCGCGATACCTCTCGGGCGAACAGGTCAGCCGGTTGATTGCTGCCTGCGATGGTGATGCCGGCGCGCGCCGGCGGGATCGCGCCATCATACTGCTGTTGGCTCGCCTCGGCCTGCGGGCCGGCGACGTGGCGCAGCTCCGTCTCATCGATATCGAGTGGCAGGCGGGTTCGCTGCGGGTCACGGGCAAGTCGCGCTATGAGGTTCGCTTGCCGCTGCCCCAGGACGTTGGGGATGCGATCGCGGCCTATCTCGAATGTCGACCGACGTGTTGTCGAAGCGATCGCGTCTTCCTGAGCACGATCGCGCCCGCCCGTCCATTCCGGAACGGCGACGGCGTCTCTTCGGTGGTCAGGCGCGTCATGAAGCGGGCTGGCGTCGTGGCGCCCATCAAGGGTGCGCACGCCCTGCGGCACACCGCAGCGACCGAGATGCTGCGCCATGGCGTACCGCTCGACAAGATCGGCCTAGTCCTCCGGCATAGTGGCATCGACACGACGGCCCGCTACGCCAAAGCCGATGTCGCTCTTCTGAAGCAGGTGGCGCAGCCGTGGCCGGAGGCATTCTGATGTTGAAGACCATCGAAACCTATCTCGCACTGCGCCGGGCCACGGGCTTTGCGATGTTGAATGCCGAATACCTGCTCAAGAGCTTTGCCGCCTTCGCGGCCGAGCGCGGGCACGCGTATGTCCACACGCAAACAGCCATCGATTGGGCCACGCTCGGACCGTCCGTTGCGCAGCGCGATGCTCGACTGAAGGCCGTCTGCCGCTTCGCCCGCCATATCCGCATCGAAGATGCCCGGCACGAGTTGCCACCGGGCAATCACTTCGGCGCCCGCAAAAGGCGTCGACCGCCGCACATTTACTCGGACGCGGAGATCGCTCGCCTCATCGAAGCCGCCGGCTGGCTTCAGCCTCAAGGAGGCCTGCGCTCGCTGACGTATGCGACCTTAATCGCCCTTCTCGCGGCCACCGGGCTGCGAATCTCCGAAGCACTCAAGCTCATATTCGCGGACATAACAAGCGACGGTCTGCTGATCCGCAAGACCAAGTTCCGCAAGACCCGTCTCGTGCCGTTGCATGAGACGGCGACCGCAGGCTTGCAACGCTACCTGAAGAGCCGCGGACCTGGTTCGGGTGATGATCCAGTGTTCGCCGACATGCATGGCCGGCCACTGCGCTACATCGCCGTCAAAGAGACCTTCGACAGGCTGATCGACAAAATTGGCATCCGGTCTACGCCGGCGCGGCGTCCTCGGCTGCATGATCTGCGGCACACGTTCGCGGTGCGGGTGCTACAAGGCAGTCCGACGAGCGGAAACCGGTGCGGGCCGCATATGGTCGCGCTCGCGACGTACATGGGTCACGTCAACATCTACTCTACCTACTGGTACCTGGAGGCAACCGCCGATCTCGTGCGCGACATCGCAATGACCGGAGAGGCGTTCATGACAGAAGGGAGACGAGCATGACACCGATCGCTCCCCTCATCGAAGCGTTCCTGCGCGAAACACTCGTCCATCAGCGGGGCGCAAGCAGACACACGTGTGATTCCTATGCCCAGAGCTTCCAGCTCCTGTTCGAGTTCGCTGCTGCAAGGCTCAAGAGTAAACCATCCAAGCTGATGTTGGAGCAGATGGACTCCGGTTTGGTCAGTGCGTTCCTCGTGCATCTCGAAGA
The DNA here is from genome assembly GCF_027925545.1 of Sphingobium sp. BS19. Taxonomy (NCBI): domain Bacteria; kingdom Pseudomonadati; phylum Pseudomonadota; class Alphaproteobacteria; order Sphingomonadales; family Sphingobiaceae; genus Sphingobium; species Sphingobium sp. BS19. The sequence continues at coordinate 21,834 of NZ_BSEF01000027.1, forward strand.
TACGCGCAAGAACGCCGCAGTGACGCGAAATGTTCGTTTGGCAGCAATCAAGTCGTTCTTCCGCTTCCTCGAATACCGGCAGCCGGCAGCCCTCGACCAGATCCGTCGCGTGCTGGCGATCCCGTTCAAGAAGACGGATACGCGTCTTGTTCCTTATCTACTGCGCGAAGAGCTGCAAGCGCTGCTCGATGCCCCGGATCCAACAACGCGCGACGGCATCCGCGACCGAGCCATGCTGTACGTGGCCGTGTGTGCAGGATTGCGCGTGTCGGAACTGACGGGGCTGAAGATCGACGATATCGACATGTCGTCGATGAGCATACGTGTTGTCGGTAAGGGGCGGCGGGAACGAGCGCTGCCGCTGTGGAAGCCGGCGGCCACATCATTGCGGGCCTGGCTCGCCATTCGCGGAAAGGCCGCCACACCCGAAGTGTTCATCAGTGCCCGCGGTGAGCCTCTGAGCCGATGGGGCTTCGCCTACCTGCTCAAGCAGCACGCCGCGATTGCTGCTCGTCAGCAACAAGGCCTCGCCAAAAAACGCGTCTCACCTCATGTTCTCAGACACACCTGCGCGATGATCATCCTGCAGGCGACGCAAGACATCCGGAAAGTATCGCTGTGGCTGGGCCATGCCACGCTGACGACCACAGAGGTCTACACACGCGGCGATCCAACCGAAAAGCTCGAAGCCATGGAAGCGATCGTGCCACCGCATCTGAGGCGCGGCACCTTCCAACCGACCGACAAGCTGATGGCACTGCTAAAGAACGCCACGTAATGGTGAGGGGGGCGGGCGGCGAAATGCGTGAAAGAGCCATCAGGTCGCCGCCAGCTCCCCATTACTGGATTTGCCCATAAGGCACGAATTATAAGCGACACTGGCATGCGCGCAGTCCTCATAAGCCTCGACATGACCGCCGAGCGCCGCTGTCCGGCAGAGTTCGATCGCCGACATGACGCGGCGCTCCACGCGGACGAGATGGCCGTCATGGGCCTGGGCGTAGGAAGGGCCATGGCGGCGGAAGATATCCGCCACCTCGGCGAAATGCGCCATGCCCGCGATCCAGCCGGGAACATCGATATAATCCTTCTGAACGACATCAAACGATCCGGCGGTAGCGAGTGCAGCGGTTGCCGCAACCCAGCACAATATCTCGTTGCCGCCGGCGCCCGCTACGGCGTCTACGCTTTCGGCCGTGAAGCTGTCGGTGGTCGCCCAGTCGGCGCGCGCTAGTGTTTCAAGCAGCGCGCGGTCCCATTCGGGGTTGAGCGGCCGCGAGGGTCCCTCGCCCGTCATGGCCAGCCGAGCGGCTCGCGCCCCTGGATCTCGCGGTGCGCCTGCTGTTCGGGTGTGAACGCGGTTCGTCCGATCAGGCGATCGCGCACTTCGGGCGGAGCGCCGCGGATCATCGGAATCACGGGATCATGGCTTAGCCCCCCCGAAGCAACGAAAAGCACGCGCCGCCCTGAAAGCTGGGCAAACCGTCCCACCGCCTCACCCAGCAATCGCGCGCGGCGATAGGTCGGCAACGGATAGGCGATCGCGTTCACGAACACCGGGACGATCGGATAGACATCGAACCCGCCCAACATTGCTTCCCATATCTGCACAAAGCCATGATCGACGATCATGTCGAACGAAACGGCAGCATCGATGTTAGCAGCGCGCACCGCATCGAGCATGTCCAGCGCGAAGTCCTCATCGACGCGAAGCGCGCCCGTCGCTGTGTTCCAGTCGCCATAGGAGCGCGCTGCCGCGCCAATGCAGAAGCTCGTATCCATCCGGCGTGACCCGCCTTGTCGATGGGGTGAGGGACCGGTCTTAAGCTCGTGCTCAAGAGCGCGCTTAGGAGCGGTTGATGGGTCAAGTGACGGTATTTTCGGGGCCTGAGCGGCGCAGGCGCTGGAGCGACGATGAGCGGCTCCGGATTTTGAACGAGGCGTTTGCGCCGGGCGCCTGTGTCGTGCGCGTGGCCCAGCGGCACGATGTTTCGACGTCATTGGTCTACACGTGGCGGCGCAAGCTGCGTGCGGCTAGCAACGAGCCGGCGGTGACCGAGCTAGAGTCACCGCAGTTTGCTGAGGCGATGATGACCCAGGCGCCCGATGCAGCCCGGCCCAGCCTCAGCCCCGCGATCGTCGTTGATCTGGCGCGCGGCAACCGGGTCAGCATCTTCGCCTCGGCGTCGCCGGCGCTGGTCGCGGCAGCCTTGCGAGTGCTGCGGTGATCCCTGCAGGTGCACGTGTGTGGATCGCGATGGGTCACACCGATATGAGGAAGGGGATGCAAGGCCTGGCCCTGCTGGTCCAGCAAGGCCTTAAGCGTGATCCCCACGGCGGCGATCTGTTCGTGTTCCGCGGGCGGGCAGGATCGCTGGTAAAGCTGATCTGGCATGATGGGATCGGCATGTCCCTCTACGCCAAGCGGCTCGAGAAGGGCCGGTTCGTCTGGCCGTCTGCCAAGGACGGCATGGTGTCGCTGACGGCCTCGCAGCTGGCCTGCCTGCTCGACGGGATCGACTGGCGTAACCCGCAGTATTCCTGGCGTCCGCAGAGCGCGGGGTAGACCCCGCACTTTCTTCGTCAGCGGCGCATTTTGTGCTTCATCCGGGCGGTATTTTGTGATTCCATCGCGGCTATGGAAGCTGCGGTTTCGCCCGTTCCTGACGATGTCGAAGCGCTCAAGGCGCTGCTGGCAACCGCGACCCGGCGGGCTGACGAGGCCGAGGCCAAGCTCGCCAACGCCCATGCTCGCCAGAGCGCCACCGACGCGATGATCGCCCACCTCAAGCTGCAGATCGCCAAGCTGCGCCGCGAGCAGTACGGGCCCAGCGCCGAGCGTACTCGCTTGCTCGAGCAGATGGAGCTGAGCCTCGAAGATCTCGAAGGTGACGCCGCCCAGGACGATCTTGTCGCCGAGGCCGCCGCTCAGAAGACCGCGAGTGTCACCCCGTTCGACCGCAAGAAGCCTTCCAGGAAGCCGTTCCCCGAGCACCTGCCGCGCGAGCGGGTGGTCATCCCCGCGCCTTGTGCTTGCCCGGCATGCGGCAGCAGCCGCCTGTCCAAGCTCGGTGAGGACGTCACAGAGACGCTCGAGGTGATCCCGCGCAGCTGGAAGGTCATCCAGACCATGCGCGAGAAGGTCGCCTGCCGGGACTGCGAGCAGATTACGCAGCCGCCAGCGCCGTTCCACGTCGTGCCGCGCGGGTGGGCAGGCCCCAGCTTCCTGGCCATGCTCCTGTTCGAGAAGTACGGACAGCACCAGCCTCTCAACCGCCAGGCTGACCGTTTTGCTCGCGAGGGCGTACCGCTCAGCACATCGACGCTCGCCGATCAGGTCGGCGCCGCCGCCTTCGCATTGATGCCGCTCTACCGCCGGATCGAGGCCCATGTTCTGGCCGCCGAGCGATTGCACGGCGACGATACCACCGTGCCGGTCATGGCCAAGGGCAAGACCGATACCGCCAGATTGTGGGTCTATGTCCGCGATGACCGCCCGTTTGCCGGCGCCGATCCGCCAGCGGCGCTGTTCCACTACTCGCGCGATCGGCGCGGCGAGCATCCACGCGCGCATCTGGCATCCTGGTCAGGGATTCTCCAGGCCGACGCCTATGGCGGCTATGGCGAGCTCTATGCACCTGCCCGCGTGCCTTCGCCCGTGCTCGAGGCCGGCTGCTTTGCCCACGCGAGGCGCAAGTTCTTCGAACTGGCCGACGTCGAAGGCGCTGCGCGCAGGAAGAGCCGCGGCGAGCGCGCCGGCATGATCTATCCGATCGCGCTCGAAGCCGTGCAGCGGATCGACGCCTTGTTCGATGTCGAGCGCGCCATCAACGGCAAGCACGCCGGCGAACGCCTCGCTATGCGACGCGAGCTGAGCGCACCGCTGGTAACCGAGCTGCACAGCTGGCTCATCGCTCAGCTCGCCAAGCTCTCGCGTAATCACGACCTCGCCAAGGCCATCAACTACATGCTGCGGCGCTGGGACGCCTTCACCCGGTTCCTTGAAGACGGGCGCGTATGCCTCACCAACAATGCTGCCGAGCGCGCGCTGCGCTGCGTGCCGCTCGGCCGCAAGGCATGGCTGTTCTGCGGCTCCGATCGCGGCGGCGAGCGTGCAGCGGTAATCTACACGCTGATCCAGACCGCACGCCTCAACGACGTCGATCCCCAGGCTTGGCTTGCCGATGTCCTCGCCCGTATCGCCGACTATCCCGCCACCCGCCTCGATGACCTGCTGCCCTGGAACTGGCAACCCAATCGCGCCGCCATCGCCGCCTGACCGACGTTCGCCGCGGCCTTCACCGGATGGCTACAGAAGCTCGGCATATTATCATAGTGAAAGCCGTGATAATGATCAGGCGAGAACTGGATTACTTGCTCAGGCGCAAAATCGCGAACAAAGCGCGCTAGCTGATCATATGAATCGCTGACCTTTGCGCAGGTCGCGGCATCAGAATATGCCTCTTCAAGCAACATAGGCGTATGCGAGGCGCAGGCCAAGGCCATATCCATCTTGTGTCTCCCAAGGTCTATTGCAGCGGAGAAAAACCTATCGGCGCCAGCAAAACCGATTCCTGTTTCTGAAGCATGGCGGACGTGTTCTTCGCTCGGGTTCAGTCAATCTGGATCAGCCCATAGCGCGGCACGCGGTGCGGAGCGGTGGGCATGGTCATGATAGGCCCATATCTGAACAAGCTGGTTGATAGTGCTGGTTTCCGGGGTGGGCGCCGCGACAAGCTCACCCAGATGCCGCTTGAGAATCCGCAGCCGCGTTTCCTCGAACAGACGGGAGTAGGAGGATTCTTGGGATGGCAGGTATCGGCGGTTTTGATCTTGAGCATGTCTGCACCAGTCCGCATGTGGCCCTAAAGTGGCACGGTTGCAGGATTATATGCGAACAGGCCCATGCTCTCGGCATTCTGGCCCGGGCCCGCCTTTCCGGTCTTGCGGCCCTGTAAATCTCTGCCACGATCGCGCGATGCAAGCTGAACGGTCGTCGTGCGCTGCTTGCGCGCGCCTTCGTAAAGCGCAAAAGCCTCCCCCACGGTGGACGCCTGATCGACAGCCCGGGCGAGCACGATACCGTCCTCGATCGCCAGACACGCGCCCTGGCCCAGGAACGGCGTCATCGGATGGGCAGCGTCGCCCAGCATCGTGATGCGCCCCTGTGTCCAGGCGGACAGAGGCTCGCGGTCGCGTAGCGCCCATTTGAAGATCGCATCCTCGGGCAGCGCGCCGAGCAGCGCGAGCACAGCGGGGTGAAAATCCTGATAGAGTCGAACAAATTCATCCCGCGTAGCGGGAATGATCCAGCCCTCTTCCTGCCAATCGGGTTCGTGCGCGATGCCGATTACGTTCATCAGTTTCCTGTTACGCAGCGGATAGAACAGCAGCATCCGGCCCGGTCCCACAAAATAGCTGTAGGGCGCGTTGAGCAGCGCTTTGGGCACGCGATCGAAGTCAAGCACCGCGCGATAGGCGACCTGTTCGGTATATTTGACGGGCTCGCTGCCAAAGGTCGATGTCCGCACTAGCGATGCATTGCCGTCGCACCCGATCAGGGCGTCGGCTTCATAGCGCAAGCCGTTGGCGAAGGTGGCGGTCACGCGCCCTCCCTCCTGGGTCGCGCCGACGAAGCGGTGGCCCAGATGGAGTGTGTAATTGCCTCCAGCCGCCGCTGCATCGGCAAGGGCCGAATGCAGATCGGCGCGGTGGCATTGATGGAAGCCTGCGCCAAAACGGGTCCGGAACTCTTCCGAAGAAGGCCCACGAAGCAGAATTTCACCTGTAGCATAATCTTGTGAATGATAGCACTCAGCTGGACCAGCCTCGGCCGCTACCCGGTCTGCGATACCTAAATAATCGAAGGAATGCATCGCCTGTGGCGTAATGATGACGCCGGCGCCGATCTCCTTCAGTTCCGGCGCCTGTTCAAACACGGTAACGCGAGCGCCCGCGCGCTGCAGCGCCGCCGCCGCCGTCAACCCGCCTATTCCTGCGCCCACTACCAGAAAATGTGCATCCTTCATACCGTAATCCTAACCCGTTTCAGGTCCTGTTCGCTGACCTGTTCTTCATTCAATCGCAATCGCTCAGCCCACATCCAAATCGGCTTACGCGCCACACGACACAAAACTTCACATAATCGCATTAAACCGGCAGATGGCTCGTTCGGCGTGCAATTTTTTCGCCTTGCTCGCAAATTTCGGCCCCTCACTTGTGCGAACAGGCGGTATGCCGGTTTCCCCTTTGGATTCCGATCCATGCTTGCTCATGGAATTGTCGAATTTCCCCATGCACACTCCCTCATGGCAAATTGCTTTCTGCGCTAAGCTTGGTGACGAATTGAGTTGATTACATGCCCTATATATGAAATGTATTCCATAATCCAGACGATAAATTTGAAAGGAAAATGATGCTTCAGCCCACGTTCGAGGACACCCGGGTGATTGTGGAAAAGGTGAGTGGGCTGCTCGGCAACATCGGCGCGCGCGTCGCGCAGACGGAAAATCTTCGCAAGATTCCACAAGAAAGCATCGATGAACTGGCTAATGCCGGCTTGTTCAGATTGTATCAGCCTTCGCGCTTTGGCGGTTTGGAACTGCCTTACGGCCCGTTGCAACTAGAGATCTCGACATTGCTGGGAAGCGTCTGTGCCTCGACCGCCTGGGTGCAGGGCGGTATTGCCGTGCACGCCTGGATGCTGGGAACGTTTCCCGCCGCGGCGCAGGAAGCGGTGTGGGGAAACAATCCCGATGCTCGCATTGCAACTGCGTTTTCCTATGCTGACTGCTCGTGCACGGCCACTGATGGCGGCTACCTGCTTTCCGGGACATGGCAATTCTCAAGCGGCATCGACGCGAGCGACTGGGTCATCGTGCGCGCGCCATGCAAACGTGAAGATGGCAGCATTGATATGCGGATTTTTGCTTGCCCGACAGGCGAAGTCGAAATTGTGGATGTCTGGCAGGCGGTAGGGATGCGCGGCACCGGCAGTAATGACGTCAAGATCGGGTCCTTGTTCGTGCCCGCCGAGCACTCGATCAGCCTTGCGAGTCTGCGGGGTGAGCGAACGGCGGATCATCCCGGGGCACTCTACTCCCTGCCATTTGCAACATTGTTTCCATTTGCCGTGGCCGCACCTGCGATTGGCATTGCCAGAGGCGCATTGGCCTATTTCGCCCAGGATGCGAAAAATAGCGCAGCCAAGCAGCAGCAACTGACGCGGCAACTGATTTATGCCCAATCGTCGGCAGAAGTGGATGCGGCCGAAAGTCTGCTACTATTAAGCGCCGAAGTCGCTGCGGCACTTGTCCGAAACGATGCTTTGGCAAGTCGTGACGACAAGGCTTTGAGCAAGCGCAATACGGCCTATGCCCCCGAACTGTGCCGTCGGGCGATCGACCGGTTGACGCGTATGCTTGGCGCTCACGGGGTTAACGATGACCACCCAATCCAGCGCGCCAATCGTGACATGATCACCATCAGCAGCCATTTCGGACTTAACTGGGACAATTCCGCTGAAATCTTCGGCAGGCAGTTGTTCGGTTTGGAACCCACAGATCCGATGATCTGACGTAATAGCAGGGTCCGCACCGTGTTTTCGACCCTGTGCTTTTTGAGAAGGAGAAGATGCAGTGCCTGAAACGGTAATGGTCACGGGAGGCGGACTGGGCATCGGGCGCGCTGTCGCGCTTGAGTTCGCTGCAAAAGGTTCGAATGTCGCAATCGTCGATTTGAATGCGGCCGATGCAAGCGAAACCGCCGAGCTGGTGCGAAACGCCGGCGCGAATGCATTGGTTCTAAGCTTAAATGTGACCGACGAAGATGCAGTTTCAAGAGCCGTTGACGAAATCGTGGATCGGTTTGGTGGCCTGGACTGTGCATTCAACGGCGCAGGCATGCGCCAGAACGGCGAGTCGCTGGCCGACCTCAGTTTGAAGACCTGGCGAGCTATCATGGATGTGAACGTGACCGGCGTGTTTCTTTGTCTCAAGGCGCAGATGCGTGCGATGCGCGAGCATGGTGGAGCCATTGTCAATGCCTCCTCAATGCTAGGCGTGGTCGGAAGCGTAAACACTGCCGCTTATACGTCGAGCAAGCACGCGGTGATCGGCCTGACCCGGGTTGCCGCCATCGAGGGCGCGCCCAAGCGCATTCGGGTTAACGCGGTGGCTCCAGGTTTTACCGCTACACCGATGACTTCAAATATGCTTCCTGGCGGACATGCGGAGCTTGAACGACTAAAGGGGCCGGAAATTCCTTTGGGGCGGCTGGCCGCACCCGAGGAGATCGCCAATGTGATCGCATGGCTGTTGTCGTCCCAGTCGAGTTATGTAACGGGGCATACGCTCGTTGCAGATGCCGGCTTTACGGCAAAATAGCCAAGTTGACGCATATTCCTGGTTGGTTTAGGCATTTCTATGCACGCTGCAAAAGCAGATTGTGCCGGAGTTGGTGCCGCGTAGGCCATGGGGGGGGCGGAAAATAGTCGATTCGAGAGGCGAAGACCCGGAAGCCGAGCAGAATAGCCCTGCCAATATCAACAAAGCCGCCATGCGCGTATTGCTGGTGCTTTCTGCTCTCGCGGAACGAAATAGCCCTTCTGAGATCAAAACACTGTGTACCCAACTCGGTATGAGCCGGAATATGGTTTTCCGCGCGCTGACTACGTTGGTCGAGCAGGGCTATGTCGTTCGCGACCGGGTAGGCAACAAATATGATATCGGCTATGGCGTGCTCAATCTGCGTGGACACGAGAATCCAGAACCGGACATCCGTTCGATCTGTCACCGCTTTCTTCAAGAGTTACACATCCTGACGTCCGAAAGCGTCTTTTTGTCCATCTTCGCGGGGTATAATCGCTTCAACATCGACGGTATCGAGGCAAAGGGACCTCGTGTAACGCATGTGCAGCGCGGTCGACCGCTGCCGTTGCATATCACTATCACCGGGCGCACCATGCTGGCGGCACTCACCGACGCTGAAATCCAGGACTATATCGATGCTGTTACGTTCAGCGACTTTCCCGAGGCAATTGCCGCCACTCCCGAAATTCTGTGGGACGAAATCAAGCGCATTCGAGAAGAGGGTTTCGGTTTCTCCCGGGGCGAGACCTTGCCAGGTCTAAAGTTGTCCAATTTCGCGGCCTTTGTGGTCCATGACGCATTGGGACGGCCTCACGCATCGCTAACCGTGGGCGGTCCAGCCTCACGCTTTACCTTGGAACGGATGAACAATCTGCTACCGGAAATGAAGCTTATTATCCAGCGTGCGAATCTCGCTCTCCGGCAGTTCCCTGCCCACATTGCATTCTGGCGTGGTGACCGCCCCCATGACTAGCAAAATCAATACCTCTTCGCAGCACATTTTCGACATTCTCAAAATGTTGAGTGAAGCGTCTCGGCCGCTGGGCGTAAAGGATGTAAGTCAAGAACTTGGGTTGCCGCCAAGCACAACCCATCGCGGGCTAACTACACTTTTGAGCGTGGGCTATGCTGCACGCTACCAGTCTTCGGCGACATATATGATCGGCGATATTGCCCAGCGTGTACGCCACGCCTTTTACATGCGCCAGAAGATCAGAGACCTTAGCCTTCCCTACTTGCAGCAACTGGCCTTCATGACGGGCGAGACTGTCACGTTGAACATAAGATTGGGATGGTATGCTGTCCGGATTCAGACGATTCCTGGGACAAATGAAATCATCAGTTTTCCTGAACTGGGCGAGGTGCAATTTCTGGATCAAAGCGCCAGCGCGCGCGTCATCCTTGCGCACATGCCCGAGAGCGACGTCCGGCATTTCCTGCGTTGGCGGGGCAAAAATGAGACCTCGTCAAGCGGATTGCGATTGATCCGTAATTTGCGAGAGATAGCCGAAAAAGGCTATGATACGGACGCGCGAGGGTATGCAGAAGGTCCGGTCGCCCTGGCGTTCCCGGTTTGCTATGGCGGCAAGGGCATCGCCTCGGTCACCATTGAGGGAGCAATATTCAGCGGCGACAACATGAAGCCCGGTGAACTGCGTAGATTTCAAGACACAGTAGCTAGGATCGATAGCGTCGCCGCGAAGGAGTCCGTCGAGGACATATTGCCATTCGACCATCTAGATCCCGATACGATTGCGCTTACCGTGACAGAATGAGAGGTGGCCGGATTGTTCTGCGCAGGGATTGGCAACGAATAACCTCCCCGTATTTTACCGGGCACCACAGACGCTCGACAACGACATTGTCGCACCATGCGACCCTGCCGTCCATGCTGATGGCAATCCCTTCGCGCAGCAGTATGTTGGTGAAGGCCAACGCACCCTTGTCGCCGTCGCGGCGGCAGGAGCAAAACCTGCCGTTCCGCGCCGAACGACAACCGCCAAATGGCGCAGCTTCGATGCCACAATCTACAAGGACCGCAATCTGATCGAACGCTGCTTCAGCAAGATCAACCACTTCCGGCGCATCGCAACACGGTACGACAAACTCGCCAGAAACTTTGCTGGCTTCCTCAGCCTCGTCGCCGCACCCAAATGCGTCGTTGAGTGTAAGCACCATCCAGGGAACGCGCTCGAAAAGTGGCTTGACCCGTTCTGGTTGTCTGTATATTGGAATATTCTTCAAAATCCAATCAACAAACAGGTGGAAGACTCGCTGCAGGCTGGCTTGCCTGAAGTGTTCCTTGAGGGAGGCCAGAATGAAACTCGGCATGTTCATGATGCCATTCCATTCTCTCGATCGTAGCTATCGAGAGATGTATGATATGGATACGCAGGCTGCGATCCATGCCGATGCATGCGGTTTCGAGGAGCTTTGGGTCGGCGAGCATTACACCGCAAAGGTGGAACCGATTTCGAACACACTGCAATTCATGTCTTCCCTCATTCCTGTAACGAAGAACATGAAGCTGTGTCCGGGTGTTTTGAACCTGCCCCAGCACAACCCCGTACGCGTCGCTGCCGATGTGGCCATGTTCGACAACATGTCGGGTGGCCGCTTTATCATGGGCATCGGCCCCGGTGGGCTGGGTTCCGATCTGGAAATTTTCGATACAATGCCCAAGGATCGGAACGCGATGATGATCGAATGCGCCGAAATGGTGCAACAGATCTGGCAATCCAACCAGGCGCCGTTCCATTTGAAAGGCGAATACTGGAATCACGACCTGCAGAAGGCCGTCCACCCAGATCTGGGTATCGGCATTATTCCGAAACCGTTGCAGGATCCCTTCCCTGCCTTTTGCATTTCGGCGATGAGCCCACATTCCGGTACAGCCGCGCTGGCCGGCACCAAGGGGTGGAATCTGATTTCCGCAAACTTCAATGCGCCATGGGTCATCCGTTCGCATTGGGATGTTCACAGCAAGGCCATCGAAGCCGAAGGTCGCACAGCGGATCCCTCGACCTGGCGTGTGTGCAGGTCGATCCTTGTTACGGATACAATGGAACAGGCGAACGCCTTTCTGGCGGATCGCAATAACTCCATCAGCCACTATTATGATTACATGGTGACATTGTTGCGTAGGACAGGTCGCGGGCGCATTCAGGCCCTTCTCCCCACAGAGAGTTCCGAAGAAGACGATGTGTCGTTGCAGACCTGCCTCGATTCCATGGTGATCGTCGGCACGCCAGACGTGGTCGCTGAAAAAATCTCGGCGTTCCGCGACGAAGTTGGCCCGTTCGGTACGCTGCTGATGGCGTTTCATGAATGGGATGACGAAGCCTTGTGGCGCCGTTCGTATGAACTGTTGGCAGAGAAAGTCTTACCTGCCGTCAATGCGTAACCGCACGCGAATCCGCTTAAGGTGAACCACTGAAAATGCAATGCGTCATTAGGGCGGGCTCATGCCCGGCCTTCAATAGCAAGGAACGTAGTGGCACAATGACCGCCGGGCAGCCGGATGGTCGATAGAGGAACGGAAACTCTTCGGAAATGAACGAAAATCCTGAAATCGGGCAATCTGTCCAGGCTGCGGGCCTCGCCACCAATTTCCTTGAACAGGGGAAGGGTCAGCCGGTACTGATGATTCATGGCTCCGGTCCTGGTGTGACCGGCTATGCAAATTGGCGATTGACCATGCCTGCCCTTGCCGAAAATCACCGGGTGATTGCTCCTGACATCCCCGGTTTTGGCTATACCGAGCGTCCTGCCGACGGCAAATATGGCCTCGATTTCTGGACCCACCACATGGTTTCTTTCCTCGATGCGCTGGGGATCGAAAAAACGCATTTGGTGGGAAATTCGTTTGGCGGCGCGCTCAGTCTTGCATTGGCGGCACGGCACCCCGACCGGGTGGACAAACTCGTACTGATGGGGGCAGTAGGGACGAATTTCGACCTCACCTGGGGACTCGATCAGGTGTGGGGATACACACCTTCCATGGAAAATATGCGTCGTCTTATCGGCATATTTGCCTATAACAGCGCCTTGGTAACCGACGATCTGGTAAATTCCCGATATCAGGCAAGTATGCGGCCAGGCTTCCAGGAAAGCTACGCCCGGCTTTTCCCTGAACCCAGACAGAAGCAAATTTCCGGATTGGCAACTTCAGAAGCTGATATCGCAAAAATCCCCCATCCCACACTGATCGTACACGGGCGGGACGACAAGGTCATCCCCTTGTCGAATAGCGTAAAACTCAATCATCTCATCAGGCAATCGGAGCTGCACATCTTTGGCGAGTGCGGTCATTGGACTCAGATCGAAAAAAAGGATCGTTTCAATCGCTTGATCGGAGACTTCCTGGCCTCTTGATTTTCCAATCTTCGCAAGGGACGGTCGGCGAACCAGACCATCCCCTGTCGACAGTCGCGCCAACCGATCCCATGCATGGATTGAAGTTTTGCGATGGCCCGCACTTGGGCATTCCGGATTGCGAGATTATTACTTACTAGTGCCCTTGGAATGCGCCGAAGAACGCCGAATTCAGCCACTGGGTGCCCGCTTTTGCCATGTCACCAAATTGAATAAGACATCGAAGAGGATATGTTCAATGCGTGATGCACCCAACAACGCCCCCTATCAAAGTATCTGGACCCATTTGCATGGTCTGGATTTTGAGCAACGCTACATCAAGGCTGGGGCTGTGCGTACCCGTTATGCCCACGCTGGGCGCCGCAGCGCCCCCGCCGTCATCATGTTGCATGGTACCGGCGGGCATTGGGAATCCTTTTGCGCCAACCTTGCAGCTCACGCCGAGCACTACGATTGTTACGCACTCGACTTTGTAGGTTCAGGACATTCCGACAAACCGGCACATCCCTACGAGATTGCGACTTATGTTGAACATGTGCTCAATTTCATGAGCGCGCTCAACCTGGAAAAGGCCTCGATCATCGGCGTGTCTTTAGGGTCCTGGGTTGCTGCGGCTATAGCCATCGCAGCTCCGGAAAGGGTTGAGAAACTGGTATTGCTGTCGGCAGCCGGCTATTTCTCCACCGCCGCAAACCGCGCCCAAATAAAAAAGGATCGCGGGGGTAGCGCGGCCGATCCCAGTTGGGAACGGATCAAGGGAATTTTTTCGCGCCTGCTGGCACGCGAAGAGGCACGGATCGACGATTTGATAGGCTTGAGGCAGGCGCTGTACAGCATGCCAGGGGCAGCCGAAGCTATGCAGAACGTGCTCGTGCTGCAAAATCCGGATATCCGCCAGAAGAACCTGATCCAGGATGACGGCTGGCGAGCGATTGTCGCGCCGGCGCTCGTTGTCGGGTCGCTGGCGGATTCTGACGAATATCTCGACACGGCACGAATTGTCTCGAAACTCATTCCAGACGCTTCATATGTTGAAATGGAGGGTGTCGGCCACTGGCCGCAATTCGAGGACCCCGAAACGTTCAACCGACTGTCGGTTGCTTTTCTTAAAGGCGGATAGCAACTGCCGCTTTGTAGGCTATGCGGCTGCGCGAAAATCGCGCAGCCGGTCTATCCGGGACCGCCGCAGCACAAATGGTGAGTGGTCTTTAGCGGCAGACGATGCCCATATCGACCATCATGCTATCGCCCGATACGAAGGAAGCTTCCTTTGAGCAAAGCCAGACTGCGGCAGCAGCAACCTCGGCCGGGTTAGCCATGCGCCCGGTGGTGGTGGTGCTCATGATCCATTCTTTCAGCTCTGGATCGCCGTCTGTAAGCTGGGCTTGCATCGGCGTGTCCGTATGCCCGGGGCAAATTGCGTTTATGCGGATATTGCTGCGTGCAAATTCCATAGCGGCCGATTTGGTGAGCCCCAGAACCCCGTGCTTGGCGGCCGAATAGGCTTCGAAGCGCGGACACCCCACGATGCCCGCACCCGATGAGGTGTTGACGATCGCGCCGCCGCCAGCGCCCATCATATGCGCAATCTCATGTTTCATGCACAGGTACACCGATGTCAGCGAGATCGTGATGACCCGGTTCCATTCGGCCAGCGTCGATTGTTCGAAAGGCACCATCCTGCCGCCATAGGCCGCGTTGTTGAACGCACAGTGCAGGCCGCCCAGTTCGGAGACCACCGTGTCCACCAGATGCTTGACCGCCGGTTCGTCGGTCACATCGGTTTCGACGAACAGAGCGCGCCCGCCCGCATCGTTGATCGCCGCCGCGGCCGCTTGTCCGCCCGCCGCATCGATATCGGCGATCCCGACTGCGGCGCCGCGGCCCGCGAAGATCTTCGTCGCTGCCAGGCCGATGCCGCTCGCACCGCCTGTAACCAGCACCACCTTGCCTGCAAAATCATCCGAACCACCAGCCATATCCGCATCCTCTTTGCTCAAAATAAAATCTTGTCGAAGGTACAACCTTCCGCCGCGACAGCGGCATGCCGGGCGCCGAACGACCGGGCCTAGCGCGCCGACCAGCCGCCATCGACGGCGATCGACTGGCCCGTCACCATCTGCGTCGCATCGGATGCCAGCCACAGGATCGCCTCGGCCTGCTCGCTCGCCTTGATCGTGCGCTTGATTGCGTGCCCCTCGATCATCCGGTCGGCCATCGCCTTGGCCGCCTCTGCGCCCACCGCGTTTTCCAGCCCTTTGGTGATCGTCACGCCCGGGGCGATGCAGTTCACGCGCACCCCCCGCTCCGCATAGGCGAGCGCCGCAAAGCGCGTGAGATGGATCACGCCGGCCTTCGCCGCGCTATAGGCCGGGCCGCCTTCGGGAACATAAAGCATGCCGACGAGCGAGGCGACGTTCACGATCGAACCGCCTCCATGTTCGATCATGTAGGCGATCTCGTGCTTAAGGGCGAGAAAGGTGCTGCGAAGCGACAGTGCCAGCGTCCCGTCCCAGCTTTCAACGCTCTTGGTGTGCAGTTCCCCCCCTGACGAGTCCATCACCGCACCGCCAACGACATTCGCCGCGACATCGAGTGCGCCGAACAGTTCGGTCGTTCGTCGCACCAGCTGCTCGACATCCTGCTCCTGCGCGCCGTCGGCCCGCATGAAATGCGCTTCCGTCCCCGCGGCCCGCAAACGCTCCGTCACCCGCTCGCCGCCGGCCACATCGATATCGGACAGCATCAACCGCGCGCCTTCTTTGGCGAACGCTTCGGCAGTCGCCTCGCCAATGCCCGACGCCGCCGCCGTCACCAATGCGGTCTTGCCGCTGAATCTTCCGCTCACTCCCGATCTCCTTGTTCAGATGGTTCGGCACCGTGCGGCCGGCCTTGCACCCGCCGCACGGTCCGAAAATGCTTAGAAACTATACCTCACGCCGGCCCCGAAGGTGCGCGGATTGCCTTGATTTTCGCTGGTGATGCCAATCGCATTGTAAACATCGAAGGCGTAGGTGAAATATTCCTTGTCCGTCAGGTTGCGTGCCCAGAGATAGGCCTCGAGACCGTTGTTGAGGGTCAGCGCGATGCGTCCGTTCAACAGGCCGTAGCTGTCGATCGTGGCCAGCCGGTTGGCGGTCGCCACATCCGCCGCCACCGCAGGCGGCGATCCGGGCGTGGCCGTCGATGCGAAGATCACCTTCTTGTCGGTCCACGAATAGTCGAGGTGGAACGAGGCGACGCCGAAGTCGAGTTGCCAATCCTGCGTCGCGCCCAGGCTGAGGGCCCATTTGGGCGCCTGCGGTACCGGCTCCCCGCTGCGATCGACCAGCAGAGGCGCCGCGCCGGTGCCCCGGTTTTCCACGAAACTTCCCGCTTCATACGACGTATCCAGATAGGCACCGCCGCCGGTCAGCTTCATGCCTTCCCACGGCGCCGCCGTGAGTTCGAGTTCGACACCCTTCGAATTCACGTTGCCGGCATTTTGTAGATATTGACTCGGATTATTATTGATCGGGGCAACAATCACGCGTTGGGCACCCTTGGTTTTGGATGCGAAGGCAGCGACATTGGCGCGTAGACGCCTGTCGAACAGATCGACCTTGGCGCCAACCTCGATGTCGGTAACTTCTTCCGGCTGGAACGAGCGCCGATCGAAAGGCGCCGCACGTGTATTCAGCCCACCTGCCCGCGAAGCTCTGCTAGATTTGATATAGAGGAATGCGTTGGGCGCCGCCCTGTAATCCAGGCTGATCGTCCACGCCGGATAGCTGAAATTTTCGCTCAGCGGCTGGGCGCAGCCGTCCGGTGTCAGCGGGATGGTATCGGTGCAGCTGGTGGGATCGGCCAGCACCGTTCGATTGCGGCGAACCAGACTGCGCTTGTCCCAAGTGTGGCGATAGCCCGCCGTGGCGTTCAACCGGTCCGTGAAGGCATAATTGGCCTGGATGAAGGCCCCCTTGGAGATCGACTTGAAAGCCGAGTTGTCCCTTGATGGAGGGTTGCCGACGGCGCCGAACACTTCGAAGATCGATTGGTCGATCCCGCTTTCTTCGAAGTAATAAAGCCCGCCGATCAGATTCAGCCTGTCGAAGCTTTTGCTGATCTGAAGTTCCTGGCTGTACTGATCCTGCTTGAACTGGTTTGCCGTCGCAAGCAGCCGGAGCGGCGTTCCGTCGAAATCGAAACTGTTGTAGGCGTTGTTTTTACGCCATGCGCTGATCGATTTCACGCCCCAGGAGCCGAAATCGAGATCGAGCGTCGCAGCCACGCCCGATTGCCGCCCCCGATCCCTCGGCACATCGATCTCTGCAATGCCCGTGCCGGGCATGGCGTAGGTCTGGTCGAAATTCACGCCCTTGCGGTAGATGTAATCTGCCGGGTCGAAACCGTTCATCAGGAAGATATCGCTCACAGTCGGCCCCGTTGGCCCCAGCGGCTGCAGCGCCGTGTTGATGCCCGCCACCGCCACCGCCTGGCCATGATCGTCATATCCCGAAGTGTCCGCCGAAATGGTCAGCGTAAGCGGGATCGTGTCCGGTGCCCATTTCACCGTCATGCGGGCGGCCCACGCGCCGTCCAGATCCTGCATCGCCCTGCCGGTCACGGGATTGTCGAAATAGCCGTCGTGGGTTCCGTAATGGGCCGCGATGCGCATCGCCAGCTGATCGCCCTGCAGCGGAACCGTGACCGCGCCTTCGATCTTTCTCGATGCGAAATTCCCGATTTCACCCAGAATATAGCCGCCGAATTCGCCGGTCGGCTGCGTGGTGGCGATCGTCACCGCGCCGCCGGTGGTATTCCGGCCGAACAGGGTACCCTGCGGCCCGCGCAGAACTTCGATCTGCGCTGCATCGAGAAAGCCGAGATTGCCCGATGTCGGGCGGGCGTAATAGACCCCGTCGACATAGGTGGCGACCGCCGGATCCGACGCAGAATTGGCTTCGCTGGCGACCTGCCCGCGAATGGACACATAGACCAGGCCCGACCCGCCCGAACCACCCGTCGCCATCGAAATGCTGGGCGCGATTTTCTGCAGGTCGGACACCGATGCGATCTGATTCCTGGCGATCGCTTCCGCAGTAACGGCAGTGATGGCGACCGGGCTGGTTTGCAACCGCTCCGATTGCTTCCGCGCGGTGACGACAATGTCTCCAAGTTGGCTGCTACTCTGGCTGGCGGGGGATGCCTTTGTCAGTTCGCCCGCCGATCCGACCTGAGCATATGTTGATGTCGGCATCATCGGTAGCAGCAGGGCGGCGGTCGATGCTCGCAACAGGCATTTTTTCGCCGAGCGATCATTAAGAATTCGAATACGAAATTGCTTCGTTGACATGGTTCTCTCCCCTAAGATTATAATTTTCAATCTGTTTCAGCGCATCTTCACTGATGCTTCTTTGCTGCATCATTCATCTCGCGATAGCTGCGATCCAGAGAATGGACTGGCATTATGAACATGCCGAGTTTGATTCTGGCCTCCCTCAACGAATACTTCAGGCATGCCAGCCTGGAGCATGGCTTGCATTCGGTTGCCTGATTATATTTTGAACGGTATTCCAATATACAGACAGCCAGAGCGGGTCAAGCCACTTTTCGAATGCCTCCCCTTACGCTTAGTCGGCTGCCGGCCGTCATATCGCCGGGATGGGATCAGCATCCTGATGCTTGTCCGCAAGCTCAGTGAAACGGGTCAACCCGATTGGCGCGGAAACGCACAGCGCAGCGCAGCCGATCAGCGGCAAATAAATGGGCAAATAACTGCCATAGGCATCGAAGACAGCGCCAGCCAACGGGCCCCCGATCGCGCCGGCGACCAGTTGTGTTGTATGGATATAGCTGGTCAACGAGCCCAGCCGACGGCCGCCAAACGCTTCGACCTGCAGCATTGGCACTAACACTGGGACCGACGCCGCACCAAAGCCGAACAGCGAGGTCGAAACCACCGTGGCAAAGAACGGGAGGCCCATTGAGAGGCCTAAAAGCCCAAGAGCCAGCAGGGTCAGCCCAGCGGCCAGCATCAAACGGGCACCAAACCGGTCGGCGAGCGCCCCGAACAGCGGTTTACCCAATATGGCGCAGATCAGCATCGCCGAAAAACTTGTGGCTGCACCTTCCAGCGAAAAGCCGCGATCGGTCAGCAGCGCAATCAAGTGAAACGATACCGCTGTCGAGATGACGCCATAGGCAGCGAAAATCAGCGCAAGCAGCCAGAACGCACGTCCCTTGAGCGCCTCACGGAGGCTGAGGCCCGGTAAGGTGGTGGCAAGATCCGGGCGACCGCCTGATTGGTTCGGCGATAGGATTTTATCGAGCGGGGCTGCTTGCACGAACAGAACCACAAGCGGAACCACAACCAAGAAGCTAATAGCGGCGAGTATCCCATAACCCCATCGCCAGTTCAGATATTCGAGACAATAGGTGACCAGATAGTTGACCCCCAGAGGCCCCGCCGCGACGCCGACTACGCCCACCGAGAAAGCGAAAGCGCGCTTTTTTTCCACGAACCAATTGTTGGCGATGATCGTCAGCGGGATCAGCCCCGCAAACGAGGCACCCGATCCCAAAAACACATAAGCAACCAGGACCATCCAATAGTGATCGGCCTGGGCAGCAATAAGATAGCCTAATCCGGTTTGGAGCAGACCCGCCAGCACCACCAACTTGAGATCAATCCGATCGAGCAGCCATCCCGTAAAAAGCGCCGCGCCGGCCGAAGCGAACAGCCCAACGGTAGCGATTGCGGTGATCTGCGCGCGTCCGCCACCGAAATATTCGAGCAACGGTTTCAGGAAAATGCCGAAGCCGGCGATCCCACCGATGGTGATGCTGACGCTGAGGAGCATCGTCAAAATGACCGCCCATGATCGCATTCTGCATACGCGGTGCTCCGACGCTGTGCGTTCTGGCTCTATTGTGGTCACGATCGGGTCAGCCTGCTTCCTGGAGACGGGACACAAAAAGTGCCTCGACCTCAGATAGATCTTCGTCGCGCCCAATCGGCGGCTCGCCGCGCTGATGCGCCCGAACCGCGTCGAGCAAGGTGGCCCGCCCCTCGACCACGGCGCGATCGATCGGAGTCAGCATCTCGCGGGTTCGGTCGAGCCGGCCCTGACTCTCGATCACGCAGACATCCTCCGCCAGGATCGTCATCCGGTCCATGCCGACAATCCCGGCGAAGCTTTCACCGCGTTCCATCGCAGCGCGATCCTGTCCCCATAGATTGTCAGGTCCACGCTCACCCATGCCGTGCAGGAAATCGTCAAGATCGGGCAGCGAGCGCATCGTCTCACCAATGCCTCCGGTCCGCAGTGGAGCGAAACGATTATAGAAAATCAGCCACAACAGGGTGTGATCGTCGTCGATCGGCACGCTGATCTGCAGCACGCGATCATCCTTTACGCCTGGGGTCGACGTGTGGAACTGGATGAACGGGGCGACGAAGTGGAAATTGGTTTCCTTCGCAGCATCGCTATTGGTGTATGTGAAGCCATAGGACGTGCGGGAGGCCCGCATCGTGGGATAGTCAAATTCCAAGTCGCCTGACTTACGACCGGAGGCGGAAAAATAGTCCTTTGCCCGCGCCGACGAACGGTTGGTCTTGTTGTGCAGGATTTGGGAATGGAACACGTCCCACAATGTTTCAAGCGGATGAAGCCAGTTGCAGTTGAGCACCGCCGTGGTCGCCAGGACGTGATCGTCGGGTAGCCCGGTGAAAGCGAGGCTGGGAAACTGCGGCGGTTCACCCTTTCCCAACCAGGTCCAGATCATTCCCTGGCTTTCCCGCACAGGATGGGATCTGGTCTTGATATGGCCAACCTCGACCGAAGCGGGATAGGTTGGGGCATCCACAAGCATGCCGGCGGCATTGACTTGCCAGCCATGATAGATGCAGCGCAGCCCGCATTCCTCGTTGCGCGCTAATGCCATCGAAGCACCGCGGTGCGGACACGCCTCGTCCATCACACCAACCGCACCGCCCGGTGACCGGAACACCACCAAGGGTTCCCCAAGGATCGTCCAGCGCAGTGGTGGTGCTCCGGCTACTACCCGGCCCGACCGCATAATCGGGACCCAGTACTCGCGCATGAACGCCCCCATCGGCGTGGCAGGTCCGACCTCGGTCAGCATCTTGTTTTCACTTTCGGTCAGCACATTAGCCTCCTGTCTTGAGCGATCCGTCACCAGTTGGCGGAATCGGGATTTTAGCGCATTGCTCCGAATGGCACCCGCACCTCGACGCTCATCATGCGCGGCGGCCCAACCTGGACCGCGAAACTGCCAACATTGTTGAGTGCGTTGAGCGCGTTGTGAAAATAGTATTTATTCGCAACATTCTTGGCGACAAAGGCAACATCTGCGGACCCACCAAGGAAATTCTTCCAGTCCAACCGAAAATCGATCAAGCCGTAACCAGGAAGTCGTCCGGCGTGGTTGTAGCAACTGACATAGACTGCGGCAGGATTTGGATCGCCCGGAACCTGGCATCGG
Organism: Sphingobium sp. BS19; assembly: GCF_027925545.1. Taxonomy (NCBI): domain Bacteria; kingdom Pseudomonadati; phylum Pseudomonadota; class Alphaproteobacteria; order Sphingomonadales; family Sphingobiaceae; genus Sphingobium; species Sphingobium sp. BS19. Next base: position 43,064 of record NZ_BSEF01000027.1, read on the forward strand.
GCAGTATTGATGTCGTTCGTGGTGTAAAATCCCGAACGATAATTGTAGCTTGACGTGAGGGAGAGAGAACCAAACCGTTCCTCAATAGGAATCTGGAGGTTGGCAGAGAGGTTAATTGTGTTCTTGGATATCAGGATGAACTGGGAATCGGAGACATCGACCACGTAGTTCACGCCGTTGGTAGGCTCGCGATAGAGATCACTGAACTTATCGTATTTGGGATCGGTGTAAGCATAACCCGCAGTCAGCGTCAGGATGTCCACCGGCTTCCAGACCACTTCGGCTTCGACGCCCCAAATGTGCGCCTTAGCCGCGTTGATTGTCGTGTTGGTATTGCCGGCAAGCGTAATCGCGTTGACCGTCCGCTGAACGTCTCGATAGTCGGTATAATAACCGGCGAGATTGAACCGCAACGGGGTCTGCCCCAATTTGAAATCGTTTTTCGTGCCCACTTCATAAGTGATATTGCTTTCGGGCTGAAACGCCTGAAGCTGCAGTACATTTGTCGCACTCCCGCTGAAACCACCTGACCGATAGCCGCGGGCAACCGAGGCGTAGATGAGCGAAGACGGGGCGGGATGGTAACTGATACCCACATCCCAGGTTGGTTCGGTGAACGCGATCGACACAGGAAGATTGCACGCGCTGCCATTGCCCACTCCAGCCGCAGGCTGGAGTGGGCAGGCGTACATCGGATTGGCGCTGACCCCCGGCGTTGTCTGACGACGGCTGTGATAGGTCACAGCTCGTTTGTCGTGCGTAATCCGCGCGCCCGCAGTGAAGGTCAGGTTTTCGGCCAGATCGATGCCGACATGGGCGAAGGCAGAATAGGAAGTGTTTTTGATATCAATATCGGAAATTGAGAAAGTCGGAGCCACAGCATACTGGGTGGTTAGTTCGTTGCCTTTCTCACGGAAATAGAACAGGCCAGTAACAAAGTTGAACCCATCACCTTTCCCCTGAAGCTGCAATTCCTCTGAAAACTGGCGAATGTTCTGCTCGGTCGCTGCCTGGACTCCCAGGAAAGGCGCTGGAATGGTTTCAAAAGTTTGCGATCCATCGACCACGCGGTAGCCGATAATATTTTTCAAGGCGAGGTTACCTAAACCGCTCGATCCCAGTTCAATCTCCGTATTGTTCTGGATCCCATAAGCCGACTGGTTCTGGTCCTGCTGTGTCAGGAACACCGACGGCACGCCTCCGATAAGTATATTGGCCGTCTGCTGATTGAACGAAGTCAAGAATTCGTATCGGCCAAGCGCATTTGTCGCGGCCAGCGCGGCGGGCAGTTGCGCATAAACCCCGGCGACCTGCGGTGATGATGGCGCGGGCGCGATCTTCGCCAGTCGTGCTCCTTCTCCATTGCCTGTGGCATTGAAATAGGTCCCGATGAAGGTGGAGGTTAAGCCGCCCGACCTTATGCGCAACTGGGCCCGAAGGTTGTCATTGTTGAGATCATTGGCCTCAGCTCCGCTGAATGCATCGTGGAGATAGCCGGCTCGTTCCTCATGGGAACCGACCACACGTAATGCAACTTGCTCGCTGAGCGGCACATTGAGCACAACCTCACCACGCACCTGAGCGTAATTTCCGCCACCAAATTTCAGGTAACCTTCGAAATCGTCGGTCGGCGCGGTGGGTGTAATGAGGATTGCGCCAGCGGTCGCATTTCGACCAAACAGCGTCCCTTGTGGTCCTTTAAGCACCTGAACCGAACTGATATCTACGAGTCCAGCGTTCACGCCCATCGCCCGCGCCCAGGGAAGTTCTGCGAAGTAAATACCGACCGAAGGATCAGTGGTGGCGCTCGGTTCACGGTTGATCTGGCCGCGAATGGCGAAAATCGGGGCGCTGGCACCGCGAGATGAACCCGGAGCAGTAAACACGCCGGGAACCGCGCTGCCAATCTCCGCAAGGTTTGCCACTCCGCGCGCGACCAGTGTATTACCGCTCACCGCGGATATGGAAACCGGCACGTCCTGGAGTTTCTCCTCGACCCGCCGTGCAGTCACCACGATGTCACCGATCGAGCCCAGAGTTGCCGCATCGCGGTGGCGCTGCCCTCGGGAACGGTTTGAGCGGTCGCAGAAAAGGCGACAGCAAGACTCAGAACTGCGCTGGTTGTCCATAAGCTGGAACGCCTTGTGCGATGAGCGATGCGTCCAACGGCGGACACGGTGCCTGATCGGTAAGATTGTTTCATCAATATCCCCTCCATCCCCAAGATCGAGCCGCTGTCTCGTCGTTCCGCTTCTCGGCGGAATGGCGAACTTGGCCAAATGAGTTAGGAATCCAATGGCTTGCTCACATGTCGCAAACCATCAGCCGACACATTTTGTATCGGTCCCACTCCCCGGGCCGCTGGGTGTCTTCCCCGCGTGCCTAGGGAAATCGGTCTGCCGGAAAGGAAGCACTACGGGAATACTGGAGTCTTGCGACGGCTCCGTCCGGCCGCAGATGTCTCTAAGTGATTGTAGCGGCCGAGGGGTGCAGCAGGATACCGTCATCGCCCAGTGTCAATCTAGCCTGCGGATAGGCCGCAAGCGCCATTGCCAAGGGTAAACGCGCCGACGATTTCCAGTGGCCCAGCCGACGGTAGGACGAGCCAAACCAGGCCCAAGTATGTTCCCACGGGACTAGCGCGGGGGCGTGGATTGCTGGTAGAGTGCTTGCCAGCCAGACGTAGAAGTCGAGAGCAAGTCCATTTCGGCTAAGCGCCAGCACCGCTGAACGCCTTAACGGAATCGTTAACGCGCCGAATCGATTGCGGAATTCACCGCGAACACGATCCCACACTGGATCGCCAGGTCTGACCTCTAATGGCCATTCCAGGACATGTTCGACGCCTCCCCGCGAGCATCCGGGCGGAGTGATCAGCCGTAAATCCACTGCGGCGACGTGTGCCAGCAATTGCCGGAGATCGGCATAGGTCCGACCTCCCGACGAACATTTCGTTAGCGAATGCGACCATTTGTACATGCTTACCAGATCCGAGCGAATCCGGTCCTCGCCGCGAAGCGCTTCGCTAATCAGATGGATATAAAGCACCCTGGCACGCGGGCCGGCTGGCAGTTTGGTTTCAGGGTTTGCGGCCCTTTGCTGCCATTGGCAAATCGTACCGTCAAAAGCTGTGCGCTCGATCCACGGCGCGTCTACGGCCCGGTGGGGCAAGGTCGTGACGAATGGCAGCGCGTGAACCAGATCGGACCCGGAGGCCCTTGTCTGCATCGCTCCGACGATTTCGACCTGTTTGCGCTCAATCGCGGAACGCGCCGCAAGTCTCGCGCGTGCCAAGCCTTCGCACGCGATCAGCCGGTGCAGAGAGGCGCAATCAACGTCCAATGAAGCGAGCCGACTATTTGTTGTAATAAAAGCGATATAGTGCCCTTCCCGTATCGCGCACGGCGAGGCCAGAGCGGGTCTGGTCCATTTATGAGACAGCCCCAGTCAGCACGGACGGCCCGCGCATTCTGCTTTTTGGCAGCATTTAGCTATAGATCGCACATTAAGTTAAGTAAATGGTGAGGTTGATTTTAGTACGCAAAAACAGTCTAGTTGACGCCTTGCTCCGCTGGAGTGTGCAACGGTCAAGAGCTCGCTGAGGTGTTGTCGATCTGTCAGAATTCCGCCGCCACCCCTCATAACGCCGAAATTTGCATGTCAAGGTGCTGAGCTGCTTGCGAGATAGGCGGCTTCAATCCCTGCCGAACCGACTTCGCCGTGAGCGGACGGACCTGAGAAGCCTCATAGGTCTCACGAGATAAGCATGTTCAGATACTAAGATCGGGACTGATTGATTGAGCCAGAAGATAACGGTGGCGGCGATGCAGATGGCGGACATGAAGGTATGGGCGCATCTGTTTTAGCGGGTGTGGATACGCCGCCAGTCCTTGAGGCTGCCGAACATGTTTTCAATTTTGTGGCGCTGACGGTAGAGCACGGTGTCGTGCGGGATCGGCACCTTTCGGTTTCCTTCGAGGATCAAGAAACTGGAAGCCGATGGACTAGGGGCGGATGCCATTGGTATGATCCATATCGGGAATTGCGGAGATGGTTGCGGCATTCTGCGGGGCTGAATGCGTCGAGCGATGAGCCGATGCGGCGCCACGTTGTCTCATGGGTTCGCTCAGCG
>NZ_BSEF01000028.1:0-24900 GCF_027925545.1 Sphingobium sp. BS19
GTTCCACGGCATGACGTTCAAGGGCGACCGCTACGATTGCGGGTCGAAGGCCGGTTTCATCGAAGCCAACTTCGCGCTCGCGCTGGAACGCGAAGACATCGGCGCGCATATCCGGGCCTTCGCCACGGAATTGCTGGCCCGCTGATAGCTTACCGCCGCTAAGCCAGTTCCCCGTTCGGGCTGAGCTTGTCGAAGCTTCTTCCTTGCGTCAAAGGAAGCCCTTCGACACGCTCAGCACGAAGGGAGGGCGACGTATGACAGCAGTATATCTCATCGTTGCCGCGCTTTGCTTCGCTCTCTTTCTGCACCCCTACATTAGCTTTCCGCTCACCCTGCGCCTGATGCGCGCACGGCCGGTGGTGCAAGACCCGAAGCTCCCCCGCCCCAGCGCCAGCCTCCTGTTCTCGGCCTATAATGAAGAACGCGCGCTCCCCGCCAAGCTGCGCAACCTCGAAGCGATCAAGGCGCTGCATCCCGATATCCAGATCATTGCCTATTCCGACATGAGCACGGACGGCACCCGCGACCTCCTGCTGAGCCGGCCCGACCTCCTCACCCTCGTCCCCTCGACCGAACGCACCGGCAAAGCCACGGGTATGCGCAGGATGGTGGCACAGGCGACGGGCGACATCTGCATCTTCACTGACGCCAACGTCATCCTCGCCCCCGAATCGGTCGCGCCGCTGCTTGATTATTTTCGCGACCCCGCCATCGGCGGTGTGTCCGGCACTCTGCGCTACATCAATGAAACGGATGGCGTCACCGCCAGCGTCGGCGGCCTCTATTGGCGGATGGAAGAAACCATCAAGGCACTCGAGTCGCGCTGCGGTTCGATGATGGGCGCGGACGGCTCGATTTTCGCCACGCGGCGGGCGCTGTATCCCGAAATTCCGGCACACCTGTTGGATGACATGACATCCTCCATATGGGTCATCCTAGAGACGTTTCGCCTCATCAGCGCGCCGGACGTCATCGCTTACGAGAAGAACACCACCGATCCGCGCGACGAGTTCCGCCGCAAGCGCCGCATCGCTTGCCGCGCGTACAACACACACCGCCACCTATGGCCGCACATCGTCCGATCCTTCCCCGCCATCGACATTTACAAATATGTCTCGCACAAGTTGTTGCGTTGGTTCGGCGCGCCGTTCCTGTTGCTGGGATTGCTCAGCGTCACGGGACTGTTGATTCATTGCGGCTATGGCCCGGCCGCGGCCATCCTCTGGATCGCAGGACTCATCGCCTTGACCATCGGTCGCGCGGCGACCGTCCCGCTCCTCTCCCCGATCAGCGAAATCCTGCTGTCCATCGGCGCGACATTCCTGGGCATCATCGACGCCCTGCGCGGCAAGACCTATCAGACATGGGCACCCGCCAAGTCCCGCGACTGACGCCACACGAAAACAGTCGAGATATGCGGCAAATCCATTATAGCGACGCCTCGTTCCGACGGAGAGCCAAGTGATTACCTTTCAGCGGGCATCGAAAGCCGCCATCAAATGGGCATCGTTCGCGACCCTGAAGCTGCGGGCGGCAACCGGCGCCAAAGCACGCTATAGCTGCCCCGCCTGCAAGGGCGATGTCGTCGGCTTCTTCCGCTATGGCGACAACGCCAGATGGGGCTGCCCCGCCTGCGGTGCGTCTCCCCGCCAGCGCCTCGTCTGCCACCTGCTCGATAGCGGCCAGTTGACCGTCCCTAAGGGCGCATCCGTTCTCCACATCGCCCCCAATGAAGCCGGTCTCGTCTCGCGCTTCGCCGCGCAAGCCGCCGATTACGTCCCCGCCGATCTCCACCCCGATGTCTACGACCTTCCGGGCGTGGTAGCGATGGACCTGATGCAGATGGACCTGCAGGACCGGTTCGACATCATCTACGCCAGCCACGTCATGGAGCATGTCGAAGACGACGCCTGCGTCCTTTCGAACATGTTCACCGCCCTCAAACCGGGTGGCGAAGCATGGCTGATCGTGCCTCTATGGGATCGCCCGACCGAAGATGGCCATATGGGCATGTCGCAACGCGAACGCGAAAGGCGCTTCGGACAGTGGGACCATGTACGGCAGTACGGGGCCGATTTCGCAGAACGAATCCGTAATGGAGGTTTTGTGCTCGATACCGTCGCCGCGCGCGATCTGGCCCCCGATCTGCAGCAGAAACATGCTTTGGACGACGTTATTTTTCGCGCGCGCAAACCGGCCTAGCGGGTTTTTGGGTCACGAAATATCCTTGTCGGGATGCTCGCTCAACCTGGTCGACCAACAAACTACGTAGATTACCGAAGACGAAATGTGCCCATCCGACAGATATTTGGGAAAAAGTAAGTTTTCGCCCGTAACGACTGATCCAGAACCTTACCCGCTCTGTCGCAACACGCTGTTTTCTTTCTGTGTCACGGCGAAACACGAAAACTGTTCATCATACCGCAACGCAGCATCTGCTTGTGAGGCGGCGTAAATTTTAGTAAATGTCGGCTTAGTGTCGCGTCCATGCCTATGGGGCCAAGCAAACAGTCAGAGGTCGAGCGATGAATGCCCCATATCGGATGGAGCGGCCAGGGTTGGTAATAGCGACCAAACCGGCGGAAAAGAGATTGCGGCGTATCAGCTTGTATTTCGAGCTGATGGCGCTCGATACGCTCGCCATCGCCGTCGCATTTTTCCTGATTGGCCTTATCCGGGTCGAGACCGGCGTAATTTCCGGCCTGCGCCTCTCCCTCATGCTGATACCTATCTATATCGGCTATGCCATTCAGGGTGAGACATTCAGCAGCACGGCCCTGCTCACTCCACGCGTAAATGCCGCAAAGGCGCTGACGGCTTTGTTCTACGCCGTCATTACGGTCGTATTCTTCCTCTTCGCACTGGGTACGGCCGACACCGTCTCGCGCCTGACCTTCGGCGCCGGGTCCGTATTGTCGGCGATATTTCTGGCGGCAACGCGCTTTGCCTTTTGCCGATACGCAACGCAACGACTCGAAGGCGCGCCGATCAACGAGCTGCTCATCATCGACGATGTCGAACTGGATTGCCCAAAAGCACCCCACATGGTGTCGACCAAGGCGATCGGGTTCGAACCGGATCTGGGTAACCCTGAAATGCTTCAGCGCCTCGGGCTGCTGGTCGATGGGTTTGAGCGTGTCGTCGTCGCATGTTCGGCGGAACGTCGGACACGGTGGACGATGCTGCTGCGTGGCGCGAACATCAACGGCGAAATCGTCGCGCCCGAATTCGATTCCACCGGGATTGTGGGTATCGGCCTGTTTGGTGGGCACGATACGCATATCGTGTCGCGCGGCCCTCTCAGCACAGCCAATCGCGCGAAAAAACGCGCACTGGATTTGTCGCTGACAGTGCCTGCTATCATTGCCCTGACCCCGCTGTTGCTGCTGGTTGCGATAGCCATCCGCCTCGACAGCCCCGGCCCGATTCTGTTCAAACAGAACCGTGTGGGCCGCGGCAACCGGCTGTTCCAGATCATGAAGTTCCGCAGCATGCGCGTCGAAACGTCAGACAGCTCGGGCAATAGATCCGCCTCGCGGACGGATGACCGCATCACGCGCGTCGGCAAATTCATCCGCTCCACCAGCATCGACGAACTGCCCCAGCTTTTCAACGTACTGATCGGCGACATGAGCCTGGTCGGGCCGCGTCCCCATGCGCTGGGGTCGATGGCGGGCAACCAGTTGTTCTGGGAAGTCGATCACAAATACTGGATGCGCCATTCGCTCAAGCCCGGCATCACCGGACTGGCACAGGTGCGCGGCTATCGCGGCGCGACGGAAGTGCCAGACGATCTCATCAATCGCCTCGGTGCCGATCTGGAGTATATAGAAAGCTGGACGCTGGGACGCGAATTGATCATCCTTGCGCGCACCTTGGGTGTCGTGGTGCATCGTAACGCATTTTAATGTGCTTGGGGGAATAGCGATCATCATCCAATTCGGTTGAGTTATCGGATGGTGAGGCTATGCTGCGCCGCAGCAAGGACGTTGGCAAAACAGGAGCGATTCAGTGGTGCATCTCATGTCGGCGGCATCATGCCTCAATCGGCTCTTTCCGGGGCTGAGCGAAGCGATTGTCATGCCTGCCTTGCCCCATGAACGGATAGGCTGAACCATGACCGCACCCATTTTGGTAACCGGCACTGCGGGTTTCATTGGCCACGCCACCGCGCATCGCCTGCTCGAACGCGGTGAGACCGTCATCGGTATCGACAACGTCAACGACTATTACGAAACATCCCTGAAGGAGGCCCGCCTCGCCACGTTTGAGACGTGCGCCGGGTTCACCTTCCATAAAATGGATGTGTCGGACGCCGAAGGCATCGCCGCTCTGGTACGCGAACATGGCATAACGCGCGTCATCCATCTGGCAGCGCAGGCTGGCGTGCGTTACAGCATCGACAATCCCTTCGCCTATCAGAAATCGAACCTCGCCGGCCACCTCGCGATCATCGAAGCGTGCCGCCATGCGAAGGACTTCGTCCACTTGGTCTATGCGTCGTCCAGTTCGGTGTATGGCGACAAGCCGATGGGCGGGAACGGCTTCACCGAGGATGAGCCTGCCGCCAGCCCGGTATCCCTCTATGCTGCCACCAAGCGCTCCTGCGAGTTGATGAGCCAATCCTACGCCTCGCTTTACGGCTTTCCGCAGACGGGCTTGCGCTTCTTCACGGTCTACGGCCCCTGGGGTCGGCCCGACATGGCCTATTTCGGCTTCACTAACAAAATCATGCGTGGTGAGCCGATCGAAGTCTATGGCGAAGGGAAAATGGCGCGCGATTTCACCTATATCGACGACATCGTCGATGGCATCGTCGGTGCGCTGGACAATCCGCCCGCGACCGGTGAGCACCGCGTCCTGAACATAGGCGACAGTCATCCCGTCGGCTTGATGGAAATGATCGAAACCCTGGAAACGGCCATCGGGCACAAGGCTGAGAAGATCATGCGCCCGATGCAGCCGGGTGACGTCACGGCAACCTATGCCGACGTATCGAAGCTGCATGCGCTGACCGGATATCGCCCTAAAGTAATGTTGGCCGAAGGGCTGGATCGCTTCGCCACATGGTATAAATCCTACTATCGGTTGGGTTAAAGTAACACATCCGAAATGGTTTCGATCAACCTGTCAGGTGTAACCAATACGTTTTTATTCAATCTATTATCGTGCGCAGGCTTGCGCTTTTAAAGAATTGGCGTCATCCACCGTTTTGGATACTATCCTACATTGCAACCCGCGATTTCTTGACGGTTTGGAATAGGACATCGGGCGCCGAATCGCCGATCAGTTACGTCGAGCGGGTTCGACACCTTGGAGGATGTGGGTGCCGGGCAAATCTGTTGTTTTCTTTGCTTCCCACGCGCACGGGGGCGTACGCGAGTTGTGGACCAATCTCGCGGAAGGCTTTCATGAGCTTGGGTATTCGGCACAGTTGGTAGGACTCTATCCCTTGCCCTCCATTGTGGAGCCTCCGACGAACATTCTGGCATGGTCTTACGTCATCCCCGGTACGCCGTCGGGCATAAGCGGCAAGTTCCGCATGCTTAGGGAACTGGCGCGCTGGATGCGGCGCGAACGACCGGAACTTATCATTTCCTCCATGCCGGCGGCCAATGTGCTGGTGCCGTTCTTCGCGAAGATATTCAACCCCCGGACGCGCGTGATCGTGTCCCATCACTCACCAGCGACCGTATATAAGCCGAGCCTGAACTTCCTCGATCGCTTTACGGGCAGCGCGCGAAACGTGGCCGCTATCGTCAGCGTGTCGGACACGGTCAACACGACGCTCGACGGCAAGCCTGCCCTTTACAAGGCTAAGCGGTTGACCATTCACAACGCCATCCCGCCGCGTATCGAAGATTTGCTGGAGCGACTGCGGTTGCAGGCGATCGATCGGCCGCATGGCCGGCGTGTCGTCGTATGCGGCCGGCTGGAATGGCCGAAGAATAACGAGATGCTCATTCGTGCCATCGCGCTGACCCGCGATGTCGAAGTCGACATGCTCGGCTGCGGCGCGGACGAAGACACTTTGCGTCAGATGATGGTCGACCTGCGCGTCGATGACCGGATGCACATATTGGGCAATCGCGATCGCGAAGAGGCGCTGACGCTCATGTCGATGGGCGACGTCTTCGTACAGGTCAGCCTGTTCGAAGGGCACAGCCTTGCGCTGATCGAAGCAGCAAAGCTGGGGCTGCCGCTGATCGTGTCCAACGTGCCGAGCCAGGTGGAAGGCATTACCGCCAGAGATGGCACGCGCTGCGGCATCGCCGTCGATCTCGACGACGATGCAGGCCTGGCTACAGCAATAGAGTCTATCCTCAACGACCCCGCGCAACGCGCATTGTGGAGCGATCGCGCTATGAAGCTGGCCCGCGAACTGACCTTCGAAAAAATGATTACCGACTATGTTGCGCTGGCCGATCCGTTGACCAGCAATGCCAGCCTTTTGGCATACAGAAACCGCACTGCAGTTGCCTCGTCATGAAACTTTTCACTTCAGATCAAGCGATGGCTACAGAAACGGCACAACTGCCGATCCGGCGCGGCCCCCTGCTGCTGGCGTGGGTCATCCTGATCATATTCTGCCTCCTTGGTCCCTTCATGTCCTACAGCGGCCTGCCCGGCACTGGCGAAGGCAGCCCGGTACGTCAGGCAGGCTATCTGACGGTATTCGGGCTTGCCATCTACGGCAGCCGACCGCTGGTCGATCCCAAAAGGCTGCTGGTGGTGCCCATCGCCATTTGCGTCGCGCTGCTTTGGGTGTGGCTGAGCATAGCCTGGGCGCTGGAGCCCGGCATCGCTTTTCGCCGTGCGTTTCTGACGACGACGATCATCTGGAGCATCTTTGCGATTGTGCGGCGTGTGGGCGTAGACCAGCCGTTGATGATCGCACGTGCGCTTCTGGTGGCGCTCCTTCTCATCAACATTGCGGTTTCGATCCTTTTCCCCGAAATGGGCGTCCACTCGGTCAATGAACCTGCTGACAAGGGATTGATCGGCGACTGGCGCGGGATCATGACGCACAAGAACTTCGCCGGTCCGACCGTAGCGATCCTCATCCTCATGTTCCTGTTCGATGCACGCCGTATCCCGATGGCCTTGCGTATCATCGTCATCGCGGCGGCCAGCTATTTCCTCTACCGCTCCGGATCAAAGACATCGGCAGGCATGGTGGTATGCGCGATAGCGATCGGCGCGCTGTTCCAATATTACAAAGGCCGCGCCAAGGGCTTCATCATATCGCTGACTGCCTTGGCAGGCATTGCAGGCGCGGTTGCAGTCTACATCTACAAGGATCCGCTGAGCGGCAACTTCACCGATGAGCGCTCCTTCACCGGCCGCCCGCTCATCTGGAAAGCGCTTGTCGACTACTGGAGCGACAACCCGTGGCTCGGATCGGGTTATGGGTCTTTCTGGAACATCGGCCCGCAGGGACCGATCTATCGCTATGCCACCGGGTGGGTCACCGAAGTCGCCACGGGACATAATGGTTTTCTCGATTTGCTCGCGACCGTTGGCTTGCCCGGACTGGTACTGATCGTGATCGCAACCGTCATCGTTCCGATTGTCACGTTGATCCGGAAAGCCGATACGAACGCCCCGCGCAATGCGCTGATCGTCTCCATCCTCTTTTTCTGCATCGGGCATAATGCCACGGAAAGCACCTTGTTCGATCGCGACGGCATACCGCAGGTTTTCCTGATGTTCGCCATCGCTGCCATAGCGGCTATGGACAGCAACCGTTTTCCCAAGGCTAAACGTCCCTCCGTCTCGCGCGCGCCTTAATCGGCGACGAGGGGGTGGAACGCATCTGGCGATATGCACTGGCTTCGGCAGGGCCGATTGCTTCTGCCGGTGCCCAGTTCCTGCTGTCGCTGGCGCTGCTCCGGCTCCTCCCCCCGCGCGATTTCGGCAGTTTTTCCTTCCTGCTCGTCATCGCCCAACTGATGCTTGGTATCTGGAGCGCGCTGTTCTGCGCGCCCTTGCTGATCGCAATGACGCATCGACTTATTCAGGATCGGGAAGCCACCAAGGCAGCGATCCTGTCCGTCAATCTGCTGGCTGCCTTCATGGTAGCGATTCCCATTGCGGCTATTGGCTTGGCCATGAAACTGCCCATCGGTGCCGCTGCGATGTTCGCGCTGTATACCAGCACAACATTGGTGCGCTGGGTAGGCCGGACCGACGCCTTCGCGCGCGGCCTGCCCGTGAGAGCGATGGCTTCGGACATCGCTTATGCGGCGGCGCTATTGTTGGGAATCGCAATCATTACGATATCGAAGCAAGTGAGCATTGGTGCCAGCTTCGCCATTCTTTTGGTATCTGCGCTCATCGGCTTATTGCCTCTGGGACGGCGCTATCTGTCGGCACAGTTTGCCCATTGGCGCTGGCCGGACTTCTCTGCGTATCGGGAAACCTGGCGGCAACATGCGTCCTGGTCGCTGCTGGGCGTGGTAACGACAGAGATCACCGCCAACAGTCAGGTCTATCTGGTGACCGCCATTTTCGGCCCCGCTGCCTTCGCGCCAATCGCAGCAACTGCCTTGCTGATCCGCCCCTGCAGCGTGGCCGTCAACGCCTTGTCCGAATATGAGCGGGCGCAAATGGCGCGGTCGATCGGCGAGGATAATGCGGCGGGGGCGCATCGTTCACTCATCGGCTTTCGCTGGATGCTCGGCATAGTCTGGGTCGCGACGGCGCTGGCGACGGCTGCGTTGCTGATCTTCGGACCGCGCCTGTTGTTTCCCGCACATTATTCCCTGCAGACATTGATCGTCGGCGCCTCCCTATGGCTGCTCGTCGCGGCTGTCCGATTCGCTCGTGCACCCGAAAGCAGTCTCCTTCAGGCAGGCGGTGCGTTTCGCCCACTGGCCTTCGCTTCCGTCTATTCCTGTGTCTTTTCTATCCTTGGCGTATTGATCCTTCTGCTTGCTTTCGGCCCCCTCTGGTCGATTCTGGGCACGTTGCTTGGGGAGATCGTCTTCGCCGCATGGACGTGGCGTGAGGCAAGGCGATGGGTCCATGGGCAGTCCAAGCTGCGGCAGAGCATCGCGTGACTGCTCCCGCCGCACCGCACCGGCAGGATATTCAGGGATTGCGCGCCATCGCGATCCTGCTCGTCCTTGTCCACCACGCCCGCCTACCCGGATTGCCCGGCGGGTTTCTGGGCGTCGACATGTTCTTCGTCATCTCCGGCTATCTGATGGCGGGATTGATCGACAATCGGCTCAACAGCGGCATATTCACGCTCAAGGATTTCTACGCTCGCCGCATCCGGCGCCTGTTCCCGGCCGCCTACGCCACTCTCACGCTGACCGCTCTTGCCGCCCCATGGCTGCTCGACAGTGTGGAATATGGCAAGTTCGTCAAGCAACTGGCCGGTTCCTTCGCGTTCGTCGTCAATGTCGTGCTGTGGAAACAGACCGACTATTTCTCCACCGCCGCCGAACTCAAACCCCTGTTGCATATGTGGTCGCTGGCCGTGGAGGAGCAATTCTACCTGACCTTTCCGCTGTTGATCGCGGTGATGGGTGGCAGGACGAAACTGCTGATCGGCACGTTGATCGCCATTTGCGTCGGTTGCTTGGTTTGGCGGCTGCATATCGTGCATTATGGTGCGCCGTTCGGTTTTCACCAGTCAGACAACAGCCTGCATCCCTACACCTATTGCGCGAGCGATGCGCGAATGGACAGCATCGCTTATGGTTGCCTGACTGCGGTGCTTTTCCATCGGTTCGCCTATCGGTTGAAAGGCATGTTCGCATGCTGGTCGGCGATCGGTATCGCCGGAGTGCTGGTCATCGTCTCGCTTATCCTGCGCGACGCGGATTTCCGCGAAACCTATCGCTACAGTCTTCAGGGGCTGGCGATGGTGTGCCTGTTCTACGGACTATTCGGGGACAGCGCGGGTCTGGCCGTGCGGCTTCTTGAAATGCCCGTGATGCGGAAGATGGGTGTGCTGTCCTATGGCGCCTATCTCTGGCATCTTGAGCCGGTGAACGCCTATTACTGGTGGTCGGGTACCAAGATGATGGCGGCCGACACCACGACCAAACTCATCATGATCGTGGTGGGCTTTGCTTTCACCTACGCGATGGCGCAGCTATCGTTTACGATGACAACGCCGCTGCGTAACCTGCGGTCACGCTTTCATAGCTAAGCCTTAGATCAGGGCTTCGGCGGAAGAGGCGTGGCAGGCGACGGTTCTGGCTCGCATGGATATGTCTGCTTGAGCGACACCACCACGACTGACGCCGCCTGCCCGGTCCGGTTGGTGGGATAAGCCGACACGAAACCGACGAATGCGCGGCGCAGATCGCTTTGCGATTGCCCGGCGGGTGGGCAGAATTCGCGAGCGTTGAGCCAGATTTCATAGGCTTTCATCGCATCGCGGACGCCGGCGATATAGGCGAAGCAATAGGATGTGCTGGCCGAAGACGTTTCCGAGCAGCGATCGACGAGCGCACCGGCGGAGAGATACCCCATATCGGCAGCATTATCGGCACCCTTGGGTGTCACCGCATTGGGCGTCGGGGTGGCCGGTTGCGCGGCAGCCGGGGGCGCGGGGGGCAATGGCGCGGCGGTGTCTTGCGGTGCGGCCGCGAGAAGGAGGCCCAAAACAGTGCTTATCATAGTGCAGTCCGCTGCCTTGTAGGTACCGATATCAGGATAGCTGGCCTTCGACCGGCGTGGCATCCACTGCGTCGGCGCTACCCAACTCCAGCGGCGCTTCGGTGGAGATGATCTGACGATCCTCCCCTTCCAGATAGAGCGCCGTCAAGATGCCGGTGCGATAGGCGCCCGTATCGATGCCGATACGGTTGCCGCGCATCTCGACATCGGTCGACACGCTGTGGCCGTGAACGACCATGACGCCGTGATCCAGCGGATCTTCCAGAAACTCGTCGCGAATCCAGACGAGATCGGCGCGCTTTTGTCGCTTAAGGGCAACGCCGGGCCGGATACCGGCGTGACAGAAGAGATAATCCCCAGACCGTGCAGTCAACGGCAGATGGCGAATCCATTCGATGATGTTCGAGGGGATAACTTTTAGCAGGTCGTTGACGGCCGCGCGCTGATCGTCGTCGCGGTGCGGGGGTTCGACGCCATAGCTGCGGATCGTCGCAGAACCGCCGATGCGCATCCAAGCACGCAGCATCCCCGGCTCTCCCGCCAGCGCGCGCAACATCAATTCCTCATGATTGCCGTGCAGGACAATAAGCCGACCCGTCGTCTGTTGGACCCCGTGCAGATAGCGCAGGACAGCCGCCGAATCCGGGCCGCGATCGATCATGTCGCCCAGCACCACGATATGCACCGAGCGCGCAGGCGGCAGCGTAGCAGCATGTCTTTCGATACGGGCAAGTATATCCTTCATCAGGTCGAGCCTGCCGTGGATATCCCCTATCGCATAAATGCGCTCGCCTTCCGCCGTAGACGGGTTTCCCGAACGTGCCTTGAGCAGTCGACCGAAATTAAGCAACTTTACCCTCTTCAAGCAGGGGCCAGCCCCCTAAAGCAACAACGCAACATCGATAAGTCGACACGCGATCATGCTGATTAAAAACCGAAATGGTGCGAGTCCGCTACCACGACCAACCTTTACTCCATATTAAGCGACAAATTATGTTGCAGCGCAACATAATTTGCGTAGGCACGTTGTTGGAACAGCCGTGATGTAAGTTTTACACCATTTCGGATTAGGATGCGATACGCGGGATGCAGTGTTGGCATCCAAGCAATACGGAAACGGAATAGATGCCGATCGTAAGTGCAGTAATACCGACGTTCGGGCGTCCCGATCTGGTGAAACGCGCCATAGAAAGCGTCCTTTCGCAAAGCCTGTGCGATCTGGAGGTGATCGTCGTGGTGGATGGTCCCGATCCCGCCACGGAAACCGCGCTGGACAGCTTCACCGACCCCCGCCTGCGCCGGATCGTGCAACCCGATCAGCGCGGCCCCGGCGTGGCGCGCAATACCGGCGCGCTGGCGGCGACGGGACAGTGGGTGGCGTTTCTGGACGACGACGACGAATGGTTGCCGACCAAACTGGAAAAGCAGCTTGCCATGCTGCCGCAGGACGGGAGCGTCGATCCCGAATGCGCGGTCCTCGTCACGTTAACGCGGGTAATGACGCCGCAGGGGCCCTTCGTAAGACCGATCCAAGGCTATGCCGGGGATATACCGCTTGACGAATGGATGTTCGATCGGCGGTCCTGGCTGAAGGGTGGGCAAAGTTTCCTCCAGACATCGTCTTTCATGTTTCCGCGCCCGATGTTCGACAGGCTGCAATTTGCCGACTCCCGCTTGCACGAAGATTGGGAGTTAATGATCCGCGCGGTGAAGGAACAAGGCTGCACCTTATTGACTGCGCCGGAACCGTTGGTCGTCCATTATGTGGGGGAGGCAAGACCGTCGCTCAGTCGCGATGGGGCATGGGAACGGTCGCTCGCATGGGCCGACCGCATGGGAAGCCTTTTGACGCCGCGGGCGTATGCCGGTTTCTGCTTGTCCGTCGTCGCGCAGGATGTTGCCGCGAAGCGCCAGTGGTACGCTTGCCTGCCGTTGCTGCGCGCAGCATTTCAGAAGGGAAAGCCGACCGCGCGGCAACTCTTTGCCTTCATCCTGTTATGGATTTTGCCCGACGATCTGCGGCGGCGGATACGTGCAAAGGTGCAGGGCGAACGGTAAGCCCCCTAAATACGCGCCGCCAGCGCGAGATACTGAGCACCAATCGCCTGTCAGGATCGAACATCCAGCGTATGTTCCAAGTAGCGCTGCGCCTGCATGTTCCAGGTCGCGGTAGGCGTGGCGAAGAACGCCGTAATGGCTGCCTCGACGTTTCGTGCCGTCACCGGCTGCGCAATCGTGACCGAAGGCATCCCTTCCGCCATCAATGCACCGATTCCCCCTGCTGCGGAGGCAATGACCGGACGCGCATTGGACGCCGCCAATAACGCGACCCCGCTTTGCGAGTGGAAGTCGGTATAGGGCAGCAGAAGAGCGTCCGATGCCGCCAGCACATCGCGCAAGGCATTGTCGTCGACATAGCCCAGCCGCAGGTCAATCACATCGGGCGCACGCGCAGCGCATTCTTCGATAGCGCGTGCATAGTCCTGCTCCTCCTTGTGCACGCCCCCCGCCACAACAAGGCGCACCGGCACACCGGCAGCATGGGCCGACAGCACGCCCTCCATGCCTTCCAATATACCCTTGTTTCGCCGCAGCGTGCCAAAAAGCAGCAACAGACGATCGCCCTGCAACGGCTGCGGATCGCCCATCACGAATACGCCATGTTCGATCACGCAGACAGGCGTAGTCAGGGTAGGAAACGCCTCCGCCATTTTGGTGCGGGAGGGTTCGCTCAAGACGGCGACGGCCGACGCCAGACGATAACAGGCGCCGTGCGTCCCACGCTCCAGCCAGCGCAACGCAGCAGGCAGTTTCCAAGCGTGCGGCAAGGGATCGTGCGCGATAAAAATGATGCGCGCTCCAGTCAGGCGCAGTAGGGCAAGAGCCGGGACCGAGACGATCAACGGGTCGGGGATCGAAACGATGAAAACGCGGCATGTCATCCGCGCCCGCAAAAGGAACAACACCGACAATGCCATACGGGATAGCGAGCGGACGATGTTGGAGATCCGCCCCTGCCCCGGCTGTTCATGCGGCGGCACCAATCGCCTTAGACGCGGTCGCGGTTCTTCGAAGCGGGCGTCCTGCGCGCGCGGCGCGACGAAAGTGACGTCACCCCCCTTGTCAACGATACCCGCTACCAGCTCCTGAGCGAACAGCCCCGCCCCCGAGGAGCGCCACGCGCGGGTATATATGCAGAGCCGCTGCCCCTGCTCCGCACTGATCGCTTCGCTCATAGACCGACGATAGAGGCATGGTCGCGACCGTGCAACGATCAAGCAGACCAAACACGAAAATTTTTGGCAAATTTATTCTGTCCTACATAACCAGATGGGTTTTAGACGGAGCCGGTCGAGGATGATTTCCCACATCCGCTTCATGCCTTCCCTCTCTTTCAGGAGACTCATTCATGGTCGATATTTTTGCCAGCTATCAGGACGCCGAAGGGTCGCCGTCCCGCGCGCCTTATCCAATCGTGCCGCATGACAGTAATGCACTGCCGCTCATTCCCAAGGGCATATATGTCGGCGGCGGCGGAGACGTGACGTTGCGCGGCGTGGATGGCAGCGCCGATGTCATTTACCGGAATTTGCCGGACGCCAGCTACATCGCGGTGCGCGCCAGTCATGTCCGGGCGACCGGCACCACTGCCTCCGCTCTGATTGCGGAGGCCTGAACCCATGCCCCGCACTTCCGGAAGTCTGGGCGGCCTGTCCAATGCCGCTCTTGCCAAGGCCGCGCTGGCGGCCACTACGCCCCTTGGCGCGTCGATCGGCGACAGCATCGCGACCGCTGATTACAACGGGTCCGATCGCGTCACCCTGCCCCCCGCCCCAACCAATATCCTCAAAAGCGCAAAGGGCATCCTTACCTGGGCGCTGATCCTGTGCGGACAGCGGGTGCAGGTGCCGACCACGACGAACATCTGGGGCTTTCCCGGCGAAACGACTGCAACGATCCTGACCAACCTGCCCGCATTTCATGCCCAGATGCCCCGCAAGCCGGCCTTCATGTATGTGCATTGCGGTACCAACGATGTGAAGGACGGGCTGTCGTTCGAAACGATCGTTGCCAATTGGGAAGCCATCGCACAGTTCAATGCGCAGCGTAACTGCCGCACGATCTTCGCGCCGATCCTACCGCGTACCAGTGGCTTTTCGGCACTGTTCACGGCGGCGCAGTTTCAGGTGATGGACCGCTGTAATCGCTGGCTCGCGCGTTTCGCTGCGCGGGCGCAGGGCATGGTGGCGGTCGCTTCGGCCTGTTTGCCGGATATTGCCGACCCGGCATCGGTCGGTGCGCAACCTCGTGCGGGCTATACCTATGACGGGACGCACCCGGCGATTGCAGGCGGTTATTATGCGGGCAAGGCTGTCGCCGCGATCCTGCGCACCTGGTATCCGCCCATCGATCTGCTCCCCCGGCAACAATCTGGCCTGGTCGAGCGGACTGACCCACGCCAGCTATGTGCAGAACCCGATGATGGAAGGCGCCAGCGGCACGGTAACTACGCCGTCCTCCGGCACGATCAGCGGCACCGCGCCAACGAGCTGGACAGCAGCGATGTCGAACACATCCGGCCTGACGGTTGCCCATACTCAGGTGGCGTCACCCCTTACGGGACGGCGGATGCACCAGATGACATTCGGGGGCAGCTATACGGCCAGCGGCTTTACGGCGGCGGCGTGGGGGCCGTTCGGTCGATTGTTCCAGAACCCTTCCACGGCGTCGCTCGCGTCCATCGCGGCGGGCGATACTATCGAAGCACTGGTGGAGTTCGAGATCGACGCAGGCAATAACTGCATCGCCTTCCCGCATTTGCAGATGCGCTGGAAAGGCGGCAGCAATTACAACAGCGACCTGCAACTGCCCGACCTAGTCGGCGGTCTGCCCAGCGAAGCGATATCGGGCGTGCTGCGCACTGCGCCGCACAGCTATGTGGCTGGTGAAATGCCGCTGGCTGCGGGGGAAATCACCCATAATCTCTACGCCTATCTGCGTGCGGAAAACGGCAGTTATACGCCATCGGGTACTATTCGGTTTGGGCGTGCGGTGATTCAGAAAGTCGATTGACCCCGTCCGCCAGCAGCGGCGCGACACCGATGCGAGCGGACCGGCATTGCCGGTCCGCTTCGTTCTCATGGTGGGAGCCATCATACAGCTTAGGCTTTTGCTGTGGGCCGTTTTACGGCTAAGCGGGCTCGATATGGCGACACGCAATTCCCCCAAAGGAGCCGAAACCCGGAAGGCTATTCTCGATGCCTCCGAAATCCTTTTCGCCCGACATGGGTATCAAGGCACGGGACTGCGCGACATCGCTGCGCAGGCTGGCGTTCGTCAGAGCCTTGTCCACTACCATTTCGGCAACAAGCACGAGATTTTCAGCGCCGTGGTCGACCGCAAGCTTGGAATGCTTGTCGAGATCATAGCGCAAAGTTTTGCCGATGCCGATGCGGCGGCCCCGGCAGGGCTGAACCCCGAACAAACCGTATCAGCTTTCGTGCTGCCCTTCCTGACGATTGCAGCAACGCCGGATCATGATCTGCGTCACTATGTCATCATGACATCCCATCTCATGAGTTCATACCGGATGCCGGAATTACGCCCGGTGTTGCAGAAGCTGAGCGCCGTAAGTGTCTTGTTCGAAGAACGGGTGCGTGTCCTGACTCCGGATGCGCAAGCCAGCGATATTCTGGCCGCGATCTATCTGATCGAATCGGCGTTGATCTTCATGGTTCAGGATCCGGGTTTTCTGGACGATCTGACGCGGGATCATCACTCGGTCGGCGGTCTGGAGGACATGGCGCGTCCGGCCATTCGTTTCTTCAGCGCAGGCCTGGAGCGCCTGACCAAACCTCACTGATTTGACAGGTTGGTCGATCGACCAATTTAGCTATTGTCTCTTCAACAGTTGGCAGATGACGACCAGCGACAGGAGAGGCATCGTCGAAGCTGCATGGCTCCGATCATTCCATGCCTGATCTTGTCCCGATCATCCTTTGCCGCGTGAGCCTTCACCCCTGCGGGTGACCTCCTATCGCGTTGGGACACATGATGAATCGGCCGCAATTGCATCCTTTGACGATAGATGGCCGCGACGCATCGCACCTGCGCGGCGATCCGATCACCGGGGACCGCTATACCTCTCGCGATTTCATGCAGCGCGAATGGGACCACATGTGGACCCGCATCTGGCACGTCGCGGGCCGCACCGCTGAACTGGAAGAAGCGGGCGATTATATCGTCCACGATTTCATGAACGAGTCCGTCTTCTGCGTGAAACAGGCGGATGGCAGCATCAAGGCGTTCTACAATGCCTGCCGCCATCGCGGCATGCGGCTGGTCAACGACAGCGCGGCAGCGACGCAATTTCAATGCCCCTATCATGGCTGGATCTGGGGTCAGGATGGCGTGCTGGCCTATGCGCAGGACGCACATGATTTCCCACAGGGCGATCCATGCGGCAAGCTGAAGCTCAAAGAACTGCGCTGCGATGTCTGGGGTGGGTTCGTCTGGTACACAATGGACGACAATGCGCCTGCGCTGCTCGACTATCTCTCGCCCATGCCAGAGGTATATAAAAATTATCCGATGGATACGGCGGTTCGGGTCTTCTGGATGAAGGTCGATCTCAACACCAACTGGAAATTCGCGACCGACAATTTCAGCGAAAGCTATCACACGCGCACCGCCCATCCGCAGGTGCCGCCCTGGATCGATCAGGATGTCGATACCGCACGGCATGAAATGTACCCCAACGGCCATGGGCGAACGGTGCAACCCATGCGCCCCTCCCTAAGCGACCGGCTGCCCGAAGGCGCGCCGCATCCGTTCGATTATATATTGCGGCAGTGGGACATCGATCCGGACAGCTATCCCGATTACGAAACCAAGGCGATGCAGGGATGGCTCGACCTGAAAGCGGCCAAGCGGCGGCTGTGGAAGGATCGGGGCTATGTTCACTACGAGCATATGTCGGATGAGGAGATCACCGACAGCCCGCATACGGTGATGTTTCCCAACGTCACGATATCCTTCCTGCCCGACAATCTCATTTTCTTCCGCACCGAACCGCATCCGACCGATCCGAACAAATGCACTTTCGACTTGTGGTGCATGGCCTTTCCGGTGGCGGGGCAGACCGTCGTGGAATCGATCATGGCCGGTCCCCAGCCTTTGCGGGAGGCGGAGATGGAGCATCGCGCATTCGACAACGGCCGGGGCGTTCCCGAAATCGAGGGGCAGATCGTCTATCAGGACATGATGCTGGCCGAGGGTCAGCAGCGCGGAATGCACTCGCGCGGGTACGATGACGCCTATCTGACCGGACAGGAAACCCGTGTGCGCTTTTTCCACGAAGTGCTGAACGACTACCTCGAAGGACGTCGCTGAAAGCGCCCACTGAATATCTCCGGCAAGCGCAACGATGCGTGCCGGCACACCATAAACAACGATCAGGGAGATGGATTATGACGCTTGCAGGAAATGTTGCGACAAAGAGCGGCGCGCTATTATCGACGATCTCAGCGATGGCGCTGAGCATAAGTGCCGCAGCAGCGCAGGAAGCGCCCGCTGACCCGCAAGCGGCATCCGATCAGTCCAGCGGATTGCAGGATATCGTCGTCACGGCGCAGAAAAAGTCCGAAAACCTTCAGAGCGTGCCTATTTCCGTCACGGCCATCGGTGGCGAAAGTCTGAGCAACGCGCAAGTGACGTCGCTGCAGGCGCTGCAAGGCACGATCCCCAATGTGCAGATCGACAATTTCGCCAACACGCCTCAAACCGCCGTCTTCACCGTGCGCGGCATTGGCGTGATCGAGCCTGACCCCTATGCAGGCAACACCGTGTCCATCGTTGTCGACGGGATACCGCAGTTCTTCAGCATGGGTGCTTTGCTCGACCTGTACGACGTCGACCGCATCGAAGTGCTGCGCGGCCCGCAAGGCACACTGTTCGGGGCAAACACGACAGGCGGCGTCGTCAATGTCGTGACCAGTCAACCCACGGGCGAATTCGGCGGCTTCATAAAGGGCGCTTATGGCAATTACGACCGCTTCGACATCAGCGGGTCTATTGAGGCACCGCTGGTCAAGGATGTGCTGTCCCTCAAGGTCGCGGGCATTCATACGCAGCGCAAGGGCTGGGTTACCAACGTCGTTGACGGGTCTGACATGGGCCACAAGAATCTGGATGCCGTGCGGGCTTATCTGCGCTTCACGCCGGGTCCGGACTTCGATGCGACGCTGCAGGGCGAATATGTCAACGCGCGCAACGGCTCCCCGATCGTCATCAACGGCTCCTACCGCGGTGAGGCGATCTTCGAAGAGCCGGGCTTGAACGGGATGTACACCAGCCCGTGCATCAGCGGCGGGCAATGTCAGGCTCCGGAGAAATATCTCGGTGCGAACAACAGCGTTCCCGACATATCCAACATGGATACCTATAGCGGCGTCCTGACCATGAATTATCGCGATACGCCCATTGGCGATCTGACATCCATCACGGGCTACAAGCATTTCACCTTGCTGGAATTTACAGATCAGGATGGGACGCCAGCGTTCAAGAACGATACCCGCCGCCGGACCGAGGGATGGCAGTTCAGCCAGGAAGTACGGTCCAACATACAGGTCAACGATGCCATCGACCTGATGATCGGCGGCTTTTACCTCAAGACCCACTACGACCATATTCAGGCCTATCGCCTGCAATTTGCTGCACCGGGACTGCTGCAGATAAATACGCAGGATCAGGACAATTATTCCCTGTCCGGCTTCGCGCAGACATATTGGCAGGTGACCGACAGGCTGAAGTTACAGGCGGGCATAAGGTATTCGCATGAGAAGACCACCTCTGCGCCAACGCTGGAAACCAGCATCGGCAACCCTGCCGGAGCGAACTACACCAGTGACGGCAATTTCATAATCGGGTCGTTTACGACCGGCGGCACGAAAAGCTGGAACAATGTCGGGTGGAAGCTGGGCGCAGACTATGATCTGGGCCAGAACAAGCTCGTTTACGCAAGCTGGGCGCGCGGTTTCAAATCGGGCGGCTTTACCGGGCGTGTGGGCGTGCCGGCGGATGGCGCCAACCCTTTCAATCCTGAAACGGTCGATACATTCGAAGTCGGTTTGAAGGCGGACTTCCTTGATCGTCGTTTGCGGACCAACCTGTCGGTTTTCTACACCAATTATCGCGATCTTCAGGTGGCGCAGATCTATTTCGATCGCTCCACCAACACGCAGGGCAATCGCATCCTGAACGCGGGCAAGGCGGAAATCAAAGGCTTTGAATTCGAGACGACTGCCGTCCCGGTGGAGGGCATGACATTGCGCGCATCGCTCGCTTATCTCGATGCCAAATATAAGCAGTTCGACTTCGCCGATGCTGTGTCCGGGCAGTTGCTCGATCTGTCAGGCTTTCGCCTGCAAAATGCGCCAAAGTGGAATGCCTCGTTCGGTGCCAACTTTGTCGTCCCCGTCGGCAATGGCGCCGAGTTGGTGACCGATGTGAACTACGCATATACGGCCAGCAAATATTACACGGCGATCCTCGACACGCCCCGGTCGAAGATACAGCCGACCCATGTCGTCGACGGAACGATAACCTACTATCCCGCCGGACGTAGCTGGTCGTTGGGACTGTGGGCGAAGAACCTCCTCGACACCCGCTATCTTTCGACGGTGTACGACTCCCCCGGCTATGGCGGCATTGCCGGCTATGCCCCGCCCCGCCAATTTGGCGGCTCGGCCACGTTCAACTTCTGATCGGATATATGATGGGTCGTGTCGAAGGAAAGGTTGCCCTGATAACGGGCGGCGCATCGGGATTGGGAGCAGCCGACGCGCGGTTGCTGGCAGCCGAAGGCGCGAAGGTCGTTATTACCGATGTGCAGGGCGATATGGGCGCGGCAGCTGCCGCGTCCATTCCCGGCGCAGTGTTCTTGCAGCATGACGTGCGGGACGAGCAGCAGTGGCAGGATGTCGTCGCAAAGACGCTGGATCATTTCGGCAGACTGGACGTGCTCGTCAACAACGCAGGTCTCGTGCGCTTCGGATCGGTCGAGGACGCCGAATTGGCGGATTTTCGGCTCCAGATGCAAGTCATGGTCGAAGGCTGTTTCCTCGGTTGCAAGACCGCCATTCCCCATATGACCAAGACCGGCGGCGGATCGATCATCAACGTCGCATCTGTCGCGGCGCTCAAGGGGATCAGTAGCATTCCGGCCTATTCGGCGGCCAAGGCGGGGATCATTGCTATGACCCGCAGCATTGCGGTGCATTGTCAGGAACAGCGGTATCGCATTCGCGTCAACGCCATTGCACCGGGCGCACATGATACCCCGATGACGCAGCAGGCACTTGCCCAGTTACCCGCCGATGCAGCCGGTCTGGATCAGGTACATGCGCAGGGGCAAGGCCAGCCGGAAGATGTCGCGAACCTGGTTCTGTTCCTCGCATCCGAGGAATCGCGCCAGATCACCGGCACGCATATCGTCATCGACAATGGCGAGACGATGGGATGACCGGCACACCCACCACCATTGCCCAAATTGCCGATATTCAGGCCATCGCACAACGCCTTGCCCAGCATAGCCGAGGCGTAGACCGAGCGGACGCAGCGTTGCTGGCGGACTGCTATCATCCGGATGCGACGGTCGACTATCGCTTCTACGCCGGTCCGGCACAGGCCTTCGCCACGATCCTGACGGATGCCCAGCGGGGCCAGCCGGTTACGCTGCATCGCACGGCACAAATGTGGATCCGTCTCGATGGCGACACCGCACGCTCGGAAAGCTACGTCATAGCCTATGTGCAAGCGCCCGATAGTGACGGCGCGATGATGCAGCGGTTGGTATGCGGACGCTATCTCGACCGGCATGAGCGCCGCGATGCACAGTGGAGACTGTCCCACCGCACCTATGTGCTCGATACCAATGCAAACTGGCCGGGGAGCTGGGAAGCGAGCGGGCTTTCTCCGTTAAGCGCGCATGTTCCGACAGGGGGTCAGGGGTCCGCCGATACGGGCATCGCCCTGCTGGCGTTGGCCGCTGCACGGAACCGACAGGATGGATCAGGAAACCACGACATGAACACGCAGACCGACACGGTATCGACGCAAGTGATCGACGAAGTCATTTCCCGGCAACAGATCGCCGATCTCACGATGGCCTATTGCCGTGGTGTCGACCGGGCGGACGTCGAGCTGCTGAAATCCATCTTCCATGATGACAGCACGGTTGTCAGCGGTGCCTTCAACGGCAACGGGCAAGAATTTGCGGGCGAAATTTGTCGTATCGTTGCGACAGTCTTCGAACAGACATTCCATTCCATCGCCAATCAGTGGATCGACGTGGCCGGTGACAGCGCCGTTGCGGAGACCTATGTCATCGCCGTTGCTTCGACATCGGGTGCCGATGCGGACAAGACCGAAACATTGACCGGCGGACGCTATATAGACCGTTTCACCCGTCGCGAGGGCATCTGGAAATTTGCCGAGCGCAGCTTCGTTTGCGACTGGACGCGGACCGACAAGAGCACGCGCCAGATGGACAGCGGCATGTACGCCCCGCTGGATTTGCAAGGAAGTCAGGGGCGCACGGACCCGATTTATCGATTCTGGAACTGAGCGCTCCAGGCACAGCATAGGGCACACTGCCTGTAGCGGAATATCGGCTAACACACCGATTTGTCTCGACAAAGCCAGTGGCGGACTGCAATCCTCTCTGTTCAGCAGTCTTGCCCAATCCATTCCGATCCAGGAGCACCCATGCATCGTCGTGAATTTCTCGCATCCGTCAGTGTAGCAACCGTCGTTGCCGCTGTGCCGCATTTCGCGAAAGCCTCTGGCGGCCTGCGCGATGCCGATTTGCGCGCGATGTTGGACCAGTTCTTCTACGCCCGTCTGGAAGATAATCCTGAGCAGGCAACGTCTTTGGGGCTGGATGTCGGCCCTCGTGCCGGGTTGAAGGCGAAGCTGGGTGACGCCTCCCGTGCAGGCCAGCAGCGCCAGTTCATCCGTGCGAAACAGGAGCTGGCCGCGCTTCGATCTATCCCCCGCGACACGCTTGGTGATGCTGCCAAGCTCGATTACGACATTGTCAAATATAGTCTGGAGCGCGTGCAGGCCGGTGAGCGCTATGATTTCGGTGCAAGCGCCGGTCGCTTTGCCCCTTATGTGCTGACTCAATTGACCGGCGGTTATCGCGACGTGCCGGACTTTCTATCCAACCAGCATCGCGTGGCAAATGCCAGCGATGCCGATGCCTATGTTCAGCGAGTGGAGGCCTTTGCAGGCGTCATAGATGCGGAGACCGAGCGACAGCGCCAGGATGCCGCTAAGGGCGTGTTCGCCCCAGACTATATTCTCGACACGACGCTGAAGCAGATCGCTGCGGTGCGGGACAAGGCACCCGAAGCGACTGGACCGGCGACCGATCTGGCCGCGAAACTTCAAACGGCGCAACTGCCGCCCGAGCGCACACAGACAGTTGCGCGCCTGATGCGCGAGCAAGTGTTCCCGGCCCTCGATCGGCAGCGCGCATTGGTCGCCGAACTGCGCGGAAAGGCCGTGCATGATGCAGGCGTGTGGCGGCTTCCGGACGGCGATGCCTATTATGCCGCTGCAGCAAGCGCGGCCACGACCACCGATATGACCGGGGATGAGATTCATAAGCTTGGGCTTGCACAAGTGGCCGAAATCGGCGCGCGGCTGGATGGCCTGCTCAAGACGCAAGGCCTGACCACCGGCAGCGTTGGCGATCGGCTGGTGGCGATGAACAAGCGGCCCGATCAACTCTATCCGAATACCGATCCGGGCCGGGAAGCTCTGCTGGAGCAACTACGCGCGCAGGTGGCGGCAATGACGAAGCGTCTACCCGAACAGTTTGCGGTGCTGCCCAAGGCGCCGGTCGAAGTGCGGCGGGTGCCCGAAGCGATCCAGGCAGGCGCGCCCGGCGGCTATTATCAGTCCGCCTCACTCGACGGGACACGGCCTGCGATCTATTTCATCAATCTGCGCGACACGTTCGACAGGCCCAAATTCGGCTTGGCGACATTGAGCTATCATGAAGGCGTGCCGGGCCACCATCTGCAAGTCATGTCCGCGCTGGAGAGCAGCGAGATACCGCTGATCCGGCGGCGTGGATTCTACTCCGGCTATTCCGAAGGCTGGGCGCTCTATTCCGAACAACTCGCGGACGAAATGGGCATGTACGATGGCGATCCGCTGGGGCAGATCGGCTATCTCCAGTCATTGCTGTTCCGGGCGACACGGCTCGTGGTCGATTCCGGTATGCATGTGAAGCGGTGGAGCCGGGAAAAGGCGACCGACTATCTGATCGCCACCACGGGCATCGCGCGCGGGCGCAGCCAGGGCGAAATCGACAGATACACAGTCTGGCCGGGCCAGGCGTGCAGCTACAAAATCGGCCATACGGTATGGACGGAGCTACGCGACGAAGCCAAGCGCAAGGCAGGAAAACGCTGGGACCCCAAGGCATTCCACAGCGTCCTCACCTTGGGTGCGATGCCGCTCACCGTATTGCAGAAGGTTGCGCGCGAACGAATGGCGTGAGCCGCACCGGCGTCATTGCATAATAGGGTTTACGTCTTCGCACGCCCACGGATCGCTAGCGCGATCAGCCGGTCCTTGCTTTGGAAAGCTTTGCGAAGCGTGCGCTGTGCCACATCAGCGCTCCGGCATAGTGTACGGACGTCTGAACCCCTCGATGCCCGCCTCGGCAATCATGCGCCAGCTTCAGTCAAACATTGCGGTAAAGCCATGGTCCACTGGCACATTAATCGTCGCGGCAGCAAGGATAGTCGATTGCGGTGACGACCGGTGCCCCCAACATTGCCGTCGTTCGCAGCGCAAAAGCCGCCGACAGTATCTGCCATACATACGGGTTCGGTCTGTGGGGTGTGGATGATAGGAAGGGGCGTTTTCGGAATCGCGGATCCCGGACACTATAAGCCGGACACTATAAGATGTTGAATTTGCGCTGTGAGTGGATTTGCGCTGCCATTCCATAACCGGAGGGGCAAACAGTCGTCGTAGCTTGTATGGGACCGCTGCTGCCAGCATAACACCGCGGAGATTGTGAAACATAATTAGCTTTATAGGCATGCCAAAGGTGTAGCAGCAACGTTCAAATGTCACAGTTGCGCAAAGTAGAGATGTCTCACTTGGGCTACCGTGCCCTCCGGCTGTTCGGAGGTATTGAGCATGGCGGTGTTGCGTATGAGTACCGAGGAGCTTTCGCGG
>NZ_BSEF01000029.1:0-24440 GCF_027925545.1 Sphingobium sp. BS19
GTTCCGCGCCGACCGCTCCTGCCCGACAGTTGCGTTGCCGCTTATGCCGAACAGGACCTTTCTTTCCCGTATATCTGGCCAGACAGATAGGAAGTGCTGTGGCATATAACCTATATGGTTCATTATGTCAAGAAAAATGTGCCGTCACACCAGTCGCTGAGGTAACCGTATCCCGCACAAAAAAAGGCGGCGCGCTGGCGCCGCCTTTCCCATGGAATAAGCCGCTGAATTAGAAGCGGTAGCCTACGCCGATGACGGTCTGGTACAGTTCCACACCGAATTCATAGTTGCCGTACCGTGTTTCCACATTGGCAAAGAGGTTGCCGAACTTCTGTTCGACGCCAAGGCCGACCTTTACGCCGTCCAGCGAGCCGGGGAAGTTGTCTGCGTCCAGGTTGGAGTAACCAGCGGTGCCGTAAACCAACGTGCGGGGCGTAGCCTTGAAGCCGAAGCGACCGGCAATGGTCAGATCGCGAAGGTCGGTGTTGTCGTCATCGAACAGGCCGGTGTACGAACCGGTGACGCCAACAACGGTGGTGCCCAGATCGAAATCGTAACCAGCATTGATGCCGTAGCTGGCCTTGTCCGTGCCTGCGAAATCATCGTCAACGGCACCGATTTCCACGCCAACGCGGGCACCCTGAAATTCCTGAGCGAGGGCCGGCGTGGCGACAACAGCAGTGGCCACGGCAACAACGGCTAAAATGCGCTTCATTGTAATCATTTTCCTTTGTTTCGGTCACGTTATGGTGTGACGCGCTGCCCCTAGGGGTCTGGGCGTGCAGATGCATGCGCAAACTGCGCCCGACTGAGCAATCGCAGCATTGCTGTCACAATTTTGCAACAATGCGTCCGGCCTATCCGGGCGAACGCCTGGTCTGAGCCTTTTTCCAACCGGGGACGCGCAAAAAAAGGCCGATGCTTGCGCACCGGCCCAGGGTTGTTCGCAGGAGGAACATCGGGTGGCGGGCGGGCCGTTATGGTGGCCCGCCCTGCCGAACTCTTTTAGTAATTATAGGCGCGTTCGCCGTGGCTGGAGAGGTCGAGGCCTTCCTGTTCGGCGTCTGCGGTAGGACGAAGACCGATGGTCTTGTCGATGATGAAGAACAGGATCGCGCTGCCGACACCCGACCAGACCAGTGTCAGGACAACGGCCTTGATCTGGGTGATGATCTGCGCGCCCATGTCATAGACGCCCACGCCCGCCGGGAAGACGGTGTAGTCGAAGAAGCCCTGACCGCCCAAGGCCGGGTCAGCGACGATGCCGGTGCCGATTGCGCCGACGATGCCGCCGACGCAGTGGACGCCGAACACGTCGAGGCTGTCGTCATAGCCGAACTTCTGCTTCACCGAAGCGACGAAGAGGTAGCAGATCGGCGAGACGATGAAGCCAAGCACGATGGACGTCATCGGCGCGGCGTAACCCGAAGCCGGGGTGATGGCGACCAGACCGGCCACGGCGCCCGTCACTGCACCGAGCAGCGAAGGCTTGCCATGATGGAACTGTTCGATCAGCGCCCAGGAGACGGCTGCCGCAGCAGTGGCAACGAAGGTGTTGATGAAGGCAACAGCGGTGACGCCATTGGCTTCGAGGTTGGAACCGGCGTTGAAACCGAACCAGCCGACCCACAGCAGGCTCGCGCCGATCATGGTCATGGTCAGCGAGTGCGGTGCCATCGGTTCCTTGGGATAGCCGATGCGCTTGCCGATCATGATGCAGCCGACGAGGCCCGCGATACCGGCGTTGATGTGCACAACGGTGCCGCCAGCGAAGTCGAGCGCGCCCATGCCCCACAGGAAGCCATAGTCGGTCGGTGCATCAGGCAGGAAGTCGGGACCCGCCCAGTACCAGACCATGTGCGCGATCGGGAAGTAGATGACCGTGAGCCATGCCACCACGAACACCATCAGCGCCGAGAACTTCACACGTTCGGCAAAGGCGCCGACGATGAGGGCTGGCGTGATGCACGCGAAGGTCATCTGGAAAATGACGAACACGAATTCAGGCAGATAGACGTTGTTGCTGAACGTCGCGGCATAAGTGGTGCCCGATACGCCCATCAGGAACGCCTTGGAGAAGCCGCCGACGAAGACGTTGTTGCTGGTGAAGGCCATCGAATAGCCCCAGCAGCACCAGACCAGCGCCGCGACCGAGACGATCATGAACACCTGCATCAGGACGCTGAGCATGTTCTTGGTACGGACGAGGCCGCCGTAGAACAGCGCAAGCGCGGGGACGGACATCATCAGTACGAGGACCGAGGATACCAGCATCCAGGCGACGTCGCCCTTGTTGACCATGGTGGCCATCTGTTCGACGGTCGGTGCCTTGATCGGACCGGCAAAGGCCGGCGCGGCGGCGAACAGGGAAGCGGCAATCGCCCCCATCGCACCGCAAAGTTTCTTGGAAACAGTCATTATTCCCCCTTCCTTACAGCGCGGTTTCGCCGGTCTCGCCCGTGCGGATGCGCACGGCCTGACTCACATCGAGAACGAAAATCTTGCCATCGCCGATTGCGCCGCTGTTGGCGGCCTGCTGCGTCGCTTCGACAACACGCGGTGCCAGATCGTCGTCGCAAACGACTTCGATCTTGATCTTCGGAACCATGTTCGTCGAATATTCGGCGCCGCGGTAAATTTCGGTCTGGCCCTTCTGGCGACCGAAGCCTTTAACTTCGCTGACCGTCATGCCCGCAATGCCAAGAGTGGAAAGTGCCTCTCGTACATCGTCAAGCTTGAACGGCTTTATGATAGCCATGACAAGTTTCATATCGCCCCCTTATTCTGGTGTGCGATAGAAAGGTCAGCAAGGACCGTGCCAGTTTCTTAAACGTGCGTTAACACGGCGTTAGGGCGAGACGATACGAGTCGCGACGCTAAAAAATTGTGCAGCGCGGCAGAACTGCTTAAATTTTGGGCACTGTTAGGGCCCAAAGACGATCAGGCGGCGGTGCCACCGACCGTCAGGCCTTCCATCAGCAATGTCGGCTGGCCGACGCCCGCAGGAACGCTTTGCCCGCCCTTGCCGCACATGCCGATGCCTTCGTCGAGCGCCATGTCGTTGCCGATGCCCGTGACCTTGGTAAGCGCAGTGGGACCGTCGCCGATCAGGGTCGCGCCCTTGATCGGGTCGCAGATCTTGCCGTCCACGATGCGATAGGCTTCGGTGCAGGAGAAGACGAACTTGCCCGACACGATGTCGACTTGTCCGCCGCCGAAGCTCTTGGCGAAGATGCCGTTTTTGACGCGGCTGAGCAGTTCGGCGGGATCGTCATTGCCGCCGCGCATGAAGGTGTTGGTCATGCGGGGCATGGGGGCGTGGGCATAGCTTTCGCGGCGACCGTTGCCGGTGGCGGGAACGCCCATCAGGCGCGCGTTCAGGCGATCCTGCATGTAGCCGCGCAGGATGCCATCCTCGATCAGCACGTTTTCCTGGGTCGGCGTGCCTTCGTCGTCGATGCTGAGCGACCCGCGGCGGTTGGCGATGCTGCCGTCGTCGACCACGGTGACGCCGGGCGCAGCGACGCGCTGTCCCACGCGACCGGAGAAAGCCGATGTGCCCTTGCGGTTGAAATCGCCTTCGAGGCCGTGGCCGATGGCTTCGTGCAGGACGATGCCGGGCCAGCCGGGGCCGAGGAGAACGGTCATCTCCCCCACAGGCGCAGCGACGGAGGAGAGGTTGACGCGCGCCTGTGCCAGCGCTTCGTCGATGGCGCGGTTCCAGATGGTGGGCGACATCACCTGATCGTAGAGATAGCGTCCGCCAATGCCGAACACCCCGGTTTCGCGGCGGCCGTTTTCTTCGAGGATGACCGAGACGTTGAGGCGGACGAGCGGGCGGATGTCGCTGGCGGTGAAACCGTCGGCGCGGACGACTTCGACGACCGACCAGCTTCCGGCGAGATTGACCGACACCTGCGCGACGCGCGGATCGCGGGCGCGGGCGGCCGCGTCGATCTCTGCGCAGAGTGCCACCTTCTCAGCGAAGGGGACGATCTCCATCGGATTGGCGTCGGTGTAGAGATGGCGGTTGGTGCGCTGCGGCGGGGCTGCTGCGGTGGCGGTCGCGGGATCGAGCAGGGTCAGCGTCTCGGCAGCGCGGCGGATCGCGGCTTCGCTGATGTCGTTGGCATGGGCAAAGCCGGTCATCTCGCCCGATACGCCGCGCAGGCCGAAGCCGGCATCGGTGGAATAATCGGCGGTCTTCAGGCGACCGTCATCGAAACCGAAACTCTCCGACGCGCGATATTGGAGGTAGAGTTCGCCGTCATCGCACTTGCCCAGCGCCTGCGCAGTGAGGCGGCGGGCGCCATCGGGATCGAGCAGGCCGTCGCGATAGAGGAAGCCGCGGGCGTCGGTGAAGTGCGAAGTGATGTCGGTCATAGGGGGGATATAGGGGTGTGTATTCCCTGCACCAACCCCCATCAGACAGTTATAACCCTTGCCGCAACGCTACTCACCGTTCGGTTCGAGCAGCTTGGAGCGCAGTCGAGAAGCGTCCGTCGCGTATGCGGGGGGCGCCAAGCCCTGTTCTCGACAAGCGCGAACCGAACGGGGGTGGGGTGTTCTTGCGGTTAGGCTGGTTATTACAGGTTCGCGCCCGAAGCGATGCCGGGCAGCGCGCTTTGCGAGGTGAGTACTGCCCAGCCGCTCTTAAAACGGTCGCGCGCTCCAGGAAGTCCAGATTTAATTCTGCAATGCTCCAACCAACTGCGGTCAATCGACTATGATACCAGCAACAGAGGAGCAATAGATGGCCATACCGTTACCTACATCCCCTTGCTGGCAAAAGCTGGCGAACGGAGGACTGGCGGCACTGCGGACCAACAATGTCGCGACCCAGATGCTCATCAAGCGCATGGAGCGCAGCACCGCGCCTGCCGCGCAGAAGGCGGCGGAAATTCACGAATATTATGCGAAATGGGAGCGGAGCCTTGCTGATGAAATCGTTCAATTCAACCGTGGCTAAATCTCAGCCGACCAACGGCCTGCTCGCAATCGCGGAGGCGGTTGCGCTGATCGAGGCAGGACTGCCGCTATCAATCGCGGGTCCGGAATCGGCAATGGACATGCTGCCCTCCGGCAACTGGATCGGCAGCACCACCCCCTATTTCATGACCGTCGAAGGCGGTCGGGTGATTACCGAAGGTCAGGTCTTCGTAACGGACCTCTCCCGGATGGGAAGCGTCAGTGTCGCAGTCTATGATGCCGATCATCTGGCCGACATCTCGGGCAACGGCCCCGAACACGGCTTCTCCCTTGCGATAATTCCAGCAGGTTCGGTCTGCCACGAGCGATTCGCCAATGAAGCGGCTGACTATCCCCAAGCGTTTCTAAGCCCCACCGTGGGCTGGATCGCGGGTGTCGATCTTGCCGATCCCACGGCCTCGGCCAAGGTCTATGACGGAACCGGGCCAACCAAGCATGCCGACCGTGCGGTGGTTGCCCATATCGCCCAACCCGAGGACGTGCTTGCGTCGATCGAAATCGTCAATCCGTTCAAACCGGGCGATGGCGACGTCTTACGTTTCGAAAATACGGATTTCGCGCCCACGCATTGCATCGTCAACGGTCAGCCTACCAACTTCGCCGCCTATCTTGTCGAGCACGGCATGGATGGTGGCATGTTGCCGCTGATCGGCGATTTCGCGGGTGCCCCCATCAATGTCTCGATCAAATCGGTCGATCGCGACACGCAGGTGGCAACGCTCTACGCGCCGGTGTTTCCCGGCGTGGACTATCGTTTCGCCGCTCCGCTTGTCGACTACGCCGGGACCTTCCGCGAAAAACTCGCCAACCACTCGCTCGAAGGGGCTGTCTGGTCCTGCAATTGTATTCTGAACTTCCTCCACGGGTCGCTTGAGGGCAAGGCCATCGGAGGCATTGCGGGGCCTGTCACCTTCGGTGAGATCGCTTACCAATTGCTCAATCAAACAATGGTGCTCGTGCGCCAGAATGCGCCTGACGAAAACGAAGGGTGACAAATCCGGAAGCGACGTCTGCCTAGCAATGACGCCGCGATCTGCATCTATCTTGGCCTGTCCCGATTGGGGCAGGCCAAACTTCTAATTCGGCAGGAGATCAGTCTGGACTCCTGCTTTAGCAGGAGTGCGGCAGCGCCTACTGTACGCTTGCGCCCGAAGCGATGTCGGGGAGTGTGCTTTGGTCCGCGCCGTCGGCGGGGCCGCCCACCAGTATGAAGCGGCGGTCGCAATAGCCGCAGTCGACATAGCCCTTTTCGTCGATCTCCAGATAGACGCGCGGATGGCCGAGCGCGGCGGGGATGTCGCCCGATCCGTCGCAGGATACGCGGGTCTTGGCGGTGCGGAGGATTTCGGGGGGCTGGATCATGGCCCACGCCTGTATCATCGCCGCCCATGCCCCGCAATATGCCGCGCCGCAATATCGCGGTTACTCGACCTTCCGGTTCGTGCGCGCTAAGAGCATGTCCCATGAGCACCGCATCGCAAGCCGCCATCGTCATCGATAATCTGTCCAAGGTCTACAAGGGCGGGAAGCAAGCGCTCGACCATGTGTCGTTCGAAGTGCCGCGCGGGCAGATATTCGGGCTGTTGGGCCCGAACGGCGCAGGCAAGTCGACGCTGATCAACATCCTGTCGGGGATGGTGAACAAGACAAGCGGGTCGGCGCGCATCTGGGGCTTCGACATTGACGAGAATCCGCGCAATGCGAAGAACTCCATCGGGATTGTGCCGCAGGAGATCGTGTTCGATCCGTTCTTTACGCCGTTCGAGACGCTGGAGAATCAGGCAGGCTTCTATGGCGTGGCCAAGGGCGCGCGGAAATCGATGGAGTTGCTGCGCGCGGTGCATCTGGAGGACAAGGCGAACGCTTATGCCCGCACGCTGTCGGGCGGCATGAAGCGGCGGCTGCTGGTGGCCAAGGCGATGGTGCATTCGCCGCCGATCCTGGTGCTGGACGAGCCAACGGCGGGCGTGGACATTTTGCTGCGCCAGCAATTATGGGCCTATGTGAAGCAGCTCAATGAGCAAGGCGTGACGATCGTGCTGACGACGCATTATCTGGAGGAAGCCGAGCAGTTGTGCGACCGGATCGCGATCATCAACCACGGTCGGCTGATTGCGAATAAGCCGACACGCGAACTGGTCGGCATGGCGACCGAAAAGGTCGTGCAGGTGACGGTGGACCGCGATCTGGACGCAGCGCCCACCCATGCACGATTCGAGAAAGTCGAGCTGACGGCGGGTCGGGTGCTCACGATCACTTATGCCAAGGACAAGGCCAATGCCGGCGAAGTGCTGAGCGCGGTGCAGGGCATGGGGCTGCAGATCGTGGACGTGGTGACGCGCGACCCGGATCTGGAGGATGTGTTCCTTAATCTGACGGCGGCGGCTGCGTAACCCTCGCCTGATTTCCGTTCGTGTCGAGCGAAGTCGAGACACGCTCGCGCAAACCTTAAGAATAATGTCCCTCGACTTCGCTCGGGACGAACGGTGTAAGAGAGAATAATGCCCACCCAAAATTACGACGTCATCATCATCGGTTCCGGCGCGGCGGGGCTTACGGCGGCTATCAATCTGGCGCAGGACAGGCGCGTGCTGGTGCTGGCCAAGGGCGCGCTGGATGGCGGGTCGACCAACTGGGCGCAGGGCGGGATCGCGGCGGTGCTGGATGGCGGCGACAGCTTTGCCGAGCATGTCGAGGACACGATGGTGGCAGGCGCGGGCCTCAACAATCGCGAGACAGTCGAGTTCGTCGTCGAGAACGCCCCGGCGGCCATCGAGCGGCTGGCCGAACTGGGCGTGCCGTTCAACGCCGGCGAGGGCTTTGGCGAGCGCTGGCACCTGACGCGCGAAGGCGGGCACAGCCATCGCCGGATCGTGCATGTCGACGATGCGACGGGCGCAGCGGTGCAGCGGGCGCTGGTGAAGGCAGCGCAGGCCAATCCCAACATCACGCTGATGAGCGACATGGTCGCCATCGACCTTATCACGTCGCGTCATGGCGTACGGTATTCGGGCGATGGGCATGTGTGGGGAGTCTATGCCTTCAACAAGACGACCAAGCATATCGATGCGCTGCTGGGCAAGGCGACGATATTGGCGACGGGCGGGGCAGGGCGGACCTATCTGTTCTCCACGGCGCCGCGCGGCGCGACGGGCGACGGGATCGCCATGGCCTGGCGCGCGGGGTGCCGGGTGTCCAACATGGAAATGAACCAGTTCCATCCGACCTGCCTCTACAATCTGGAGGTCAAGAATTTCCTGATTACCGAAGCGATGCGCGGCGAAGGCGGGAAGCTGAAGCTGCCGCCGGGCGTGCCGGGTGGCGGAAAGCGGTTTATGGACCGGCACGATTCGCGCGGCGAACTGGCCCCGCGCGACGTGGTGGCGCGGGCCATCGACCATGAGATCAAGCGGCTGGGCCTCGATTACGTCCACCTCGATATCAGTCACAAGCCGCCCGAGTTCATTAAGGAGCATTTCCCGACGATCTATGCGCGGCTGCTCGATCTCGACATCGACATCACCAAGGAGCCGATCCCGGTGGTGCCGGCGCAGCATTATACCTGCGGCGGGGTAGTGATCGATCTGGACGGGCGCACCGACTTGCCGGGATT
This sequence comes from Sphingobium sp. BS19, assembly GCF_027925545.1. Taxonomy (NCBI): domain Bacteria; kingdom Pseudomonadati; phylum Pseudomonadota; class Alphaproteobacteria; order Sphingomonadales; family Sphingobiaceae; genus Sphingobium; species Sphingobium sp. BS19. Next base: position 8,603 of record NZ_BSEF01000029.1, read on the forward strand.
ATATGCGGCAGGCGAAGTGACCGAGAGCGGGTTGCATGGCGCCAACCGGCTGGCGTCCAATTCGCTGCTGGAATGTTTCGTCTTCGGCGAGGCGGCGGCGCAGCACATCCGCGCGAACTGGGACAGCCTGCCCTGCCCACCGCCGATCCGGGCGTGGGACGAAAGCCGCGTGACCGATTCGGACGAGGAAGTGATCGTCCAGCATAACTGGCGCGAAATCCGCCGGTTCATGTGGGACTATGTCGGCATCGTGCGGACCACCAAGCGGCTGGAGCGCGCCAAGCATCGCATCGACCTGCTCGCGCAGGAAGTGGATGACTATTACGGCAATTTCCGGGTGACGCCCGATCTGATCGAATTGCGCAACCTGCTGGAAGTGGCGCGGCTGATCGTGCGATCCGCCTTGCATCGCAAGGAAAGCCGGGGGCTGCACTATATTCTGGATTATCCCGAAACGCTGCCCGAGGCAGTGGATACGGTGTTGGTGCCGTAGGGCGATCGCAAAACGCCGTCTCCCCCAAAAAAAAGGACGTGCCGGGTAAGCCCGGACACGCCCAAGGGGGAGGAGAAAGGGGGTGGGCTCCTCAGATCATCGCAACGATGACCATCACGGCGATAGTCCAGATCAGGATCAGGACTGGCAATATGTACATTTGAACGGCAGCAGCGCGGCGATCCAGCGGGCCGCTTTCGCACATCACGACATTGGCCGACGGCGTTCCGTGGGAATGGCTGTCTGCGGAAATATGAGCGGTCATATCGCTACTCCTTCAGGCTATGAAGAAGAATTAGGTCGCCGGTACGCGGGGCACATTGATTGAAATCAAACAGCGCTCAGCGTTTCAGAAAGCCCTGCAGGATGGTCGCGAATTTCGCGGGCTGGTCCGCCATGACGACATGGCCGCTGGGCCCGATGGGGGTCAGCAACGGCGCTTTGGCGGGGGCGTAGGCCGTGCGGTAGCGCTGCGTCTGCGACTGGCGCTGTTGCGCGTCGCCGCCGATGGCATAGACGACCTGCAAGGGCGCGCGCAGGGTCTTGAGGCGGGGGCCGAGATCGGTTTGGGCGAGTTCGCGCAGGGCATTGGCGATGACGTCCGGGTCGCTGCCCTTGGCGCCGGGCTGATTCTGCAGCATTTGCGAGAAAAGCTGGCGACCTGCCTTTGTGCCGGTGAAATAGTCGCCAAGCTGCTGCGCGAGATAGCCCATGCCGCTGGATGTGCCGCCGACCATGCCTGCGCCATCCGGCAGCATATCGACCACCATGACGCGGCTGAGCGCCGGGGTGGGGCGCATCGCCAGCAGCATGGCAAGCGTGCCGCCCATCGAATGACCGACCACGGCGGGACGGATCAGCCTGGCCTGCGTGATATAGCTGGCCAGATCGTTGACCAGCGGCGTCAGCAGCGGTCCGCTCTTGTTCGCGTCGGGCGCTAGGCCTGCAAACCCGCGCACCTGCACCAGATGATAGCGATAGCCGGGAATGGCCGCGATGGTGCCACCCCAGATGCCGGGGCCGCTGGCAAGGCCGGGGATCAGCAGAACGTCGGGTCCGTTGCCGCGCACGGTGACGCTGATGCGGCGCGAGGCGAAGGGCGCGGCGGCGGCACGAGAACCGCCGAACGCCAATGTGGCAAGGCCGGTTATCAGGGCGGTACGGCGGTCGAAGAGGATTTTTCCGGGCATGTCCTCTCCTTTGAAACAGGGTGGCTGAACGCACAATGACGCTTTGCGTTGCGTCGTTCATGCTCCTTACATCGCAGCTATGGAATCATTCGCCGCATCGTCCTTGCGTTTGGGGCAGGCAGAGCGGGAAAGTCAGGCTATTGAATATGCGGGCAAAAGAGCAATCGGGGTGAACATGACGATCAAGCGACGCGGTCCGGGGGACGGCAAGGCGCGCTTTCGGCGCTATGCGTCGCTGGGCGTTGTGCTCGGCGCATTATGTTCGTGCGTGGGGGGAGCGACGCCGCCGCCTGCGCGTGTGGCAGCGGTGACGCCGCGTACCGTCGCGCAGCCGCAGCGCCCCGTCGCCAATCCGCCCGTCGCGATTCCGGAATATAATCCGCGCAGTACGCCGTCGCCTGCACTGGTCACCATCATCCAGTCGCTGGGGCGCAATTTCAAGGGGCATGTCGGGATCGCAGTGCGCCGCGTCGATGCGGACTGGACGGTCGCCTGGAACGGGACGCAATTGTTTCCGCAGCAAAGTGTGTCGAAGCTGTGGGTCGCGATGACATTGCTGGATGCCGTGGACCGGGGCAAGGTTTCACTGAGCGAAGCAGCCATCGTCCGGCGGGAGGACATGACGCTGTTTCATCAGCCGCTTGCCAGCCTGATCGGCGCGAGCGGGTATAAAACGACGCTGTCGGACCTGATGACGCGCGCAATGACGCAAAGCGACAATACCGCCAACGATATGCTGCTGCGGCGCGCGGGCGGGCCGGAAGCGGTGCGCGGCTTTCTGGCGCGGCGGTTCGTGAGCAATGTCCGGTTCGGGCCGGGCGAACGGCTGCTGCAAAGCACAACGGCAGGCTTGAGCTGGAACCCCAGCTATTCGCAGGGGCGCAATTTTTACACCGCGCGGGCGAATCTGCCCAAGAGCGTGCGGGAGAAAGCGCTCGACGCCTATCTCGCCGATCCGATGGACGGGGCGGCACCGTCTTCGGTGGTGATGGCGCTGGCCAAGCTCAAGCGCGGGGAAATGCTCTCACCTGCGTCGACGCGGCTGCTGCTGACGACGATGGGGCAAGCGAAGACCGGGCCGCAGCGGATCAAGGGCGGCGTCCCTGCGGGGTGGAGCTATGTGCACAAGACCGGCACAGGGCAGGAACTCGCGCCGCGCTCGACCGGGTATAACGACATCGGCATCATGACGGCACCCGACGGCACGAGCTATGCCGTGGCGGTGTTCATCGGCAGCACGACGGTGCCGATCCCGGTGCGGTGGGAATTGATGCAGTCGGTGGCGAAGGCAGTCGCGGCGAACCACGACAAGCGGTGATTTGACGCTGCTGCCTGCACCGTCATCCCGGACGTGATCCGGGATCCCGCTACCTTCCTTAAGAGAGAAGCGGGATTCCTGCCTCCGCGGGGATGACGGGAAGCGACCATTTTTTGCCGTTTACTTCATGACTTGCTGCGCCCAGTTGCGGACATAGTGCGCACCTCGCTGGGGGATGCAGCGTTGCGCGAAGAAACAATTGCCGAAGTTGGCTTGGATGGTGAGCAGCGCGTGTTCGTTCGTCCAGAGAAAGGCGGGACGCGCGGAAATCCGGCGCTTGCCGTCGGGCGATATACCACCGCCCGGCATAGCGAATGGACAAGTTCAGGTGACCGGAGAGCGCTGGGAGGTAAGTAAAAGTGTTACCGTAATTCCTCTTTGATAAATCCCTGATCCCATTCGATGACGTCGATCTCATAATCGTCAATTATAAAATCGTCAGGATAATCTACAAAACCTGGCTTATTTTTGAGAATTTTTACTGCCTCTTCAGCTTTTAATTTGCTCGAAAAAATTCCAATTATTTTACTTTCAAAAATATCATCTCCTGAATATTCAATGCTGTGTGCATGCTTAACTAAATAAATATTCAAATCTAGCCTCCTCAATTACTTGATTGACATTTTTTATATGACTGTATTCATGGCCTTGCTTACCAATTTTTGACCAATTGCCTTCTCCGTATAGTGTGTTCATGACGTCATTGGCGTGCTTTTCGCAGCTTTCGCCATTCTCCGCGTTCGTTATGCGAAACTCACAGATTCTGCATCAAGCAAAGAACGGTAAAAAACCTCCATACTCGGCGATGCGAAAAACTGATGCGTTTCGGCGTGCGTATTCGATGTCGACTTTCAGATGGTGCGGACCTAAAAGCCGCCAGTCGCCTTCCCACCCAAGATAGACACTCGCTCGGTCAACGCGGCCTCACAATCGGCGCACCACATCCAAAGATTTGGCACGCCCTCCCGCTTCCGCTATCCCCCTCCGATGTCCCAGAATCACCTCTATCTCGTCGATGGCAGCGGCTATATTTTTCGCGCCTATCATCAGCTTCCGCCGCTGACCAACAAGCATGGGCAGCCAGTGGGGGCGGTCTATGGCTATACGTCGATGCTGTGGAAGCTGGCGGCGGAATTGGGCGCGGCGGAGGGGCCGACGCATATGGCGGTCATTCTGGACAAGGGATCGCACACCTTCCGCAATGACATGTACGACAAATACAAGGCGAACCGTCCGCCTGCGCCCGAAGACCTGATCCCGCAATTCCCGATGATCCGCGATGCGACACGCGCCTTTTCGCTCCCCTGTATAGAGGAAGCGGGGTTCGAGGCGGACGATATCATTGCGACTTATACCAAGCAGGCGGTGGCTGCGGGATGGCATGTGACCATCGTGTCGTCCGACAAGGACTTGATGCAGCTCATTCAGCCCGGCGTCGACATGTACGACACGATGAAGAATGAGCGGCGCGGGCCGGACTATGTCATGGGCAAGTTCGGCGTTAAGCCGGAGCAACTGGGCGATGTGCTGGCGCTGATGGGCGACAGCGTCGACAATGTGCCGGGGGTGCCGGGGATCGGGCCGAAGACGGCGTCGAAGCTGATTACCGAATATGGCGATCTGGAAAGCGTGCTTGCCGCTGCGCCGGACATGAAACCGTCGAAGATGCGGGACAATCTGATCGAGCATCAGGAGATGGCGCGGTTGTCGCGGCGCCTGGTGGAGCTGCACAGCGCGATGACCCTGCCCGAGCCGCTGGAGGATTTGTCGCTCAAGGGCATACCGGAAGAACCGCTGCGCGTGTTTCTGGAGCATCATGGGTTCAAGGCGCTGCTCAATCGGCTGGGCGGCGGCGCAGCAGCGGTGGCGGTTGCTGCGGTGGCCGCCAGCGTGGGCGAGGTGCCGCCTGCGCCGATCCGCGAAGATGCGCCACCTGTGGATTGCTCGGCCTATGAAACGGTGGTGACGGCAGAGGCGCTGGACCGCTGGATCGCGGCGGCCCATGCCGAAGGGGTCATCGCCATCGATACCGAGACTGACAGCCTCAACAGCGTGAGCGCCAAGCTGGTGGGGGTGAGCCTCGCCACCGGTCCCAACAAGGCGTGCTACATCCCGGTCGGGCATGGCGGGACCGACATGTTCGCGGAGAAGCCCGAGCAATTGCCGCTCGATGTGGTGATTGGCAAGCTGGCACCGCTGCTGGCCGACGACAGCGTGCTGAAGGTCGGGCAGAACCTGAAATACGACATGACGGTACTGGCGCGGCATGGAATCGCCATTGCGCCGTTCGACGATACCATCGTCATGAGCTTCGATCTGGATGCCGGGCAGAGCCTGTCTGGGCATGGCATGGACGAAGCGGCGCGGACGCATCTGGGCCACACGTGCATCAGCTTCAAGGATGTGGTGGGCAGCGGGAAGGCGCAGATCAGCTTTGCCGAGGCACCGCTGGATCGCGCGACGGCCTATGCGGGTGAAGATGCCGATGTGACGCTGCGCCTGTGGAACGTGTTCAAGCCACGTTTGCATGAAGAAGGCGCGACGCGGGTGTACGAACTGGTCGACCGTCCGCTGGTGCCGGTGATCGCCGCCATGGAGCGGACCGGGATCAAGGTGGATCGCGAGCATCTCTCGCGCTTGTCGGGCGAGTTCGCCGAGGGCATCGCGACGCTGGAAACGGAAATTCACGCGCTTGCGGGGCAACCCTTCGCCATTGGCAGCACGCAGCAGCTTGGCGCGATCCTGTTCGACAAGCTGGGCCTGAAGGGGGGTAAGAAAGGCAAGTCGGGGGCCTATTCCACCGATGTCACCATTCTTGAAAAGCTGAAAGCCGAAGGGTCGGAAATTTCGGGCAAGGTGCTGGACTGGCGGCAGCTTTCGAAGCTCAAATCCACCTATACTGACGCGCTGCAGGCGCAGATCAATCCGCAGACGGGGCGGGTCCATACCAGCTATAGCCTGACCGGTGCGCAGACCGGGCGGCTGTCGTCGACCGATCCGAATTTGCAGAATATTCCAATCCGTACCGAAATCGGGCGGCAGATACGCCATGCTTTCGTCGCGGAGGCAGGCAATGTCATTCTGGCCGCCGATTATAGCCAGATCGAATTGCGGCTGGCGGCGCATATGGCCGATGTGCCCGCGTTGAAGGAAGCCTTTGCCGCGGGCGAGGATATTCACAACCGCACGGCGCAGGAACTGTTCGGCGAAGTGAACCGCGATACGCGCGGGCGGGCGAAGACGATCAACTTTGCGATCCTCTACGGCATCAGCCGCTGGGGGCTGGCCGCGCGGCTGGAAATCGGCGCGGACGAAGCGCAGGACATGATCAGCCGCTATTACGAGCGCTTTCCCGGGATCAGCGTCTACATCAACGAGACTTTGGAGAAGGTGCGCGCGCGGGGATACACCGAGACTTTGTTCGGGCGGAAGACATGGTTCCCCCGGATCAAGGCGTCGATCCAGCATGAACGCCAAGGTGCGGAGCGCGCCGCGATCAATGCGCCGATTCAGGGGACCAGTGCGGACATCATCAAACGCGCGATGGTGCGCATGGGACCGGCGCTGACGGCGGCGGGGCTGACGGATGTGAAGATGCTGTTGCAGGTGCACGACGAACTGGTGTTCGAACTGCCAGAGGGCGATATCGAGGCGGCCAGTGCGGTGATCCGCGACGTGATGGCAGGCGCGGCGGAGCCGATGGTCACTCTGAGTGTGCCGCTGGGCGTGGAGATCGGGACGGGGCCGAGTTGGGGCGCGGCGCATTAGATGAAGGGGTAAGCGGTGGCAGAATCTCTCGAACAGGTGTTTTCCGTTCTGCGCGAAACGATTCTGCGGTCGGCAAGCGTAATGGACGTTGCAACGGACGAACCGGGTAATGTGGTGCTGAAAGCGTGCTGGTCAGAACCGGGAAAAAAAGAGCCAGCGTGGTTCGGTGCCGTGCAGCTCAAGAAGAACTACGTCTCCTATCATCTCATGCCGCTCTACGCTCTCCCGGCGTTGCTCGATAGTGTGCCAGTGGACCTGCAAAAGCGGATGCAGGGGAAAAGCTGTTTCAACTTCAAAAAGATCGAGCTCGATCTATTCGAGGCGCTGGAGCGGCTGACCGCTACCTGTGCGGATATCTATTCCAAGCCGATTTCCGCTACGCTACATTCCTGAGAACAGGTCAGCTCCGCGGGCGTGCCTGTCGGTAGCTTCCTAGCACCCGCACCCATTTGGTGTGGAACTTCAGTTCCTCCAGCGCGCGGTCGACGGTGGGGGTGCCGGGCATTCCTTCGATGTCGGCGAAAAATTCGGTCATCGCAAAGCTGGCGCCGCGTTGATAGCTTTCCAGCTTGGTCATGTTGACGCCGTTGGTCGCAAAGCCGCCCAGCGCCTTGTACAGCGAGGCCGCGACGTTGCGGACTTCGAAGAGGATCGTGGTCATCACCGGGCCGCTGCCATGGGGCAGGAGCGGGTCACGCGAAAGGACCACGAAGCGCGTCATGTTGTCGTCGCTATCCTCGATATTCTCCGCGATCAGGCGCAGGCCGTAGATTTCCGCTGCCAGATAGGGCGCGATGGCGGCTGCGCCGGGCTCTTGCGTTTCAGCGACCAGAGCGGCGGCGCCGGCGGTGTCGGCATAGTTGATCGGCTGGATATTCTGCGCGCGCAGATAATGGCGGCACTGGCCGATGGCCTGCGGATGGCTGATTGCGCTGGTCACCGGCGCGTCGGTGGCAGCCATCAGGCAGTGGCGAATGCGCAGGAAATATTCGTCGACGATGTGCAGACCCGATTCGGGCAGCAGGAAATGCATGTCGGCGACGCGCCCGTAGAGCGAATTTTCGATGGGGATGACCGCACGATCCGCCCTGCCTTCGCGCACGGCGTCGATCGCGTCCTCGAACGCGAAGCAGGGCAGGGGGATGCAATCGGGCGCATAGCTCAGCGCAGCGAGATGCGAGTTGGCCCCCGGCGCACCTTGATACGCAATGGCTCTGGCGGGATCGCGGGCTGCCTTTTCCGCCATTTCGGCGACGAGGTGCTGCGCAGGAAGAGGATAAGCGTCCATAGGCGTGACGGCGCTTAAGGTGTTGTGCAGACCGACGCAAGCCGCGCTTGCGCGTTCGCGCTTGCGTCATTATGGCAGCCCGCATAAGGGAGCGCGGGAATCTATAGAAGATCGCGCCAGGGCGGATCATTCGGAGGAAATCGGACGCATGGACGATCGTTTCAATACTATTGCTGGCTGGGCGCTGTTCGCAGGCATCGTTGCACTCGGCGGATCGATCGTCAGCGGCAAGATGTTCCATGACGAACGTCCCGAGAAGATGGGCTATGCCATCGAAGGCGTAGAAGCCGAAGGCGGCGCAGGCGCGGCGGAAGGCCCGAGCATCGCCACTTTGCTGGCCACGGCGGATGTCGCGGCGGGCGAGAAGGTGTTCGGCAAGTGCGCCGCGTGTCACACCGTCACGCAAGGCGGGGCGAACGGCATCGGTCCCAACCTGTACGCCACGCTCGGCGAACCTATCGGCCAGGGCAAGGGCGGTTTTGCGTTCTCCGAAGCGCTGAAGGGCAAGGGCGGCAACTGGACCTTCGAAAGCATGGATGCGTGGCTGAAAAGCCCGCGTGCTTTCGCCGAGGGCACCAAGATGACCTTCGCCGGTCTGGGTAACGGCGTCGATCGCGCCAATGTGATCGCGTATCTCAATGCGCAGGGTTCCAACCTGCCGCTGCCGGCTGCCGATGCGGCGCCTGCGGCTGCAGAGGGTGACAATGCTGCTGCGCCTGCCGACAACGCTGCCAATGCGGCAGCGCCAGCGGCCAACGCAGCGGAATAATCACACGCACTAATGATTAAGGTTGTTGGGCTATAGCCGGTGCCATGTTCGGCATCGGCTATTCCCGTTTGTTCAAAAGTCGCTGGGCGGCGCTGTTGTGGGCGGCAGCGGTGCTATTCTCTGCCTGGTCCTTTGCCAGCGATCCGCCTGCGGGCGGCGATGTCGCGAACGACGCAGACGCTGTGTCCAACGCGCAGATCACGGCGATTGGCGACGCCTTCTGATTGCGCGCCGACTCAGAGGTCGGCGATAATCTCCGCCAGCACGGCCATACAATCCTTGCCCAGTTGCGCGGACCGCGCCGGGGACCAGCCGAAATCGGGATCGGGCAAGTCGTCATTGTCCTTGAACGGCATTTCGAGCGTCATGCTGACCGCGCCATAACGCTCGGCCAGTTGCGCCGTCGACATGGTGAGATTCGCGCGACCCGGCGCGCCAAGGGGATAGCCGAGCTTCGTCTGGAAATCGGGCGTCCGAATCGCCAGCGTGTCGCGGAAGCGGTTGTAGAGGTCGAGCCGGTCCTGTTTCAGCGACGGGATGCCTTCGAACCCGGCGACGAACACGGCGGGAATCGCTTCGTCGCCATGCACGTCCATCGCGAAGTCGACGCCGGTGCGGTCCATCTCGGCACGGACGAGGAACACTTCGGGGCTGCGCTCCATGCTCGGTTCGGCCCATTCGCGGTTGAGGTTCACCCCCGCCGCATTGGTGCGCAGATGGCCGCGACGGCTGCCATCCGGGTTCATGTTGGGGACGATGTGGAAGGTTGCATGCTGGCGCAGCAGACGCGCGACGCTGTCCTCCATGTCGCACAGGCGTTCCAGCGCGCCTTCCATCCACCACTCCGCCATCGTTTCGCCGGGATGCTGGCGGGCATAGAGCCAGACGTGCTTCGGTCCCTCGCCTAGCGTCAGCAGGTCGAGCGGCTGCCCGTCCAGCGTGGTGCCCAGTTCGCGCGTCTCGACGCCCGGCTGGTTCGCTGCCCAGCTTATGAGGTCGTGATGCCGCTCCATCGAATAGGGCGCAAAATAGGCGACCCAGACGCTGTTGCTGTCTGGCGAGAGGTGGATGGTCAGCACGCCGTCGGCATAGTCGGTATCGGCTTGCAGCCAGTTCTCACGATCTTCGCTGAAGCGGGCCTGATAGCCTGCCCAGCCATCGGGATAGGCGGACCCTGCGCAATTGACGATCCGCAGGGTGATGTCTTCACCCGCGCCCCCGGCCACCCGGAAATGGAACCACTGATAAAAGTCGCTCTGATGATCGGTGACGATCTCCAGATCGGCCGTCAGGTCTGTGGTGGAAAGGACGCGGATGTTGCCGCCATCGAAGGCGCCAGTGATCGAGAGGAGGGTGTTGGATAAGGTCATTTCACCGTTATAGTGCGCCCGGACTCGCCCGGATAGCCCCCGATCAGCGCGGCGGCGAGTTTGGCCGCGGCCATGTTAGGCTGGGCGGCGGGGGTGCCTTCCTTGGCGCTGGTGATCGCGCGGCCTTCCCACACCGCTTGCGAATCGCCGCGACGGCGAATCTGCACGCGCATTTCGGTGGTGATATAATCCTTGGGCTTACCCGCCAGATTGATGCCGATGCCTACGCCCAGCCCGCTGCCGTAACTGCCCGTCGAGCCGCCGACGCCGACGCTGACGGGGTTGCCCGACCGATCGGGACCGGAGGGCCGATAGCTGCGCTGCAGGCCGACGAGCACCTGATAGTCGCTGCGGCCTTCGCGAATTTCCGTGAAGCCCACGCGCTGCAATTCATTGCCGACGGCAGCGGCATAAGTGCGGAATTCCAAGCTGATGTCCGGGTTGCCGATCATTTCCTCAATCGCCACAGTGCCGCTGACCGGCGGGTTGGCGGTGTGGAAGCGCGTAACCTCGACCGGCGGCACCGCCGTCGCGCAGGCGGACAGGGAAAGCGCCAGCAGGCTGGTGGCGAGAATCGACTTCATCATGACTTGTCTCCGGGGTGCGGAACGCGCGATAGCGGCTTTTGCTGCATCCTGCCTGAACGGGATATGGCCGAAGTGCAATGGAATGGCAGAAAAACAGGGTGACCGCGCCTTGACTTTACTGCCCCCGCCCCATAGTGGCGACGCTTCGTTTTTCGACACAACAGAATCAATTGAAAGCTGCGTTCCCATGAAGATCCGCAACTCGCTGAAGTCGCTCAAGGACCGTCACCGCGATAACCGCGTGATCCGTCGTCGCGGCCGCACGTACGTCATCAACAAGACGAATCGCCGGTTCAAAGCCCGCCAGGGCTGAAAACCTGCCGATGGGGAGCATCGCCGCTGTCATTTTCGACATCGGCAATGTGCTCTTTCCCTGGCATCCGCGTATTCTCTATAAGCGCCTGATCCCCGACGATCAGGCGCTTGACGTGTTTCTGCGCGATGTCGTGTCCGAACAATGGCATTTCCAGCATGATGCCGGGCGCGATTTTGCCGACACCAGCGCGGAACTGATCGCGCAATATCCCCAGCATGAAGCCCTGATTCGGCTGTGGAAGCCGCGCTTCGCCGAAAGCGTGGGCGCGCCGATTGCCGGGATGGAGGCGCTGCTGAACGACCTGTCGGCGCGCGGGGTGCCGTTGTTCGCGATCACCAATTTCAGCCATGAATTCTGGCCGCCTTTTCTGGACGCGCATCCCGCGATCTTCGGGCATTTTCGCGATATCGTGGTGTCGGGGGTCGAGAAGCTGTCGAAGCCTGACCCCGCCATCTATCGCCTCGCGCTCGACCGATTCGGGGTGCGGGCGGAGGAAGCGTTCTTCATCGACGATCGAATCGACAATATCGAAGGCGCGCGGGGCGTCGGGATGATCGGGCATCATTTTCGGGATGCAGTGACATTGCGGGCAGCGTTGATGGACGTAGGCGTACTTTAAGGCGGGCGCTATTCCCGCGAAAGTGGGAACCCGTCTCGCTATCAGCGTGCAAGCCGCCATGACGAGAGATGGATTCCCGCCTTCGCGGGAATGACGAGGAGAGGAGCGTTACTCCCGGCCCTTCAGCTCGTCGCCGCGCACGTTCGATACATGGATCACGTTGGTCGATCCCGGCGTGCCGAAGGGGACGCCGGCCAGCACGATGATCTTGCGCCCTGCTTCGGCGAGGCTGTGGCGCAGGGCCATGCGGCGGGCCTTGCCGATCATTTCCTCGAAGCTGCCGATGTCCTTTGTCCGCACGGCGTGGACGCCCCAGAGCAGCCCCATCTTGCGCGCGGTGTCCTGACGCGGGGTGAGCGCCAATATGCGCACGGCGGGACGTTCGCGGGAGACGCGGCGTACGGTGCTGCCGCTCAGCGTGAAGCAGACGATGGCGCTGGCGCCCACGGTCGGCACGATGTTGGAGCAGGCTTCGGCAAGCGCGTCGGCGGTAGTGAGATCGGGCTTCGTCTCGGTGAAGTGCAGCCGGTCGAGATAGCGGGTGTCGCTTTCCACGCTCTGCGCGATGTTGTCCATCATCGCGACGGCCTCTTCCGGCCAGGCGCCGGCCGCCGTTTCGGCCGACAGCATGATCGCGTCGGCGCCGTCATAGACCGCCGTGGCCACGTCGGACACTTCGGCGCGGGTCGGCGTGGGCGCGGTGATCATCGATTCGAGCATCTGCGTGGCGACGACCACCGGCTTACCCATGCGGCGGGCGGCTTCCACGATCTGCTTCTGCAGCGGCGGAACCGCGTAAGGCGGCAATTCGACGCCCAGATCGCCACGCGCGACCATCACCGCGTCGGACAGTTCGAGCAGTTCGTCGAGCCGCTGAACGGCGGCAGGCTTCTCGATCTTCGCCATCAGTGCGCCGGAGCCGCCCATCAGCTTGCGTGCCTCGGCCAGATCCTCGGGCCGTTGCACGAAGCTCAAGGCGATCCAGTCCGCGCCTTCCTTCATCGCGAAGGAGAGGTCGCGGCGATCCTTGTCCGTCATCGCGGCCATCGGCACGACGACGTCGGGGACGTTCACGCCCTTGCGGTTGGAGAGGGCACCGCCGACCTCCACCAGCGTTTCGATGCGCTCCTCCAACACCTTCTGCACGCGCAGGACAAGCTTGCCATCGTCGAGCAGCAGGCGCGTGCCGGGCAGCAGCGCAGCATAGATTTCCGGGTGCGGCAAGTTAACGCGGCCGATGTCGCCGGGGGCGGGATCGCGGTCCAGCACGAACGGCTCCCCGACTTTCAGCACCGCGACGCCATTGGCGAAGGTGCCCACGCGCAGTTTCGGCCCCTGAAGGTCGGCGAGGATCGTGGTGGGGCGCCCGAATTCCTTTTCCAGCGCGCGGATCGACGCGATGTTGACGGCGTGATCCTCATGCGTGCCGTGGCTCATGTTGATGCGGAAAGCGTCTGCGCCCGCCAGATAGAGTTTGCGGATCATGTCCGGCGTGCTGCTGGCCGGGCCCAGAGTCGCAAGGATACGGACGTTACGGAGACGGGGAGGGATTTTCTTCACATGCACTCCTGGAGGAATCGTGGCTTGTTGCTGTGGGTGGCGCCGGTTTGATCCGGTGCCCTTTTCCGCTATCCCAGCTGCACGACAAGGATATTGCTTGATGGAGATTTATCTTGAGCACCATAATAGATGATGCCGTGGCTGCAACCGCCTTCCGCCGTCTGGTCGCACATTTGCAGCATCGTACCGATGTGCAGAACATCGACCTGATGGGGCTGGCGGGCTTCTGCCGCAATTGCCTGGCCGACTGGGTCGCCGAAGCGGACGGGGACATGACCCGCGATCAGGCCCGCGAAATCATCCACGGGATGCCCTTTGGCGAGTGGAAGGACAAGCATCAGGGCGAAGCGACGCCGGAACAACTCGCCCGCATGAAGGAAAGCGTGGCGAAGAACGCGGACAGGCATTAAGGCGCTCGTCACCGATTCATTTCACCCCCTTCGTTTGCGTTCCGATACCGTCGGGATGCACGGCCAGCGGGGTATGCCAGGGAGAATAGAGCATGAGCGAACCCAATGTCGCAGCAGACCAGTTGCGCCTGCTGATCGAACGTATCGAGCGGCTGGAAGAAGAGAAGAAGGGCATCGCCGACGACATCAAGGATGTGTACGGCGAAGCCAAGTCGACCGGGTACGACGTGAAGACGATCCGCGCGATCGTCCGCCTGCGCAAGATGGAAAACCATGTGCGGCAGGAAGCCGAAGCGCTGCTGGAAACATATAAGGCGGCGTTGGGGCTGGATTGAGCCGGGACGTAGGACCGAATATTCGGGGGGGCGGGCGCACGTGCGTCTGCCCCCATATTTTTGCGTCGGTTCGGCTATCGCGTGAAGGGGTGCATTGGGGCGGAAGGCCTCAAAGGCCTCAAAGGCCTCACCACCTCACCACCCATCTGGCCCTTCCGGCCAACCGTGGGCAGAGGGCGACGTGCTTGCATCCGGCGCTGTGCATTGTACAATGCTGGGATGGAGTCTTTGCCCTATTCTCGCGCGCGCGCCAATTTGAAGGGTGTGATGGATCGTGTTGTTCGGGATAAGGTTCCCGTGGCGATCACACGGCAGAAGGGTGAGGGGGTCGTTCTTGTGGCGGCCAGCGAATGGGCAACGATAGAAAAAACGATTTCTCCAAAGGGTTCTTCCTGAGAGGAGTGAAGCAGATGTCCGATATGACGCAGATTGATGTCGACCTTCCAGATGACCTGCATGCGTGGGTTGAGGCGAAGATCGCCAACGGCACATATGCGAGCATGAGCGATTATGCCTGCGATCTCATTCAGCGGGACATTAAGGCAGAAGACGTGCGGCAGCGATTGCAGGCTGCTGTGGATAGTGGACGCAGTTCGGGAATCAGTGACCGGGCTGTTGAACAGATTCTGGAAGATACGAAGGATTTTGATCTGGCCGAGGAGCGGATGAAGGGCTTTCGGGTAGGCGACGCCATTCCTCTGGCGGATGTGAAGACGGCCCTTTGCCAAACTCCCGATACAGATCGCGATTGAGTTTCTGCCGATGCGGTGAAGGAGTTGAAGAAACTCGACCGCACCGCCGCCGCCCGTATCGTCAAGACATTCGAAGAGCGCATCGGGGGGAGGTTTATCGTTAGGCTCAGTGCGATACAGCATGCCGTCGTATTAAGGAACGAGTGCTTGCCAAACCTCTGGTTTTGGCCATTTGTATAATCATGCGTCCAAAGCTTCCTACGTTAAGATCTTCTCTCCTGAGGATACATCGAGTGATTTTAGCAATCGCCGATGAAATCTCCATGATTGATAAATCGGCGAAGCTCACAAAGCTGGAAAAATTAGTTATTCTTCTGGAAGATCGAAGGTTTCTGGATCACCACGGTATCGATGTAAAATCAGTGTTCCGAGAAACGTTGAAGGCCGCTCGATTTAGTCGCCACGGCGGCGCAAGTACAATCGATATTCAATTATTTCGTACTGCATCTGACCGCTATGAACGCACCCTCCGAAGAAAATTACGTGAGTGGGTTGGAGCGGTAGTTCTGCAGCGAAAATTTACTAAATTGGCGATCTTGCGAATATATTTGCAAATCGCTTACTTCGGGACCGGGCTAAAAGGTTCTTCTGAAGCAGCTAGAGCTATGTTTCCCGAAAGTTTTGGAGAATATGATTGGGAACTAGACGACGAAAAACTCACGCTCGATCAAGCAGCTCAACTTGCAGCGTTACTCGTATATCCCAAACCGCGCGTCATTAACGCTAACTGGCAGGCCAAAGTCAGACGGAGAGCGAACTACGGCCTCGCCCTCTATGCGAGACGTGAAAAGCGACTTGATGAGATTTTGCGTTGACATCTTATCAATCTCGATGTGGTCGTATTTTACAACTACTCCAAAATGCATCTGTCTATGTAACAGCTTAGCTTCTCTCATCATATTTGCAGTAAAACTGAAAAAACTAGGGTCAGGACTCATTGATTGATCCAGAATATAACGGTCGCGGCGATGCAGATGGCGGACATGAAGGTATGGGCGCAACGATCGTAGCGCGTGTGGATGCGCCGCCAGTCCTTGATCCTGCCGAACATATTCTCGACTTT
>NZ_BSEF01000030.1:0-23932 GCF_027925545.1 Sphingobium sp. BS19
CGTTCGGTGCTGCGCATGATCAGGACTCCCGTCCTGAAATCGCAAGGCTGGCCCTGCGATTTTGCGGCAACAGCAGGGCGCAAAGGCCATCGACGGCCCTCGAAACGAGGACACTTGCGATGTTACATACTTCGTGCGCTAGGGTCGAATAATAATCGTCGCTGGTGTGGAAGTCGGCAAATTCCGGCATGACGACATGATCGCTGCTCGGCTGATAATAGGGCTGCGAACCCCGATGCTTGAGGGTGACGGGCACGCGGGCAAAGAGCGCGTCCAGTTCGGCGTCCCGCTCGTCGGGATTGGTGGCGGTGATGATCGGCGCGGGTGCCGGATATTTCGCCTCGATGCCGTCGATCTGCTCGGCGTTGAAGACAGTGTAACGCTTGAGGAAGGCCACCTGACGCTTGCCATCCTCGCCGCTCTGGCCGCCCTTGTCGGCGTCCACCTCGATCTTGTTGGCATAGACCACCATCGATCCCTTCTCGCCCTTGCGGACGCATCCGCCGAGCGCGAGCGCCTGCTTGAAGGTCAGCCAATGGGGGGAGGCATAGCCCTTGGTCATCGCCGCAACCCACAGGGTCAGGACGTTGATGCCGCGATAGGGCACGCCGGTTGAGCGCAGCGGGATAGTCGGCGCGGTGCTGCCGTTCCACGATTTCGACCAAGGCCGGGTGCCAGCCTCGATCATGGCGATCATCTGATCGGTGATTTCCTGATAGACGTCGGCCCGGTTGTCGGTGATCCGTCCCATGATTTCTTCCTTTCCTTTGAGGCTGAAAGCCGGTCGCAACAGCAACCGGCTCTGCCTTTCCGGCGAGGAACGGGATGGGGAGGGAGGGCGAGAATCTACCGCTGGCGCGGGCGAGCCGCCCTAGCGTGGCCGACGCCCTGCAGGGCGTCGGGTGCCACGCTTGGCGGATTACTCGGGCGGTCGATTGTCGTTCGGGAACGAAAGGGCAGCCGCCCTTGGTGTTCCCCGGCGCCGACTGGCCTCCGGGGGAGGGCAGCGGTGCCCATGGGCTCACGCCGCGCGTTCGCGCGACCAATGCTTGGGGCTCATGCGGGGAACAGGATCGAGGCATAGTCCTGCGCACCATGCAGGATGTGGACGATGACCACCTTGTCCGGCTCTACGCGGTAGAAGATCAGGTAATTGCCATGGCCGCGTCGCCGGATTCCGGCACTCTCGTAGCGCGGGACCAGGGGGAATCGCTCGGCCATATCGGCGAGGCCGAGACACTTGCCGCGCAGCTCGCGAACGAAGCTGAGCGCGCGCGCCGGATTGTCGCGGGCGATATAGTCGGCGATCGATTCAAGATCACGCTCGGCCTCGGCGGCAAAATCGACGATCATCCTGCGCCTTCGGACAGGGCGCGGTATTTGTCTTCAAGCCGATCGAAGACGTCGGCCGCGGGCGTGGTGCGACCGGCATCGGCATCGGCGATGCCGCGGGCGATCGAGGCGTCCAGCGCCGCGAGCCGGGCTTCGCGGTCCTGCACGAGGCGCACGCCTTCGCGCAGCACCTCGCTTTTCGAATTGTAGCGACCGGCCGCTACGAGCTGGGCGACGAAGCCCTCAAGCTGCTGTCCTAGATCCGCACTAATCATCGCGATCTCCTTTCCTGCCGATGATAGCAGCTTATCAACTGTTGATAAAGAATTGCTGTGCTAGGACAGCGCAGTGGGTGTGCCACGTGGCACACTTCAGGTGGCTACGCCGGTCAGCCGATCCAGCTCCGCATGGCGCTGGGAGAGGCGATCGGCGCCACGATAAGCGAGGACGGCGAGGATTGCCGCCGCCGCGACGAGGGCGATGGCAGCGAGGCGCGGAACGGTCGCATCAGCTTCGTGGGCGAACCCGACGAGTGTGCCAATTCCCGCTGCCAGCAGAACGACACTGCATGCGATCTCGGCCGTGACGCCGGCCAAGGGCGATGGCAGCGTGCGAAAGCGAATGTCGCGCGTGACGTTATGCCAGTCCAGCACGATCAACGGGCCATTGGGATTGGGCTCGCAAATCGCGCGCACCGTGTCGCCGACCGCAACGGCAAGATAGTCGTTGCTGGCGAGCTTGAGCGTCCGGCCCTCGACCTCGAGCAGCATCACGAACTCCCGGGTCGTGTTGACGAACGTGTGGGTCTCGGTGCGCGTGTGAAGGCTGCGGCGCGATCGACATAGCTCAACGGGGATAATGTAATACAACGAGCGCCGCAATACCTATCCTGCCACCATCAAAAATCCCCCACCTAAATCTGCTTCCACGTGTGCCACGTGGCACACCCCAATTCTTTTGGAAGCGATGAAGACGCGGAAAGGAAGGATTGGGTTCAGGGCGCGAGCGACGGCCGCTGCCGGCGCTCTCACTCACACCGGCGCGATCAGCGCCAGCTCACGATGCGCGGTTCCGCTTCACCGTCGAAGTGCACCAGCGCCTCGACAACCATCGCGCGCTTTCCCTCGATCTCGATGGTCGGCCGCTCCACGCGCTGCTTGCCACCTTTCGGCTTCGTCGTAGCGCGAGGGGCAGGGGCCTGTGCAGGCGCGGGAGGATCGATCGATATGGCAGGAACCACCGGCGTCTCGTCCAGCGCACGATCGGCCTCCGCATCCCGGATTGTGTCCGTCGTGGGCTCCGGTGCGGGCGTCTCTCCCGGGCTCTGCGTATCGTCATCGCCGCTATCGGAGGTCGCATCGACTTCCGGTGAGGGGGCGGGGTCAGCTTTGGGTGCCGACTTCTTCGCGCCAACCTCGCGCGCGAAACGCTCGCACGCCAACACGGTCATATCCTCGGCCGCGGTGTTCGCAACAAAGGCTCGTGTCGCAGCATCGTCCGTCTTGGCGGCCTGGGTGAGCGCGACAGCGCTCCGCATCGATATGTCGGCGAACAGCAGCGCGATATAGTCCGGCGCCTTAGCGAGACCCTGATACCGGGTGAGCAGCGTGCGGTTACGCCCCGTTGCACGCGCCAGCTCAGCCAGGGAGCGCCCCTTCGCGACCTGCCCCGTGACAAACCGGATCATGTCGGCCGTCGACAGATCCTCGCGCTGATCGTTCTCGATGAACTGATCGATGCGGACCCGTTCGATATCATCGGTCTTGCTGACGATCGCGCGGACCGGCACGCCGAGCTTCTGGCACGCGCGCCAGCGCCGCTCGCCGAACATGATCCGGTAGCGCCCGTCGTCATCCCTCGGAGCGACAGTGATTGGCTGGAGCTGGCCGCGCTCCTTGATCGTCTCGGCCATTTCGTCGATCTTGGCCGGGTCGATCTCGCTGCGGACGTTCTCCGGATCGGGATACAGCAGCTCGGGGTCGATGAGCTGGACGCGATCGGCGTCCGCGACGGCGGCCTTCTCGCTGAAAACGTCGAAACCGGAGAAGTCTGTCATACGTGGCTCCCGATCCGGGTCATCGCTTCCTCAAGGAACGCGCGCATTGCGGGAAGCGAATTGCGCACGTCCTTATCGAAGCGCCACACCGGCACATGCTCTTGGATGGCCTGGCTGTAGTGCGCGCGTTCCGGAAGGACGGCGGTGAACAGATTGCGGCCGATCTTGCTCTTGATCGCGGCGAGCATGTCCATCTGATGCCGATCGTTGGCTCGCACGCGATTGGGGACCGGGCCGACGACGTGGATCGGCGTGCGCCGCTTCCCATTGACCGTCGCGATCGAGTCCGAGACCTGCTTGGTTGCAGCAGGGCCGAACGGCCCCAGCTCGACGGGGACGATCAGGTGGTTGCACACCAACAGCGCGGCGAAATTGATCCATGACCAAGAGGGCGGCGTGTCGATGACGCAATAATCGAAATGCGGATCGAGCGCCGGAAAGTTGACATTGATGTTCGAAAGCGCGCGCGGGTAGTCCGCGTCATACTCGCCGCCCATGCGGTTCGAGTAGATCGCGAGCCGGGGAAAACTGGCGGGCGGGGTGTAGCCCGGCTCAAAGAGCGGCTTGCACGTGCCAAGGCTCTCGAAGTCGGCCAGTGCATCGGTCGCGTTGCACTGGCGATCAAGGTCGAGAAACAGCACGCGATGGCCGGCATCGGCCAGATGCCATGCCACATGGCACGCGATCATCGTCTTGCCGGCGCCGCCCTTCTCGACGTTGATGGCGATGGTCTTCACGCGCTACCAGCCTCGATCGGAGTTGTTGTTCCAGTGGTCGTAACCGCGATAGTTCGAATCCGTTCGCGTGTTGCGACGCGCCTCCTCGTCCGGAGTGTCGCCACTCCAGATGCGCAGGCTCTTGCCGCCACCGCCCCTGAGGACGGTCCAAGCGATCAGGACGAACAATCCGATCGTCAGTAGATTACCCAACATGGCCTTCGCCTCCGTCGCCTTGATGAAAGGCGCAACCTGTAATATACGATACCGCTAATGCCGTCAATATGCGGTATCGGTAATTACTAGGGCATTGGATGACGTCTAGCAATATCCGTTCTGTCGGTCGCCCTCCAATGGGGGATCAGACGCTTGCGCGGTTCCCAAAAGGCACGCTGGGGCGCATCAAATCAGTTCTTCGGGATGGCGAGAGTCAAGCCGACTTCATGCGCGAGGCGGTCGAGCTGGAGCTACGCCGGCGAGAGGGGCCGCCGGTAGGCGGCCCCGACCGCGCCTAGTCGCGATCTTCCGAGCCCTTGGCGAGAACCGCAAAGCCGTCGGCGATCAGTTCCACCGTGTAGCGCTTGCCCTCGGCAGTGTCGTAAGAGTTCTGCCGGACGCGGCCCGTGATATGCACCAAGTCGCCCTTCTGAGCCTTCGCGGCGCGCTCGATCAGCTTGCCGAACAGAGTCACCTCGTTCCAGTGGGTATCCGTCACCCACTCGCCATTGTCCTGGCGGTTGTAGTTGGCGGCGACGTTCACCTTCGTCACCTTGTCATGCTCCGTGATCTTGCCGACGCGGCCGATGATCCGAAATTCAGCGATGTTCTGCATGGTCCTGTCCTTTCGATTGATCAGGCTCATTCCTGATGGGAATTGAAAGGGAGTGCAGTCGCCGCGATCAAGCGAAAAAACGGAGGGTCCGCGCAGCGGAAACCGTAGGCGCAGCCGGTTATTTGCTTGATCGTAGAAGGCGGCCAGCGCCCATTTTCCCATCGATTCAGGAAGAGCCGATCGAAGGGGCAGACGTGAATGTCGCGCGGGGGATCTCGGCGCCGCGGCTCAGTCGTGGCGCGGCAAAGGGATGGTCGACCAGTTCGACATGGCCGCGGGGGAAGGGAAGGGGGAACGCCGATGAAAAGGGCATTCGATCCAGATCGCGCGCTCTTTGGCTTGAAGACCTGGCGCTACGGCCGCGCTCAAGGTGAAAAAAACGGCTCAACCAAGCACGAACGTGGCCATTTGAGCGCTGCAGAAGCCGCATGCTCCCCTCGGGAGCACCGCGACGCGGAGCGGCGCGTCCGACGGTTCGGTTAGGTGCCGTCATAGTGATTTGGCGTATCGGGTTGGGTCAGAGCGTCCTCGCCGTCAGGCGTTAGAGCGTTGGCCGACTAGGCCAACTCCATCTGTCCCTAGTAAATATGAATCTAGGAGCGGTTGACCATTTTTTTGAGACTCTTGGTTCTCGATCGCGATGGCAAGGCTGTCCAACACGCGCCGCAAGCCTTCGTCCTCGATGTCTTCGGCGACCATCTGGCGGCACGCAAGGGAGAAGCGCTGATCTGGTGCGCCAACCTGTTGCACGGCGGTAGCCACCAGAACGACCCTAGGCTGACCCGCTGGTCGCAGGTGACGCATTATTTTTTCGACGATTGCATCTATTATACACCAGCGTTCTCGGACGAGGCGATAGGTAAGCTCGATTTGCGTAATGTAGTTGCCATCAGCGATGGCGAACCGCGACCGAACCAGTATCTGGGAGAGAAAGTGCAAAGGTTGGCCATTGCTGGCGATGACGCTACAAGGCGCCCCTTATGGCTTCGACGGCTGAAACGGATATTTGGCTAGCCGGCTGTATGGCGGCTACTCGATGTGCGTTGAGTTAACATCCATAAGAACATAAATATTGGAATTTGCGGGGTTGCACCGTAACCGCCGACTGAAGGCGGCATTGACGCCACATATTTCGTTTTTCGTTGCCATATTGCACATTTCTTTGCGAGGGCGTTTGATGTGCCGCCCTGATATTCCTCTACGAGCGATTGGAGTTTGGCCTGACGGAAGGACAGACGATGAAGCGTGCAAGGTTTTCAGAAGAGCAGATTATTGGGGTGCGGAAGGAAGCAGAAGCGGGCGCGAAGACCGCTGATCTCGCCCGGCGGCACGGTGTGTCGCAAGCGACGAATATGTCGGGCTTGAGGTGTCCGAGGCCCGGCGACTACGAGAGCTTGAGAGCGAGAACGCCAAGCTCAAGCGGCTTCTGGCCGACGTCATGCTGGATCAGGCTGCGTTGAAGGATCTTCTGGCAAAAAGTTTTGACGCCCCCCGCGAAGCGGGAAGCTGTAGCTCATGTCCAGGCGTGCCACGGGATGAGCGAACGGCGGGCATGCCGTGTCATCGATGTCGATCGCTAGATCGTGAGCTACCGTTCCACACGGGACGATGATGCCGATCTGCGCGAGAAGCTGCGTATCGCTCCGGTAAGGGCCGCCTTGCGGTGATCGGCTGATATTTTGACATGGCACTGGTGCAAGCGCCGGTGTTTGCACCGATACTGAGGACGGTGCGATGAGCCAGATCACGGGAATTTCGGGGCCGGAACGGCGGCGGGTATGGACCGATCAGCAGAAGCGTGAACTAATCGCGGCAGTTTCGGTACACGGCGCGAACGTGGCTGACATTGCCCGTCGTGCTGATCTCCGGCCGAACCAGATCTACAGATGGCGGCGGCAGATGAGGCAGGCAGCGCAGAGCTTTGCAGAGGTGCAGGTGCAGCCCGATCCATTGCCAGTGAGCGGATCGCCGATCATCGTGGAGTGTCGATGGCAGAGTAAAATGCCCCACTTTGCGGTTCGGGTTTTAGGTGTTTTGTTCAGTACCTCCATTTTTGGGTGGGCGTCCGCGGCGTCGTGGTTCGACCAGTCTTGTGTCGATAGTGCTGCGGTCAATCAAGTCGTGATCCCAGTTCCCTTCGGCGTCCGGATATGGATCGCGACCGGGCATACCGATATGAGGAAGGGCATGCGATCCTTGGCCCTGCAGATACAGCAGAGCTTCAGGCGGGATGCCACCCAACTTTACCGGGAGGTACGCGGCCTTGCCTTCATCAGGGCCATAGCGGCCCCCAAAAATAGCACTTCCCAATGTGCTAGGCACCGAGCTCACCAGCAATGCCGTCTTGCGATGGTGCGGTGAGATCGGCGTGGATTGGCATTACGTCGCTCCGGGCAAGCCGATGCAAAACGGCTGAGTCGAGAGCTTCAACGGCCGCATGCGCGATGAGCTTCTCAATGAGACGCTGTTCATGAGCCTTGCCCATGCCCGGGCCGAGATCACTGCCTGGGTCGAGGATTGCAATCGTGAGAGACCGCATTCATCCCTGGGATACGCAGCCTAGCGGCATTCGCCGCCAAATTGAATAAGCAATGGCCTGCTTCGCTACGCCCTACGGGCTCCGCTACGCATCCCATTGCTTTAACCGCGCAGATGCGCAAAACAACCGCCAGGCTCTAATCCCAGCTGGCGGAAAGCTGGGGGTCAGGTCACCGCGCATGCGCTAGCTGCTTCACATCGTGCGGATTTTATCTTTTTATTCAAATGGATCGAAAACCGATCTAGTCGCATTGGTTTTGGGCCGATGTTCCTTGCATTGCTGAAAAATCATAAAGTTTGTTCATGACAGAGGGAAAGGATGATGCCCCGTATATTTGTAGGTTTATGGAATAATCATAAGCATCATTAAAAATGAAAAACATCAAACCGCATGGAATATCCTGCCTATGATCTGTATAGAAATTTAAGGCTCGCTCAACTTCGTCATAGACTCGGGCCTCTATCAACAACTTGGGCTGTGCTGATTTTGGCGTACCGTTTGCATAATACTCAAAAACGCCGTTGGCACTAGACTCTGAAATAACCATAATCCTTGCGGCTGTTGTAGAAACCACTTTCTTCAGGAGCTCAAATGTAGCTGTCATACGACACTGATACACTCCATTAAGAATACTCCGATCGGAGTTTTGAGGTGCCTCACCCTCCTTGATCGACCCATCTTGGAAATAAGAAAGAGATCCGCGAATTGAGCCCATTCCCGTCGTAACGTACTGACCACATGGGCCATTTGGAAATTTGGATGCGAGGAAAGAAAGACTATTTACGTGAAGATCATCTAACAAGATTGTCGAGAGGTAATAGTCAAAGGCAACAATTTCGTAACCCAACGGGATACCGCCGCCTGTGTACATATTGCCAGCAGCGTCGTAGGTCGTGAGACGGGACCGGCTAACATTTGAAACCCATTGATCGAAGCCGTTTAGATCGAAATTAACGTCCGTTATTGTTCCAGCTTTGATTGCCATTCCCCGTTCGTAATAGGCATCTGTTCTTCGCGCATAATCACCTGCAGCACGATCTAAGTGGCGTGCAAAGTCCTGATCAAACATGCCACTTGCAAAGATAACGCCTAACTTAACGCGAGAAAGCCCAGCATTATCAAGTTCGCGGCGAACTACAGAGCCAGCGCGCTCCATTTCGCTTTTTGAGATACCATTTAGATAAGGCTCATCCGCAAGGAAGATTGCGCCAAGGTTAGCTTCATGACTTTTCATCATGAGAATGAATGGACGGATTTTTTCGGAAAGGACAGTGTCCTCTGGAAAACTCGCTAATTTCTGCGTGGGCAAGGGAGCAAAGTGCTTTGAATAATTTGATCCACTTGAATCGCTATATTTAGTGCTCACCGAAGCAGGATTTCTCCGCAATAAAATAAGGTCCGAAAAATCAATTTTCACTTTGTATGTGGTACCTCGAGCTGCAGTTAAGCTCTCTTCCACTTGCTCTACACTGTATGCATTGATCATTCCAAACGTCATTCGGCTAGGCAATTCTGCTGGCGTTCCAAGCGGGTTGAAAAAGCCGATTTGATTGTACCGCGCAGGGGTAGGGGTAGGGGTAGGGGTAGGGGTAGGGGTAGGGGTAGGTATCTGTGTCGGTGGAGAAACAACGGGCGGCGAGGCTGCATCACCGCCGCAACTGCTAGTCGCCAGTGCGACTGCAATCCAAACAGCCTGTCCAGTGAAGCGTTTCATTAATTGTCCCTCTGAAGCATTGTCGTCCTCTCCCTTAACGACAAGATGATGGACTGCAATCTGGATTGATAATCCAGGGTTCGGTGCTGGAGCATTCTGCATCAACGTCGAAATGTGCCAGTGCCGTATGCCAGCGGCTAGGGTCCAACGAAAATGTGTCCTGCTCGCGCAAGGTCGTCCTGAAGCGGTCGGCGTGATCACTACGAGGTGATAGGTGACGATCCGGCTCAAGGTAAAGCGGCTACACTGTGTCAACGGCCGCTACGTGCATGCCACTTTCGCTGAAAACCTAGAGGTGTAGGGCCGCCATGAGGTCCAAAAACCTAACGACTTGGTCGCATTCAGCGGTGCGCCTGCTTGGCTCCGGCTACGATGTTGGAGAACGATTGATTGAGTGGCTAAGCCGAAACACTAGTGCTGATAGATTGCTGATGGTCGTGCAGGGGCAGCGTCTAGTTCCGGTTACAAAGCCACGGGTTCTGGGTGTGGCAGAAACAAAGCGTGATGTAACGGTACTGGTCGATCTAAGACAGTTGGCATAGTCGATGATCCACCCGATCGCGAAAAAGTGCTTGCCGATTGGCGACTGAATATCTTGGCGAGGAATCTATACCGCGCGATAAGGCGGGCGCCCATGCGGATGGATCACGCTGGGGCGCCCAGCGAGATCGCTAAGTAGAGCATCAGTGGCATCTCTTGCGTATCTGCTCCGACGCATCGCTCAATGTTACAGAACGTCGAGATTGCTTTTTAAGGAAGGTCCTTAGATGTTCAGAACGCTGCGCCTTCAGACCAAGTTTACCGGAGAATCGCGTATCGGCTCGATGAGGTCTGTGGGAGGTGCGGGCGCAGATTTCTAAAGGCTATTGAGTTTGATCCCTAGGCTATTGATGGGTCAGCAAGCCGCAGGAACACGACGGCAAAAAGCCTTGGCGCGCGCCGGGATCAGTTCTGCTTGCAACACGTTTATCGGCGCTATCGCTCTTGCCGCAGGCAGTTGACGGCAAACAAAAAATCCAGCCAATTGCCCGAATATGAGCGGTCGATGCTTCCTTAGTTGACACCCTACTCGACATCGCGATACGGGGGCGCGTCATGGGCATCACTTAGGACGTACAAGAGGTGATAATGGCCTTAGCGTTATCGCACGAGCCATCCTGACCTGGCAGCCCGATTTGCTAATTAAGATGTGTCAGCTAGTCGTATATTTCTGACGGCGGGGGTCGGGGGCTGGTTTCCTCAAAAAGTGCTTGTGCGAGACACGAAGCAAGACACAAATGTCTGCTGAATTTCGAGAAAACTAAAGTATGAGTGATATAATGGCCACTGCTGGGGAAAACTTCGTAGAAAAAGGACGGTCGCCAGTTGAGCGTCGGACCTGTTTACTGATCGCCGGCATGCATCGTTCCGGTACAAGTGCATTAACGCGAGTATTAAATTTGCTAGGTTGCGGGTTGCCAGTCGATTTGGTGGGTGCTGGCAGTGGTAATGAAGCTGGACACTGGGAACCTCGATCGCTTGTACTTTTCAATGACAAGTTACTCGCATCGGCTGGTTGCCGCTGGGATGACTGGCAACAGCTCAATCCAAAATGGTATGATTCAGTAGCCTACGAATCTTTTAAAGCTCAGGCTCGCGATCTTCTCAATGCCGAATTTATGGATCATCCGCTGTTTGTGTTCAAGGATCCACGTGTTCCTCAAATGCTTCCCTTCTGGCTTGACGTGCTCGAAGCTGAGAATATCGAAACCAAACTTATAGTTCCCATTCGTCATCCCGATGAAGTTGCCGCGTCTCTAGAAATGCGTGACATGATGGAAGCGGGTTACGGCAGGTTACTTTGGTTGCGCCGAGTTCTCGATGCGGAGCATGACAGCAGGGGACATTCACGTATTTTTTGTACCTATGAACAGTTATTGCGCGACTGGCGTCCGCTCATCCAAAGCGTCGAAAGCGGTCTCAATATTGCCTTACCTCGTCGGTCTGCGTTAATCGAACTAGATGTCGATAAATCGTTGCGCGAAGATATGCGCCATCAGTTTGCCAAGCGCAGCGATATTTGGGGGGAGGATGGGGTCTCGCAATGGCTTCAGCGAACCTACGCATTGTTGAACGGGTGGAGCGACCATGGGGAGGACCATCAGGATTTTAAAAAATTAGATAATATCCGCGCCGAATTCAACACGGCATCCCGCCAGTTCGCCTCTCTCATTTTGCCCGGATCGCGATCGGGCGAAGCAGGCGAAGGTAGCCGACAGTTAGGCGCACTTCGGGCCGAAGTAGAAGAACTCAGTCGTGACCTTACAGCGCAGGTCGATCTAATCCAATCTCGGCAAGATGAGTTTTCTCAGCTCTCGGTGGAACACGACAAGATTAAAGCCGAGAACGAGAGCCTTAAGAGCGAAATCGGCGCGAAAGACCACGCGCTGTATGCGCATGAGGCGGAGAGCAGAGCCCATCAAGAAGCAATGCATCAAGCGAAAGTCGAGAAGGATCGTTTGGAAGAGCAATTCGCCCTTACGCAGAACATACTCCGTCAACGTGAAGAGGAAATAGCGCAAACGCTGGCAGAACTGGCTTTGCAAAAAACTATCACTGAGGATGTCGGTTTACTGCAGGACAGGCTTGCTGATTCGGAAAAGTGGGTGTTCAAGTTGGCGGCTGATCGTAGGTTTGCTGAAAAAGTCGCTGAAGATGCCACGAACGATAGAGATCGAGTATATCGCTCTGTCGTTTCAAAAGAAAACGAGAACAAAGTGCTGAAGTTTCAACTGGAAACCTACGGCAATGAACTCAATACATCGAAAGAGTCTCTTGCAGCTGTTTCAGCAGCGTACGCTCACGTGCAAGCCGAAATGCGTGACATCAGTACTAATGCTTCAGAGCTTAAAGCGAGACTGAGCGGTAGGCATGCAGAGATTGCCCAATTGACAAGAATATTGATCGAAAAAGAGGATTGTGTGGATGATCTGAGAACTGATCTGCTATGGTCTCTTGGCATCATAAAGCATTTGAGCAACCACCCTGCATGGTGGCGTTTTCTACCAAAAAAATGGAAACAGAAGAAGGTAAGCACGCGTTTAGCGAAGGCCGACCTGTTTGACTCTGAGTCTTATCTGAACAGATATCCGGACGTTGCCGCCGCCGGAATGGACCCGCTCCAGCACTATTTGTTACATGGTATGGATGAAGGCCGTAGTCGCTTTCCGAACAAGTGAGAAATTGCAGCATGGCCAGAATATCAGAAGAAGATATCAAGTTGCTCCTAGCGAGCGGTAACTTCGATGCAGATTGGTATCTTCAGGAGTATCCTGACGTCGCTATGACAGGCCTTAGACCGGAGGAGCACTACCTCTGGATCGGACGCACACTCAATCGCAAAGCGAGTTCCAAGGCCTTGTCCTCGTTGGCATGGTCGCCGCTCAATTGGTGCGTAATGACGTCGCCACATACCCTGTTTTTGGCCAACATGATTGCATCCAATCTACAACGTCATGGTTGGATGGTAGATGTCACGACAGAGGCGCCAAGTATCTTCTCTCATGACTTCTATTTTGTGCTCTGCCCCCAAATATTTGATCGCCTCCCGCCCGGCGAAAAGCGAATTTGTTTTCAACTTGAGCAGTCAGTAAGCTCCCGCTGGTTTACATCGACCTACCTAAGCACTCTGGAAAACTCTGCTGCTGTTCTAGATTATTCGCTACAAAACATAGAATTTTTAGCAGAAAAGGGGGTGTCATATCCCCACGTATTTCATTTGCCGATCGGCGCTCATGTGTGCAACAATCAAATAGAAGTTCAAGAAAAAAAGTATGATATACTTTTTTATGGGGATTTCAAAAGTAGTATTAGGCGTCGGGAGTTTATTGAAAAAATAAAGAATAAATACAAATTATTGCTTGTCGATGATCTGTTCGGAGATGATATTCATGAATTGATAAAGCAGTCAAGGTTTGTCCTGAATATTCATTATTATCAGAACGCATTGCTCGAAATGCCGAGAATTCAAGAATGTCTTTCATTAGGGACGCCGGTTATTTCCGAAGCAACGGGAGACATGCGCGACTATCCACATCTGAAAGATGCCGTGACATTTTTCAAAGAGGGTTCAGTTGAAGATATGGAGAGGGCGGTCGCTCTTGCAATGGCAGGCGGGCAGAACGCTGAAGGAGTGGCAGCATCCGTTGCATTGTCCCAACGTCACTTCGAGTTTATGTTCGATCGCTTCCTGTTGGCTCGAGACTTTCTGCCCATTTACAAGGCCGATGAGCTACAGCTGCCAAACGTGTTTAATGCGCGTATGGTAAGTTTATCTTTGCCAGAGACCGTACGCCGGCGAAGAATATTTGAAGCAGAAAACATAAAAGACTGCGTGATCTTCGACGGCATGCGAAAATCCCCCGGGTGGCTGGGTTGTGGCATGAGTTACAAAGTTCTCTGTGCTGGGGCTTTGCAAAGAGACAAAGAAAAGTTGATTGTTGTCGAAGATGATGTCCTTTTAGACGAGCATTTCGAGGAAAATCTTGAAATTGTTACGCAATATCTTGAAGGCTTGAATGGTGATTGGGACATATTTTCGGGCGTTATTGCTTCACTTCACGATGAGGCTAAGGTCAGCCGAGTAGAACGATTTCGGGGTATTGATTTCGTAACGATCGACAAAATGACGAGCATGGTATTCAATATCTATAGCCGTAGAGCAATGCAACTGATCGCAGAGTGGTCGCCCCTCAACGCGCATGTGGAGTCCAACGCTGTTGATCGCTATTTGGAGCAATCGAATCTAAAGATTGTGGTTGCGCATCCATACATTGCGGGACACCGGGAAGAGGTGCATTCGACGCTGTGGGGTTTTGAGAACACCGAATATGTTAATATGATCAACGAAAGCGAGGATCATCTCGGACGTCTTAAAGATGAATGGCTAAGATCGCCCCAAGTTGCGCTAACCTAATCGGAGCCAAAGCTGAGGTCACGCAGCCATTGCTTTGCTCTGCAGCATCACAACCTGCTATAGGTCTCCACTGCCAAGCTCACGTCGTCATATTCCGTTGCTTCGCCTTTGTGGATGATAACTGCCCGGTCGCAGAATTCACGTATAATTTCTGTACTGTGCGAGGCCAATATCATAGCGCGATCGCTGCGCTTCTCGAACAACTCATGCTGGCACTTTCGATGAAAATTTTGATCTCCCACAAGTATGATTTCGTCAATCATATAACAGTCGAACTCAATCGCAAGGGACAGGGCAAATGCGAGACGTGCGCGCATTCCAGAAGAATAGGTCTTCACTGGCATTTTTAGCTGGCGACCTAATTCTGTGAAGTCTTCGACAAAAGCACGGACCGAACTGTAATCACGCTGGTAGATGCGAGCGATGAATCGCGCATTGTCATAACCTGTCATGCTGCCCTGAAATCCGCCGCCAAAGCCGAGAGGCCACGAAAGCGACATTTGCCGGATGATTTTACCAGACGTCGGCATTTCAACGCCACCAATTAGCTTGATGAGGGTACTCTTACCGGCACCGTTACGGCCCAGCAATGCAACGCGCTCACCCGGTTGGATGGTGAGATTCACATTATTTAATACCTGTTTTCGGCTTTGGCCATGAGTGTAGGACTTGCATATGTCGCGACAAATAATCATTCGACGGCCAAGGTTCGGCGAACATGGCGGCACAAAGGAAGGCCTATTAAAATTGCTACCATTGAACAGGCGATCGGGTACCAAGCATTGTAATGCGCAGTCAGCTTATTCCCCCAAATTCCTTCTCGCATCATCTCCATAGCGTTCACGAAAGGTGACATTAGAATGTAATCTCGCACTTCCGGCGTTAGCCAAGAAACCATAAAGAACAATCCCGAGAATGGGATCATGATGTAAGTCAGCACAGGAACAAACTTTTCAACCACTTCCGACATTTCAGAAAGTGGCGCAATGATCAAGCAGAGCGAGAATGAAAATAGAGCGTAAATCATCCAGCCACCAATCAGCAGGCCGATGTTCGACGGGACTGGGAATTCATCAAACAAGATCAGTATGGCGCCGATGAAAACATATGCCATCATGCCGCCAAGCACTTCTATGACAAAGCGAACTAGTATAAAGTCGACCAACTTTATTTGCCGATGGTAAAGCAAGGCGCCGTTGGCTGTAAAAACTGCGACGCTCCGCGAAATGCCATGGCGGAATAGAGTAATTGGAATATAGCCGGTCACGACAAAGGCGATTATGCTTACACCATGCTCTTCAGGGCCTTTAGATAAACGCCATATAAGAGCAACCATGCCCGCAAAAAGCAGCGGCTCAACCATGATCCAGAGGAACCCTATGTTCTGCCGCCCGAAGCGGGTGGATAGTTCACGAATCATCAAAGCGTGAACGACACGAATCTGAACTGCCCATCCCCGGCGCAATTTATGTAAATCGATGTTGGACATCCTCAATCTTCCGGCGCATGTTCCAGAATGCCAATGGTAAACATCCAGGCGATAGCGTAAAGGCAGGCGGCAGCAGCTGCAAAGACAATGATGTTTAGGAGCCGCTTCGGCAATAGCGGCATATCCGGCAAATTAGGATCAACGACGCGTTCGAGGTAGAACTTCTGACGCTGTGATTCTGCACGTGCTTGGACGAGAGCAGCGTTCGCCACATTCAGGTTCTCTGTAGCGAAATGCTGTTCAACGACAAGTGCTTCATAACTTCCCATTTTGGATGCGATACCCTGATCTGTCCCGACTACACGCCTATCTTGCGTCCCGATTTGCGCAGAGATGGCGTCAATCCGGTTTTTCAAAGCAGGGAGGGATGGATTTTGAGGTGCCGTCCGGCGCGTTAAGTCGAACTGCGCTTGAAGTGCTGCCCGCTCCGAGGTCAGTTTGTTCGCAATTTCGAGAACGCCCAGCGCCTGTTTTGCAGGATCGATTAATTCCTGCGCGTTCCGATACTGAGTAAGTGCGACCTGTGCAAACTTAGCGCGCGTAGCTGCAACGTCCACCTGCTTTTGCGCCTCGGCAATCCCTTTGGCTTGAGCCCGATCGTTTAGGCGGTTAACCAACGCTTCGCTTAGTTCGAGCAATCGCCGGTTAATTTCGTATGCATCACGAGCAGTAAATGCTTCAGTTGTTATAATCGCAGTGCCAGTCTCATGATCGAGACGAACGTCAATCATCTTGGTGTAGTATTTATATAGGTGTTCGAAGCTGTCGCTCGAGAAGGGTTGCGGAAAACGCGAAAGAATGTCCGCGTTAGGTGATGAAAATAGAGAGCGCACACTGGGGTTTTTGTCCAGAGCTTTCAATGCATCGCGAGACCGGACATAAGTTAGCACCTCGTTGGTCTGCTCTTGGCCACCAGATAAACCAGTAGTTTGGATAAGATTGGCGAGCGTCGACATCTGCGATCGTTTCTGGTCCGGGCTTTTGATAACAAATCGGGACTCAGAAACGTAGATGTCCGAGGCCATTAGGCCATAATAGACAACTGCCAATACCGTTGGCACAACGACGAGAAGGATGAACCAGCGCCGCTTTCTCAACCATTCCGAAATCTTGGACCGATGGACAGGCGTTCCAGCGTCGATGGGAAAGGACTGATTAACGTTCATAAATATCTTTGCAGCGCCTAGGGGGGGGGTCAGAGCTGCCTTGCGCTACGCCAACACAGGACGAGGCGCAAGGTCAAGCTACAAAGGCCCTTGAAATCGTGCAAGGAACTATTGTTCATTTTTCAATGCCAGTGCTAAGCGTGCGGCCGTTGTAGCCGCCAGCCTTTCGAGATCATATATAATGCAAGTCAAGAATTCCGTATATTTGGCCCTGCTCGCAGGATTGGCGGGGTGCGCAACCCTCCCTTCCAGCGGTCCTACAGGGGGGCAGATCGAGAAGTCGCTGACGGCGCCGAAGGACGGATCGCCTATCCAGCTTGTTCAGATCAACACAATTGCCGATGTGCCGAACGACGAGCTAAACGCCACCCCTGCATCGCTGTTGTCGGATGTTGCGCCGCCGCCGACTGACATGGTGGGACCGGGCGACGTGCTCGACATCAACATTTATGAAGCGGGTGTTACCTTGTTTGCAGGAGCAAGCAACGGGGTCGGCCAGATGACCACCCCTGGCGTTCAGGTGCAGAAACTGCCGCCGACCCGGGTGGACGATCTGGGCGACATCTCCATTCCCTATGCTAAAACGCTCCATGTGGCGGGATTGACGGTTGGCCAGGTGGAAGCGATGGTGCGCAATTCGCTGGAGGGTCTTTCCCAAAACCCCCAGGTACGCATCGCCCTGAGCCAAGCCATCACCAATTCGATCATTGTCGGAGGCGAGGTAGGAAGGCCGGGCCGCTTGGTCTTGCAAACGAACCGGGAAACACTGTCTGATGTCGTCGCCCTTGCAGGTGGCTATCGGGGGAACGCAAAGGATTTGACGCTACGGGTGACCCGCGGTGGCAAGAATGTCGATGTTCGCATGAACGACCTGGTCGATAATCCAGCACTGGACGTCCGGGCCTATCCCGGCGACCGGATGATCCTGATTAATAATCCCCGCACTTATTCAGTGCTGGGCGCGTCAGGCCGGGTGGAGCAGGTGCCCTTCAGCCGGTCAGTTGTGTCGCTGGCCGAAGCGGTTGCTACCTCAGGCGGTGTCAATCCGGGCGTGGGCAATCCCGCAGCGATCTTCGTGTTCCGCTATGTACGCGACGAACAGGGTAATGAGGTGCCGATCGTCTATCATTTGAATATGATGAAGGCTGGTTCTTACTTTGTCGCCCAGCGTTTCGCGATGCAGGACAAGGATGTGCTATATTTCGGCAACGCTGCGGCAAACCAGCCTAGCAAACTGATCCAGCTGATTAGCCAGCTCTTCTCACCAATCCTTACGGTCACCAGCGCAGTGCAGACGGTTCAGAACAGCAATAACTGATACAGAGCGTGGGATTATCTTACGGGGTATTATGGAAATCCAGACTTTTGACATTGCAGGCGTCGTCCTCCTGAAGCCTCGCCATATCGGCGATGAGCGCGGCTATTTTGCCGAGCTCTTCCGTGCCGATCTGTTCGCCAAGAGCATAGGGGAATACAGCTTCGTTCAGGACAATGAGTCGATGAGCGCCCGGGCTGGCACCATCCGCGGCTTGCATTTCCAGATTCAGCCCCATGCTCAGGGCAAGTTGGTGCGTTGTACTGCTGGCGCGCTGTTTGACGTGGCCGTGGATATACGGAATGGATCACCCACCTATGGGCAGTGGATTGGCGAGAAGCTGACACCTGACAATGGCAAGCAATTGTGGGTGCCGCCCGGCTTTGCCCATGGCTTCTGCACATTCGAACCTAATACCGTCATTTCCTACAAGGTGACTGGCGGCTATTATAATGCCGAATGCGATAAGGGTCTGTCTTGGGATGATCCGGCGATTGGTATAACATGGCCTGACGTCGCCGACCCTGAGACGCTCTCGCCCAAGGATCGCAAACAGCCGCTGCTTGCAGACCTTCCCGCCTATTTCAGTTGGAGCGCCTGAAATCATGCGCGTAATCGTCACCGGCGGGGCCGGCTTTATCGGCTCAGCCTTGGTTCGCTATCTGGTATTGGACAAGGGTTATGATGTCCTGACCATTGATGCGCTGACCTATGCCGGGTGCGAGGCCTCACTTAAGGAAGTTGAAGGCCGCAATAATCATCGCTTCCTGCACGCCAATATCTGCGATCGCGCGGCGATGGATGTAGCGATCACCGACTTTCAGCCCGATCGGATCATGCACTTGGCCGCCGAAAGCCACGTCGATCGTTCGATCACAGGCGCGGCGGATTTCATTCAGACCAATGTTGTCGGCAGCTTCACTCTGCTGGAAGCTGCCCGCGCTTATTGGAACGGTCTCGAAACGGACGCCAAGTCCGCCTTTCGCTTCCTCCATGTCTCGACTGATGAAGTCTATGGCTCGCTGGGTGATGAAGGCCTGTTCGAGGAAACGACTCCTTACGATCCCAGTTCACCCTATTCAGCTTCGAAGGCTGCGTCCGATCATCTCGCTAAGGCGTGGCAGCGCACTTATGGCCTGCCCGTGGTCGTGTCGAACTGCTCAAACAATTACGGGCCGTACCACTTCCCTGAGA
Organism: Sphingobium sp. BS19; assembly: GCF_027925545.1. Taxonomy (NCBI): domain Bacteria; kingdom Pseudomonadati; phylum Pseudomonadota; class Alphaproteobacteria; order Sphingomonadales; family Sphingobiaceae; genus Sphingobium; species Sphingobium sp. BS19. The sequence continues at coordinate 19,308 of NZ_BSEF01000030.1, forward strand.
AGTTGATCCCTCTTACCATTCTTAACGCGCTCGAAGGCCGTCCTCTGCCGGTCTATGGCAAAGGTGAGAATGTGCGCGATTGGCTTTATGTCGATGATCATGCCCGCGCGCTCGACATCATCATCGAGCGCGGCGTGCCCGGCGAAACCTATAATGTTGGCGGCCGCAACGAGCGCAAGAATATCGATGTCGTGCTGCGTATCTGCGCCGTGCTCGACGCATTAGTCCCTGCTGACAAACCGCGCGCGGAACTGATCGAATACGTCACCGACCGCCCTGGTCACGATGCGCGCTACGCCATCGATGCGAGGCGCTTGGAAACAGAACTGGGTTGGCGCGCACAGGAAAATTTCGACAGCGGCATCGAAAAGACCGTGCGGTGGTATCTGGAAAATAAATGGTGGTGGCAGCCGCTACGCGACCAGTATGACGGGCAGAGGCTGGGGCTGGCCGAGGCCGTAAAGATATGAGGATCGCTGTTACGGGTCAGGCCGGACAGGTTGTCACCAGCCTGGTTGAGCGGGGCAACGCCGCTGGGCATGTGGTGATCGCCATCGGTCGCCCTGAACTGGATCTCGCCGATCCGGCTTCTGTCGTCCGTGCGCTGGAAGCTGCCGCTCCTGACGCGATCGTTTCGGCAGCGGCTTATACCGCCGTCGACAAGGCTGAAACGGAGAGCGAACTCGCGTATGCGGTCAACGGCGCGGGCGCGGGAGCCGTGGCGCAGGCGGCTAGCGCGCTGGACGTGCCACTGGTCCATGTCTCCACCGACTATGTGTTCGATGGCTTGGCGGGCCGACCCTATGGCGAAAGCGATCCCACCGGTCCGACCGGGGTCTATGGCGCATCCAAGCTGGCGGGCGAACAGGCCGTGCTGGCCACTCATGGCAACAATAGCGCGATCGTGCGCGTGGCCTGGGTTTACAGCCCGTTCGGTGCCAACTTCGTCAAAACTATGTTGCGCCTTGCCGCCGACCGGGACGAAGTGTCGGTGGTCGCCGATCAGGTCGGCAATCCGACCTGTGCTTTGGACATAGCTGATGGAATCCTCTCGATAGCTTCCAATCTGGTATGTGATAGTAACCCGGCTTTGCGCGGTGTTTTCCACATGACGGCGCAGGGTGAAGCAAACTGGGCGGACTTCGCCGAAGCCATCTTTGCCGCATCGGCTAAGCGAGGCGGTCCTTGGGCTTCGGTGCGACGGATCGGCACGGCTGATTATCCCACACCAGCCACCCGGCCCGCTAATTCGCGGCTCGATTGCGGCCTGATCGCGCGGGTTCATGGCGTTGCTCTGCAGAACTGGCATGGGTCGCTCGACCTCGTGATCGCGCGGCTGATCACTGCTGCAAACTGAACGATCTCAAAGGAATTATCAATGAGGGGCATCATTCTGGCGGGCGGCAGCGGCACGCGCCTTTATCCCATGACGCTGTCGACCTCGAAACAGCTCATGCCGGTTTATGACAAACCGATGATCTACTATCCGCTGACCACTTTGATGCTGGCGGGGATCCGTGAGGTGCTCATCATCTCCACCCCGCGCGATCTGCCCGCTTTTCAGGCTCTGCTGGGCGACGGTTCGGCATGGGGTATGACCTTGGAATATGCCGCGCAGCCCAGCCCCGACGGTCTGGCGCAGGCCTATATCATCGGTGCCGATTTCGTTGCGGGGCAGCAGTCCGCGCTAATCCTTGGCGACAATATCTATCATGGGCATGGCTTGCCCGAAATTCTCGCCAATGCGTCGTCGCGCAGCGAGGGAGCCAGCGTCTTTGCTTATCATGTCAATGACCCCGAGCGCTATGGCGTCGTCAGCTTCGACGCTGCCATGAAGGCGGTCACCATCGAAGAAAAGCCGGAAAGCCCCAAGTCAAACTGGGCGGTCACAGGCCTTTACTTCTATGACGAGCAAGTGGTCGACATCGCTGCCAACATGAAGCCCTCGCCGCGCGGCGAACTGGAGATTACCGATGTCAACCGTGTCTATCTGGAACGCGGTGACCTGCATGTCGAGATCATGGGCCGTGGCTATGCCTGGCTTGATACCGGCACGCCCGACAGTTTGCTAGATGCTGCAGAGTTCGTGCGGGTTCTTGAGAAACGGCAGGGTTTCAAGATTGCCAGTCCAGAGGAAATCGCTTTTCGCCAGGGCTTTATTGATGGTCCACAGCTGGAAAGAGCAATTCACAAGCTCGGAAAGTCCGATTATGGTCGCTATCTACGCGGGTTATTAGCCGAACGTTAGAACATAGCCTGTATCGTGATGCCGCGGAAAAATACCATATTCTGCCAAGTCTGCCTTGAAAAAATTCGTATTTCTACGGTCGTTCCTGGTCCACCATGAAATATATGATCGCCATGCAACTGGTATCGCCTATCCTCGGCTCGGCCAACTATGAGCGGCTCACCATCGCAGTCCAAAAGTTTAAAATTATGCACATTCTCAAAATGCTAAGTCGTTTCTAAGCGTTCGTCACAAGGGACTGTGAGTACGACTTGCCCGCCTAGACGCAGATGTTAGCTTATTAGGCATATGGTTTGCTCAGCACGGCAAGGCTTTGCCAAAAGGCGGGGTGATTCGTTGTATCAAACCCATCAGTGAACTCTGGATTTGTAAAACCTGCGTCTCTGGCGAAGCGGCATATCCAATCACGATGCAGAAAGGTGTCAAGATGTTCGGCAGCAATTCCTGTGCGCAAATGATTGAGATTATCCTCCCACACTCTGTCATGGGCTGGTTCTTCCAACTCTAGGAAGGAAAACACCATTTTGCCACCTGGCTTTAACGCACGAAACGCGTCGAGCGTGTAAAGATAGGATTCACCGGAATAAAGATGGGTAAAAACGGACCAGTGAAATACCATATCCAATGTTGCATCCGGTGCGATGATCGTGGGCGCAAAATTTAGTTTGGTCTCATATCCGGGGCAGCGCGTAGACAACTCCTCTAGGAGTTCGGGCACCACATCTGCACCGATATAGCGACCATTCCAGCCCAGACGGTGCAGAGATTGCGCGGTGCGTCCGCAGCCGCAGCCAAGATCATAAATGCTCATACCATCAGCCAAGCCATGGTGGCGCAGCACTGCCACATGCCCGTCACCCTGTGACCGAAAGCTTTCCATGGTCTCGGCCCCAATCGCCTGCGCGAGCGCCAAAGTGCGATCATCAGGTCGTAGTTTCAGCTTCGCCCGAACAAGTGCCTGATAGTCGCGAACCGAATGACTCTGGCGCACATGGCGTCGGCGAAATCCAAAAAATTTTTTCATCAAAATCCCCTGTACTATCTGCATCAGCGTTTCATCACTGTGCCGTTTCAATTGCAATCTGGTGCGTCATCGACGGGGGAGATTACGCTGTTAAAGACGAGTAGGGGGTCACCGCGTCTCTCGCCTTTTGGCTCGGAAAACCAGTCGCCTGGGCTCATTCATCGATAGCCATACAATCAGGCGAGATCAGGCTGGAGATAGAAGACGTTCAGAACGCCAAAGCGAGTGGCCCGGCTAATGTGCTTCCATCTTCTTCGCCATCGCGACGCTTCGCAGACATCGGCTTTACGCTTCTAGTCATCACTCAGCCATTGTGCTTCCAGTTCAAGTAGAGCCCGGTTACGCACCCCAATCTTCTTCGCAGGGATGCCAGCATAGATATCCCACGCATCAATTGAGGAGTTGACCAATGACATGGCCCCTACCGCACAACCTTCCCCAATTTCACTTCCCGGCAGGATGACCGTACCACTACCCACCACAGCATGACGTCCGATGTGAACCGGCCGGCTTTCCACTTTACGATATCGTTGTGGCGCGGTGGGATTTGTCATCGTGGTACCGCTGAAATCGTCTGAAGATGCGTAAATTTTAACTCCATGAGACAGCCCGCTGAAGTCAGCTAATGCGATGCTCTCCTGACCCGTCAAGATACAATGGGCACCAATATGGACATTTCGGCCAAGGGTTATCGTTTGTCTGGCCGACAGGATCGTGAATGCATCTATTCTGACAAAATCTCCAAGAGATATCTGGCCACAATTGATCAAGATAACGCTAGGATGAATGAGAACGCCGACGCCAAGTCGCCCGAAGCCGAGCGATTCCAATGCTTCTTGTGGTAAAAATTCGCTGTTCAAATTCATGGGAGCCAGTCCGTAATATTCATAGGCTAGTTCGATAGTCGCGAACCAAGTCCTGTAATCGAGAATTGATTGAAAGGACCATGGGCCGTGACAGAAACGTATCGATCGCCTCAGGCAGAAGAAAGGTTTGTCGATGCAATTCTATTTCGCGGAGATAGTGTAGCACGCGTACATCGCCGTCGGTCAGACCGCTCGCACGAAAATGATGGATGTCATTCGCCATATTGTAGGCTGCAGGTAAACAGGCGATATCCATATCACGGTGACATGCAATGAGTGTCATCGCTAGCTGGCATCGCATATGACTGCCATTATGCTGCTTCAGCCAAGCCTCGGCCCAGTGGATATCGTGTGCGATGTCCGTCGTCAGAACATTTGGCACAACTCGCGGCGTAAATTAGCGGAGTGCGGGCCTCGTCCTGGGGTTGATATTAAGCGGCGATCTTGCGGTGGAGCAAGCGGCGATGTTCGATGGTCTTCCGTTTGA
>NZ_BSEF01000031.1:0-28024 GCF_027925545.1 Sphingobium sp. BS19
AAACGCGATAAAAAACCCGAGGGAAGTGCTCAAAACCACCGTAGGCCTTGGGTTGAAGGATGCGGTAGAATCCTGCATCCTGAAAATCCTGCACCGTTTCAGCTGGAACCCTTCCCAGCTCTTCGCACTGTCGCGCGCGCTCCCGCAGTACAGGGCCGAGGGCCTTCGCGCGGTCAAGCAACTCTTCCGCTGATGGAATGGAATCAAAAGCGGTTGCCTGCACCGAATGCTGTGTCACGACATATCTCCAAAACTTCCAATGAGATTTTATAATCTTAGATTCTGGCGATCATTCTAAGTTCCGGGGAGGTCATTATCAAACCTGATAATAGTAATATCTAATATCATCTGAAGAAATGCCCTCCTGCCTACTCAATGCCGACACGGATCCGATCCAAGCACAAAGTATTACGATCAACAGTCCGTATGGAAACTCGAGAGCGGCGTGATCGTCAAGATTTTCGTACCAACTTGGACTCATTGAAGGAACAAAGGCCTCCATCATGGTCCGCACCAAAACGGCGTTGCTTCCGCTCGCACATTCGGATTTCATGGAACATATCCTTTCGTGTGCTCAGCCATCGTGCGTGGCCGGACAGATCAGGGTTCATCGAAATCCGAAACCGAAAGTGATGCCGTATGTCGCTGGCATACCAGCCATGCGGCTCGAAGAATCGTAGGCCTGATTGACGGAAGTCCAGTAATATTTGTTGAGTATATTCTTGCCCCAGAGCATGACCCTCCATGCGCCGCCTTCCGCTTCGTAGCCCAATCGGGCATCGACAGTAGCGTAGCCGCGAATCGTATACGGATACGTCACGCCAGGCGCCAAGCGAACACTCGTCCCCGGAGCATAAGTCGTCGTCCGGCCTCCGGGGCTGGCATCGGATGATGATCGAGCATTTACTGTTACACCGAAGAAAGGCGTGCCCCCTGACAGGAGAGGGTGGCGATAGTCGACGTTCACAACCCCGGACCATTTAGACGTCAAGGGAAGCGGGCTCCCCGCAAAGTTCATGAGTTGGCCGGTGAAACTATACCCCTCAAATCGTTGGATCTTAGTATCGAGATATGTCACGTTGCCGGATAGCCTGAGGCCGTCGATCAAGCGGACAGAAACATCGGCCTCTGCGCCCATCACTCTGGACTTGGGTATGTTGACGAGGGCGTCGATGATGCCCACCACATTCGGCGAATCGATGATTTTGCCACGTATCTGCTTGTCTCTGTAATCATAGTAGAAGGTCGCGGCATTCAGACGTACGCGCCGATCCCAAAGGCTCGTCTTGATGCCAGCTTCGTACGCAGTCACGGATTCCTGCGTTACCGGTCGTAGAGAACGATAGGCTGAAGCCGCAAGCGTGGGGAAGCTTCCGGCTTTGTATCCACGTGAAATATTGGCGTACATCAGCGTCGAGCTGTTTGCTTGATAGTCCAACTCAACACGCCAGGATACGTTGTCCTGATGTAACGTCGACTTGAATGGCTGCCCCGGAACGAGGTTCTGATTCAAAGCGTAGCAGTCGCCTTCATGGATAGGGGCAAAGGGTACTGTCCCATATAGGGTGCCCAGAAGATTAAATAGCTTATCAATGTTTGTGTTTAGCGGAGCATAACTACAAATGTCGGCGACATTTTTGGAGTCTGTATAGCGAATTCCACCTTTTGCAGTCAGATTTTTAGATATACTGAAATCAATATTGCCGAATATCGCATAATTTTCGATACGCTGTTTGTTAGTGACGCCTGCGCCATTGAAATTGAACAGCATAGGGTTATGACCCGATGATTGTGAAAAATTCACAATTTGATTCTCAAATGTACGACTGCGCTCATAGTTTCCACCAACTACCCAGCGGAAGCGGTTCTTGGGATCATTGGCGAGACGCAGCTCCTGATTGAGCGAGTGGATATATCCATCACCGCGCTCAAGATCGAACCCGGCCAATGCGACGCCATCGCCATCCGTGCGCTGGTGCTGCGTGAAATGAGCATAGGACGTCAGTGACGTCAGCGTGATGTCATCGCTCAACTCTGTATCTGCCCGCAATGCAGGTTGATAGAATTTACGATTGCTCTTGGGATCTATGCTCGTGAGCTGGGCGGTGCCGGGCACAGTGGCTCCGGTGGCCGGGTCGATCACACCCGTTTTATTATCGAGAAACGTGTCGGTCCAATCTGCCGCTCGGGCGTTCCGGGGAGGAAAGGGATAGCTGAGATAAGCAGGATTACTGAAGGGCGGATTTACCACCGCAACCGCCACGAGCTGTTGCGCCTGGGGCTGCGACTTGTCGATCCAGCCGTTCAGGCTGAGCGACAGCTTGGTGGCGTCAGTCGGCTTCCATTCCAGCAGCAGCCGTCCTGCCATATAAGACTGATGGCCGTTGGTGTCGTCGCGCGTGTAGCTCTTCTGCCAGTCGTCGGAGTTCAGACCGGTGACCGCAACGCGAAAACCCAGCGTATCCGTGATCGGGCCGCTGATATGCGCATTACCTTCAATGGTGTTGAACCGGCCATAGCTGACATCCCCGCCGGCGGTAAACGTGTCGGTTGGCTTCGCTGCGATATAGTTGATCGCGCCACCGGTCGAGTTCTGACCGAAAAGCGTGCCTTGCGGTCCTTTCAGAACCTCGATCCGCTCAAGGTCGTAAGCCGAATGGCTGGCTAGCACCGGAAACGGCAGCGGCGCCTGATCGACATAGACGCTGACCGCCGGATAGACACCCAGCGAGCTCTCGTTGAAGCCGATTCCGCGCAGGGTGAACACCGGCGTGTTCGCCGTGCTCGCCGCATAAGACAGGCCAGGAACCGCCGATGCGATGTCCTGCAGAGACGTGATCTTGCGCTCGGCGAGCGCCTCCCCCGATAAGGCCGTGATAGACAGACCAACCTTGTTGATGTTTTCTTCGCGCTTGTTGGCGGTCACGATGATGTCACCAACCGTACTTTCACTGCCGTCCGCCGCCGCATTCGTCGTGGGCGTGTCGGTCGACGGACTCGACGACTGAGCATGCGCCCCGCACGCGGCAAGCAACCCCATTGCGGATACGGAACAATAAACAGATTTCGTGAGATAATGCACCTTCAGTCTCCCCCTCCGATGCGGGCGCGTATCGATGTCGCGCTTCCGCATTTTGCGTGCACCCGTGGCCGGGACACCAATCCTCAGTGCGTCAGTGTGACATCGCGCCTTCGCCGATATCCCCGACACCTCAGTGCATAGCTACGCCCCCAACGCACACAATTCTAGTTTATGAATAGTATAATCAATATTAGCGGGGGAAATAGTCAGCCGCCAGAACGCCACACATCCGGCTCATAAGCCGGTGCGACTTAGACAGCTCTCTAGAATGTCGAAACAACCAAAGCTGGGTGCCTGATCGGCACGGCCGGTCAGCGGTATCGGTCCAAGAACCCTCAGGGTTTCGGATGGTTGATGATCTGCGTCGTCGTGATGCCGCCCAGCGGGCCCAGCGATGTGATTGTAATCGTAGATCCGGACAGTTCCTCGCGGGTCGCCCTGCCCTCCCGCGCGGCACTGCTGATGCGGCGCACTTCCGACGCGATGTCATAGATGTCGCGCGCCTCAGCGTGGCGGATGACCGGCACCATCAGGCCGACCGGGGTCTGGGGTGTAGCGGGGTGCCGCGCACGTGAACCATCTTCTGAGCGTCGATGTACTCCGCGAGTTCGTCAGCGATGTAGCTCGGGCCATTATCGCCGAGCAGCCTTGGCTTGTGCAGCACGGTGGCGCTCTCGCCGTTCGATGCCTTGAAGGCGAGGTCCGCCGTGACCTCCTTCAACAAGGTGTAATAATACTGGCTCTGGGCTGTGCCGTCCTTCCGGCACCGCTCGGCGATGCGGAAGCGATTTGCGAGGCAGTTACACGCCCGACGATACGGTTCGTGACCGTGAAGGCACCCGAACAGCAAACGGCGCTGGCACTGCCACCGGACGCGCGACCTGATGGTGAAGCAGCATAAACCGCTTGTGAACATGGTTCGTGGTCTGCTCGCCGAGTTCGGGATTGAGTTCGTGCGCGGTTTGCATCACGCAATTGCGTTGTTGGCCCGGGTCGCGAAGGGCGATGCACCAGAGGTTTCGGAATTCGCCGTGTGAGTGATCACCGGCATGGCTGGCTAGATCGGCGATGTGCAAGTGCGGGCCCGTGACGCTGGAGAAGGAGTTGCTCGCCTGACATCGATCCTACGAGCTGTCGCAGAGCCTCGTTACAATCCCTGGCGTTTGCTTGATCTCCGCAACAGAACTTGCCGCATCGGCGACCGATCCGGGGCGGTTCCGCTCAAGCGGCAGTTCGCCTCACCTCTCGGCCTGACGCCGCTGCAGATCTCGAGGGGCGGAAAAGAACGAATGGGCTAATTCTCGCGCGTGGGAGATCGATACTTACGGCGCCTGCTGGTCATGAGCATGACATCGATCGTGCGCAGGGCTCGGGCCAAACCGGACCGGTCGACCCGCGCATCGCGGCCATGCTGGCGCGCAATCCTGCGCGGGTCGTGACCTTTGCCGCCGCCTATCGCTCGGCCAGAGTCGCCTGGGCGAGCATGCCGCGAGGCGGCACGTATAGCGCCCCAATCGGCCTGACAGCATGACGGCTTGCAACCGAGCGCATCAGCGGGTTGTGAGAGCGAAGGGAAGTGTTGGCGAACCCGTCAGCCCGGGGAACCGGGACACCCCGCCGAATGTGCAAGGCGTCATAGCCTGTAAAGCAGAGTAAGAGTATACCATCAGCGCCAGCAGCCATGAACGGCTGCATCAAGAGGCCGAACACAAGCAAGCACCCGACCAGTGCGCCAGATCGTCAAATCGCCGCTTGCAACGCGGGAGCCACCCATACAGCATAGCTGCCTGTTGATGGTGCCGAGGCGAAGGCTTCCAAAAGAGTTCTGGGAGAGGCAAGCGCCCTGGAGCAAGGCATCATCTTCCTCTCCTGGGCAAGCGCTAAATATGAATGGCATGTCCCAGAGCCTTCAACGCTGCCTCATGAAATGCTTCGCCCAAAGTCGGATGCGCGTGGATGATGCCGGCAATATCCTCCAGCACCGCGCCGATCTCGATCGCCTGCGCGAAACTGGCGGAGAGTTCGGAGATATGCTGCCCCACGGCCTGCACGCCGACAATCCGGTGGCTACCCTTATGGGCGATCACCCGCACGAACCCGCCATCGGCGGCAGCGGCCATCGACAGCGCGCGGCCATTGGCGGCAAAGGGAAACAGGCCGATCACGCTATCATTCGCGTCGACGTCATCCGGGCCTAGGCCGACCGTGACGATTTCCGGCTCGGTGAAACACACCGCCGGGATCGCCTGCGGATCAAAGCGTCGATTGTTTCCAGCGATGATCTCGGCGACCATCTCGCCTTGGGCGGACGCTTTATGTGCCAGCATCGGTTCGCCCACTAGGTCCCCGATCGCCCAGACATTGCGGGTCGAGGTGGCACATCGGTCATCCACGCGGACGAAGGAGCCATCCATCGCCACCGCCATCTCCTGAAGGCCCCAACCTTCGGTCAGCGGCTTGCGCCCGACGGTGACGAGGATGGCATCCGCCGGCCGGGTCAATTGTTCGCCCGCGATCGTTTCGATCGCCAGACCCTCGTCACGTTCGCCGAGCGCCTTCGCGCCCAGATGCAGCTCGACACCGCGCCGTTCGAGCCAGCGCCGCACCGGATCGACCAGCTTTGCGTCATAGAGCGGGAGGATGCGGTCCTGGGCTTCCACGATCGTGACCCTGGATCCCAATTTGGCGAACGCCGAACCGAGTTCGAGTCCGATATAGCCGGCACCGACCACCACCAGTCTTTTCGGCACTTCGGGCAGCGACAGCGCCTCGGTCGACGAGATCACGCGCCCGCCAAAGCGCAGGAAAGGGAGTTCCACCGGCACTGATCCGGTCGCCAGGATCACATGCTCGGCCTGTATTTTTAGTGGACCTTCGGCGGTATCGACAATGCAGGTCTTGGCGTCCGAAAATTGCGCCCATCCGGCCACGACCCGGACCTTGGCGCGCTTCAGCAAAGCACCGACGCCGCCGTTGAGCCGGTCGACGATGGTTTCCTTCCACGCGACGGTCGCCGCGAAATCGAGGCGTGGCGGCGCATCGAGCGCGATACCGAACAACGGACGCTCGGCTGCATGCGCCATCGCCTCAAAATGGCTCGCGGCATGGATCAGCGCCTTGGAGGGTATGCAGCCGCGAACCAGGCAGGTGCCGCCGAGCCGCCCGCCCTCGACCAGCACCGTATCAAGCCCGAGCTGACCGCAACGGATGGCCGCGACATAGCCGCCCGGTCCGCCGCCGACCACGAGCACCTTGGTTTTTACAATGTCGGCCATTGGTTCAGTCCATGAAGATGAGGGCGGGATGTTCTAACAGCCGCTTGAGCTGTTGAACGAACAAGGCGGCATCATAGCCATCGACGATCCGGTGATCGAAGGAGGAGGAGATGTTCATCATCTTGCGCACGGTCACGAACGATCCCTGCACCACCGGCCGATCGACCAGCTTGTTGGGACCGATGATCGCGACCTCGGGATGGTTGATGATCGGCGTGGTCGTAATGCCGCCCAAGGTGCCCAGGCTGGTAATCGTGATCGTTGATCCCGACAGCTCTTCGCGGGTCGCACTGCCGTCGCGTGCGGCGGCGCTGATCCGGCTCACCTCGCTGGCGCAGTCCCATAGGTCGCGCGCCTCGGCATGGCGGACGACCGGCACCATCAGCCCCGCAGGTGTCTGGGTGGCGATGCCGATATGAATAGCGTCATATTGTTTCAGCACGCCCGCATCATCGTCATAACGCGCATTGATCTGCGGGAAATCGGGCAGCACGCGGGCCAGCGCGCGGATGAAGAAGGGCAGAAGGGTGAGTTTTGGCTGACCATCCTTTCGGTGCGCGTTTAGATCGGCACGCAACGCCTCCACCTCGGTCAGGTCGCATTCCTCGACATAGGCGATGTGCGGAATGCGGCGCTTGGCGTCCTGCATCTTCTCCGCGATCTTGCGGCGCATGCCGATGATGCGGGTCTCGCTGATGCCATCACGTTGGACCGGGGCGCTGGCGGACGTCGCGATCGTGCCGCCGGACGCGATATAGCGGTCGAGATCGCCGGACGTGATGCGACCACCCGGCCCGGTGCCCGGTACATATTGCAATGCTATGCCAAGGTCGTGCGCGCGTCGCCGCGTCGCCGGGGCAGCGGGCGGCGCATTGCCGACTGCGCGCGTGGCGAATGCAGCGGTTGGCGCGCCTTGCGTGCCCGCTGCCACCGGCGGCTTTGCCGGTGCGCCAATGGGCGGGTCGGGGGGCGCTGGAGACGCCGCGGTGGGTACCGGTTCGGGCGCGGCGGGTTCCGTCAGAGCCTCCGCCTCCCCTTCACCCTCGATCTCCATCTCGACAAGAACCGATCCAACCGGCACAAGCTCGCCAATCTCGCCGCTCACCGCGATCACGAGGCCAGCTACCGGAGACGTCATGTCGACGGTCGCCTTGTCGGTCATCACATCGACGAGGCTGGCATCTTCCAAAATCCGATCGCCGGGCTTCACATGCCAGGCGACGATCTCCGCCTCTGCGACGCCTTCGCCGATATCGGGCAACCGGAACAGATAGCGTCCCATCCTAATACTCCATGGCGCGCTTGAGTGCGGCGGCGAGGCGGCCAGGGCCGGGGAAATAATCCCACTCGAAGGCATGCGGATACGGTGTGTCCCATCCCGCCACCCGGTCGATCGGGCATTTCAGATGATCGAAGCAACGCTCCTGAACCAGCGCGGACAGTTCGCCGCCAAAGCCGCCAAAGCGCGATGCCTCGTGCAGGATCACGCAGCGCCCGGTCTTTTTCACCGACGCGACGATCGTATTGATGTCGAGGGGGACGATCGACCGCAGGTCGATCAATTCGGCATCGACCCCCGCCTGTTCGATCCCCGCCAGCGCGACATGCACCATCGTGCCATAGGCAAGCACAGTGGCCTCCGTACCGTCGCGCGCGATCGCCGCCTTGCCCAGCGGCACGCTATAATGGCCTTCGGGCACCTCCGCCGCGGCATGTCCGGCCCAGGTCTTGAGTTGCTGATCATGTCGTCCGTCGAACGGGCCGTTATACAGGCGCTTGGGTTCGAGGAAGATCACCGGATCGTCGCATTCGATCGAGGCGATCAGCAGGCCCTTGGCGTCATAGGGGTTGGACGGGATCACCGTCTTCAACCCGGTGATATGCGCGAAGATCGCCTCGGGACTCTGGCTGTGCGTCTGGCCCCCGAAGATGCCGCCGCCATAGGGCGAGCGCACCGTGATCGGCGCGGTGAATTCGCCATTCGACCGATAGCGCAGCCGTGCCGCCTCCGAAACGAGCTGATCGAAGGCGGGCAGGATATAATCTGCGAACTGGATTTCCGGGATCGGGCGCAGCCCATATGCGCCCATGCCGATCGCCGTCGCGATGATGCCGCCTTCACTGATTGGGGAGTCGAAGCAGCGGGTCAGCCCATGCTTGGCTTGCAGGCCGCCGGTCACGCGGAATACCCCGCCGAAGTAGCCGACATCCTCGCCAAAGATCAACGTATCGGGATCTTTGGTGAGCATCGTGTCGAGCGCCGAATTGAGCGCCTGGATCATGTTCATCTGCGTCATCGATCAGATTCCCAGCTCGCGGCGCTGCTCGATCACGCGCCAGTCGGGTTCGGCGAACACGCCCTCGAACATCTCGCGCACGCTCGGCTTGGATATGCCCAAAGTGCCGACCGCCTCCGCCTCCCGCTGCGCGGTGCGCAGGCGGTCGGTCAGTTCGGCCTCCATCTGGGCGTGGCGCTCGTCGGACCAGATCCCGGTCTTCACCAGATGCGCCTTGAGCCGAACGATCGGATCGCCCAGCGGCCAATGCTCGGCCTCGTCGGCCGGGCGATATTTGGTGGGATCGTCCGAGGTCGAATGACCGGAGGCACGGTAAGTGACGAACTCGATCAGAGTGGCCCCCAGATTGGCGCGCGCCCGATCCGCCGCCCACTGGGTCGCCGCCCACACCGCCAGAAAATCATTGCCGTCGACGCGCAGCCCCGGAATGCCATAGGCCAGCGCCTTGGCCGCAAAAGTCGTCTGCTCCGCACCGGCGATGCCCGAAAAGCTCGATATCGCCCATTGATTGTTGGTGACGACCAATATGACCGGCGCGCGATAGACCGACGCAAAGGTCAGCGCCTCGTGGAAATCGCCCTCCGCCGTCGTGCCTTCGCCGATATAGCCGAGCGCGATCTTGTCATCGCCCTTATAGGCCGACGCCATCGCCCAGCCCACAGCATGGCCAAAGCGGCTGCCGACATTGCCGGACAAGGAATAAAAGCCGTAGTCGCGGGCCGAATAGAGGATCGGCAGTTGGCGCCCCTTCAGCGGGTCTTTTTCGTTCGAATAAATCTGGTTGATCATGTCGGCGATCGGATAGTCGCGCGCGATCAGCCAGCCCTGGACCCGGTAGGTGGGGAAGCACATATCGCCGACGCCCAGCACCAGCGACTGCGCGACGCCGATCGCCTCCTCGCCCGTGGATTTCATGAAAAAGCTGGTCTTGCCCTGACGATGCGCGCGGAACAGCCGGTCCTCGAACAAACGGGTCTGCACCATCGCGGCCAGCCCCTTGCGCAGCCTATCCTCGTCGAGTCCCGGATTCCACGGCCCGACCGCTTCGCCATCGTCGTCGAGCACCCGGATCAGGCCATATGGCATGTCGCGCATGTCCGGTTCGCGCGCGTCGATCGGCGGTCGCCGCGTTTCCCCGGCGGGGCTGAACGGCAGATGATCGAAGCTCGCCGCTTCGCCCGGCCTTGCCGTGGGCACCGGAATATGCAGCGTCAACTTTGGCAGATCAGGCATAAATGGGGCGTCACCAGCGATTTGAACGCCATAATAGTGCCCGGATTCGACTGGGCGGTCTTTGCTATTTTCCCTCGCCTCGACCCATGAATCGAATTACTACAGCGGATATGGGCTTAGTTTCGAGGATAATATCCTCATTTTTGGAGGATCGCGATATGGACGAGGTGGATCTAAAGATCCTGCGGGCGTTGCAGGCGAAGCCCGATATGTCCAATGTCGATTTGGCGGCTGCGGTCTGCCTGTCGCACACGCCGTGTTGGCGAAGGGTCAAGCGCATGGAGGCAGATGGCGTGATTGCCCGGCGCGCCGTCATCTTCGATCCCAAACAACTCGGCCTTGCCGTCAACGTGTTCGCCAATCTGCGGCTCAAACAGCATGACGAAGAGACGCTGGAGGCGCTCGAAAGCGCCACATGCCATTACCCGGAGATAGTCGAATGCTTCTCGATGAGCGGAGAGAGCGATTATATCGTGCGCGTGGTGGCACGCAGCATCGAGGATTATGAGCATTTCCTTAAAAAGGTCTTGCTGCATCTGCCCGGTGTCGCCTCGATCAATTCGAGTTTCGCCCTCAAATGCGTCAAGATGACGACGGACCTGCCCCTGTGAGTATCCATTCTCACAACAAGATGGACGGCAATAAATCGTCTCAGACCGTTCACTACCTCGCTTGATCCAGGATTCTTTGTGCCAGCAGGGAGTGGGGTCGGTCGATCATTTTTCCGTTCAGCTTCAGCGCCCCCGCGCCGGGACTGGCGGCAAACGCATTCACGACCGCTCGCGCATGGCTCAGTTCGACTTGCGTGGGCGCGAAACCGGCGTTGATCGCCTCCACCTGCGCAGGATGGATCGCCATCATACCCGTAAATCCGTCTCCCCGCGCTCGCGCGATATAGGCGGCGAGCCCGTCGGCATCGTCGATCCGGGGGTAGACAGTCTCTATCGCGGAGACGCCCGCGGCATGTGCGGCAAAGAGCGTGAGGCTGCGCACCATTTCCAGCGGTGGCGTATAGCGGCCATCTGCTTCCCGCGCGCGCGACGCCCCGATCGCGGCCGGCAGGTCTTCAGCACCCCAGGTCACACCGCATAGATGTTCGCGCACGACGCGGTAGCTACCCAGCTCGAAGATGGCCGCCGCCGTTTCCGTGGCGATCGGGAGGATGGGCGGCACCCTTGCGGCTCCCGCCATGACCAGCAGCGCTTCGATGCTGGCCGCGCCTTCGGCCTTGGGCAGCAGCAGGCCATCGGGCCGGGTTGGCAGCACGGCATCAAGGTCGTCACGTGTCAGATCCCCGTCCAGAGGGTTGACGCGGACGAAGGCGGGGCAGGCACGCGGGCCGCTCAGCCATTCGCGGACCGCTTCCCGCCCGAAGGCCTTGCGGTCGGGTGCGACCGAATCCTCCAGGTCCAATATGATCGCATCCGCCCCGCTCGCAGCCGCCTTGCCGAAGCGTTCGGGCCGGTCGGCGGGCACGAAGAGCAGGGAGCGCAGCCTCATGCGGCAGATCCCTTCAGTAGCGCCATGCGCAGGCACTGGCAGACGATCTCGTCGTGCTGGTTGATCAGGCGATGGGTGAAGGTGACGATGCCCGCGCCGGGCCGCGATTTGCTGGGCTTGCGCTCCGCGATCTCGGTTTCTGCCCGCATCGTATCGCCCAGGAAAACGGGCTTGGGGTGGACAAGTTTGTCATAGCCCAGATTGGCGATCAGCGTGCCCAACGTCGTTTCGCCGACCGACAGGCCGATCATCAGGGCAAAGGTGAAGGTGCCGTTGACGAGGATCTGGCCGAACTCCGAGGCCTTGGCTGCCTCCGCGTCGATGTGCAGCGGCTGGGGGTTGTGGGTCATGACGGAGAAGAGGAGATTGTCGGTCTCCGTCACCGTGCGGCGTATCTCGTGGACGATGCGGTCGCCGACCTGCCATTCATCGAAATGCCGTCCTGCCACTGGTCGTCCTCTCCAATCTTCTCGATCTTCACCCACATGTGCGATGCAAGATATATAAATTGTTTTAAATCAGCAGTTTATGGTTGGCAATCCTCATTGCCCTGGCAGGACAGCGGGAATTCAGGCCTCAGCCTTGTCGATCTTCACCAGCAGCATGCCCTCGCTCACCTGCCCGCCTTCGCTGACGTTGAGTTCCGCGATCGTGCCGTCGAAGGGCGCAACGAGGCTATGCTCCATCTTCATGGCTTCGAGGGTCACGAGTTTTTGGCCCTTAATTACCGCGTCGCCCGCCGCGACAGCGACAGCGATGATACGGCCCGGCATGGGGGAGATGATGGCGCCGTCGGAGGCGGAGGCGCCTCCTGCGCCATCGACGCGGAAAGGTGTCAGTTGCCAAACCTGCCCCCCCTCGGCGATCCGTACATGGGGTTCAGGCGTAAGAACCGTCCCTTCGCGCGGATCAAAGCTGACGGTGATCGGTATGCCATCAAGGAGAAAGGCGGCTGAGGTCGATCGCGGCGTGTTGAGGCGAAAGCCCGCTAGACCGTTGCCCGGCGTCAGATCTTCCGCCGCATAGGCCAGCGCTTTATCGCTCGGCCGCAGCGGCGGCATAAGTTTGTCACCCTCCCGGCCGATCAAACCCGTATCGAGCCTCGCCGCAGCGAAATCCGGATGCGCCAGCGCCATCACGAGAAAGCCTGCATTGGTCTTGAGCGGCCAGACCATACTATTGTTAAGCCCCTGCGCCAGCATCGTGCGCGCGGCGTCGCGGGTTGGGCCATGGGCGATGACCTTGGCAATCATCGGATCGTAATAGGGCGAAATTTCCGCTCCCTCCTCGACCCCGGTTTCTATGCGAAGATGGCGCTCATCATCCGGCTCGCGCTCATTGTCCAAATCGAAGGTGTCGAGCCTGCCGATCGATGGCAGGAAACCCTTGGCCGGGTCTTCGGCATAGAGCCGCGCTTCCATCGCCCAGCCGTCGATCGACAATTCTTCCTGGCGCTTCGGCAATGGCTCGCCCGACGCCACGCGTAACTGCCATTCGACCAGGTCAACGCCCGTGATCTCTTCCGTCACCGGATGTTCGACCTGGAGGCGCGTGTTCATTTCCATGAACCAGATGCGGTCGGCGCGCAGCCCCTCGGAACCGTCGGCGATGAATTCGATTGTGCCCGCTCCGACATAGTCGACGGCCTTGGCAGCGCGGACGGCGGCGGCGCAGATCGCTTCGCGGGTAACTTCATCCATGCCCGGCGCGGGGGCTTCCTCGATCACCTTCTGGTGGCGGCGCTGGAGCGAGCAGTCGCGCTCGAACAGGTGGACGACGTTGCCATGCGTGTCGCCGAACACCTGCACCTCGATATGGCGCGGGTTGGTGACCCATTTCTCCAGTAAAACCTGGTCATTGCCAAAGCTCGACGCTGCCTCGCGCTGGCAGGACAGCAGGGCGTCGGCGAAGTCCGCCATATCATCGACCTTGCGCATGCCCTTGCCGCCGCCACCGGCAACCGCCTTGATGAGAACGGGATAGACGATCGCATCGGCTTCGGCTTTCAGGCGATCGGGTGACTGGTCCTCCCCGAGATAGCCGGGCGTGGTCGGGACACCCGCCGCCTGCATCAGTTTCTTGGCCGCATCCTTAAGACCCATGGCAGTAATCGAGGACGGGTTGGGACCGACCCAGATCAGGCCGGCGTCCAGCACAGCCTGCGCAAATTCGGCATTTTCGGAAAGGAAGCCATAGCCGGGATGGATTGCCTGCGCGCCGGTGGAAAGCGCAGCGGCGATGATCCGGTCACCGAGCAGATAGGATTCGCGCACCGGCGACGGGCCGATATGCACCGCCCCGTCAGCGGAACGGACATGCAAAGCCTCGGCGTCCGCGTCCGAATAGACGGCCACGGTGCGGATGCCGAGCCGCCGGGCGGTACGGATAATCCGGCAGGCGATTTCGCCGCGATTGGCGATAAGAAGAGATTGCAGCATCGGCATCACATCCTGAAGATGCCGAACTGCGCCCGGTCAGGAACCGGTGCGTTCAGCGTTGCAGCGAAGGCGAGGCCGAGTACGTCGCGCGTCTGGGCCGGGTCGATGATGCCGTCATCCCATAGCCGCGCGGTGGCGTAATAGGGATTGCCTTCATCCTCATATTTCTGGCGGATCGGGGCTTTGAAGGCTTCGGCTTCTTCCGCCGTCCACTTGCTCGCGTCGCGATGCACAGTCGCCAGCACGCTCGCCGCCTGCTCGCCGCCCATCACGCTGATCCGTGCATTGGGCCAGGTGAAGAGGAAACGCGGCTGATAGGCGCGCCCGCACATGCCGTAATTACCCGCCCCGAAGCTGCCGCCGATCAGCACCGTGATTTTGGGCACTTGCGCTGTAGCGACGGCGGTAACGAGTTTCGCGCCATTTTTGGCGATACCCTCCGCCTCATATTTGCCACCGACCATGAAGCCGGAGATATTCTGGAGGAACAGCAAGGGTATGCGGCGCTGACAGGCCAGTTCGATGAAATGCGCGCCTTTGACCGCACTTTCGCTGAAGAGAACCCCGTTGTTCGCCAGGATCGCAACCGGCATGCCCCAGATATGGGCAAAGCCGCAGACCAGCGTCGTACCGTAAAGCGCCTTGAATTCTTGGAATTCGCTGCCGTCGACGATGCGGGCGATGACTTCGCGCACATCATAGGGCGCGCGGACGTCGTCAGGAATGATGCCGTAGAGGTCGGTCGCGTCATATTTGGGCGGGCGTGGATCGCGCAGGTTGAGGTCTGGCTTCAAATCCTGCTGCAGGGTCGAGACGATGTCGCGCACGATCGTCAGCGCATGGTCGTCATTTTCCGCCAGATGATCCACCACGCCGGATTTGCGGGCATGGAGGTCGCCGCCACCCAGTTCTTCGGCGGTGATGACTTCACCCGTGGCGGCCTGCACCAGCGGGGGACCGGCGAGGAAGATCGTACCCTGATCGCGCACGATGATGGTTTCGTCCGACATGGCCGGGACATAGGCACCGCCGGCGGTGCAACTGCCCATGACGCAGGCGATCTGCGGGATGCCGCGCGCGCTCAGATTGGCCTGATTGTAGAAGATGCGGCCGAAATGGTCGCGGTCTGGAAAGACTTCGGCCTGGTTGGGGAGGTTGGCGCCGCCACTGTCGACCAGGTAGATGCAGGGCAGACGGTTTTCGAGCGCGATCTCCTGCGCGCGCAGATGCTTCTTGACCGAAAGCGGGTAGTAGGTGCCGCCCTTCACCGTCGCGTCGTTGCAGCCGATCATCACCTGGCGCCCGGATACGCGCCCGATACCGGCGATCAGGCCGGCACCGGGCACCTCGTCGCCATAGAGGCCGTTGGCAGCGAGCTGGCCGATCTCGAGAAAGGGCGAACCGGGATCGAGCAGCCGCCCCACCCGTTCGCGCGGCAGCAACTTGCCGCGCGCGATATGCTTGTCGCGGGCGGATTGCGAGCCTCCCTGGGCGGCGACCGCGACCTTCGCGCGTAGTTCTTCGGCGAGCGCCCGATTGTGCGCGGCGTTGGCGCGAAATCCCTCGCCATCGGGCGAAAGCTTCGTGTCGAGAATGGGACCGCTCATGCCCCTATCAGTTCCCGGCCGATCAACATGCGGCGGATTTCATTCGTCCCCGCGCCGATGTCCAGCAGCTTGGCGTCGCGCATGTAGCGCTCGACCGGCCAGTCCTTGGTATAGCCCGCACCACCCAGCGCCTGCACGGCTTCCAGCGCGGTCTTCATCGCATTTTCGCTGGCCAGCAGGATGGCGCCCGCCGCGTCGAAGCGGGTCGTTTTCCCTGCGTCGCAAGCGCGCGCCACGGCATAGACATAGGCGCGCGCGGAGTTGAGCGCGACATACATGTCGGCGATCTTCGCCTGCACCAACTGGAACGCGCCGATGGGCTTGCCGAACTGCTTGCGTTCACGAACATAAGGCAGAACCACGTCGAGACAGGCCTGCATGATGCCGAGCTGGATGCCCGACAGCACGGTGCGCTCATAGTCGAGGCCCGACATCAGTATGCCGACGCCGCCGTTCAGCGGGCCCATGATATTCTCTTCCGGCACCTCGCAATCGTCGAAAACCAGTTCGGCCGTCGGCGAGCCGCGCATGCCCATCTTGTCGATCTTCTGACCGATCGAGAAACCCGCCATGCCCTTTTCGATGATGAAGGTCGTGATGCCCTTCGATCCCTCCCCGGTTTTGGCGTAGACGATGAGGGTATCCGCATAAGGGGCGTTGGTGATCCAGAATTTGGTGCCGTTGAGGACATAGCGATCGCCGCGCTTCTCCGCCTTCAGCTTCATCGACACGACGTCGGATCCGGCACCGGCTTCGGACATGGCGAGGCTGCCGACATGGTCGCCTGAAACGAGCTTTGGGAGATATTTCGCCTTCTGCGCCTCATTGCCCCAGCGGCGGAGTTGATTGACGCAGAGATTGGAATGCGCGCCGTAGGACAGGCCGATCGAGGCGGAGGCGCGGGCGACTTCCTCTTGCGCGACGACATGTTCCAGATAGCCCAGGCCAAGGCCACCCCATTCCTCCTCCACGGTGATGCCGTGCAGGCCAAGCGCGCCCATCTCGGGCCAGAGTTCGCGGGGAAACCAGTCCTTGGCATCGATTTCGGCAGCCAGTGGCGCGATCCGGTCGGTCGCATAGCGCGCCGTGCTCTCGCGGATCATGTCCGCATTCTCGCCAAGCGCGAAGTCGAAATCAGTCATGGGCCTCTCCTTTGCGGCGCATGCTATCCTATTATCGTACCAGCCAAAAATTGATATTTACGGCTACATGGTATAGGTGATATCTATGATCGATCGGTATCAGCTGCGCTATTTTCTTGCCGTCATCGACAATGGCAATTTTTCACGGGCCGCCGCGCAATGCAATGTGTCGCAGCCGACATTGTCGGTGGGCATCGCAAAGCTGGAGCGGACGATCGGGGCACCGCTGTTCCTGCGGACGAACCGGCGCGTGGAATTGACGCCGGCCGGTTCCCGATTCCTTATCCATGCGCGCAAGATCGAGAGCGAGTTCAACCTGGTACTGCAGGAAATGGCGGGCGCGACCAGATCGACGCTGGTCCGCATAGGCATATTGAAAAGCATATCGGGTGCCATCATTGCCCGGATCGTTCGGGCGCTCCATGCAATGGATTCCTCAAGCCAGGTCGAGTTCGTCGAGGGAACCGAACGCGAACTGACGGGCCATATCGCCCGAGGACGCATCGATTGCGCCCTGACCCTGGTCGGGAGGGGCGCGGACCGCTTCCTGGAGGAGCCGCTTTTCAGCGAGGGCTACAGCCTGGCCCTGCCTTTGGGGCACCCTCAGGCGGATCAACCCATCGTCCGGGCAGAGGCCCTTAATGGCGACGTGATGATCGTTCGCCGGCATTGTGAGGCGCTGTCGGAAATCAGCCGCCATT
The DNA here is from genome assembly GCF_027925545.1 of Sphingobium sp. BS19. Classification (NCBI taxonomy): domain Bacteria; kingdom Pseudomonadati; phylum Pseudomonadota; class Alphaproteobacteria; order Sphingomonadales; family Sphingobiaceae; genus Sphingobium; species Sphingobium sp. BS19. The sequence continues at coordinate 17,276 of NZ_BSEF01000031.1, forward strand.
TCACCGAGCGCGGGGTGAGACCCCATTTCGCCTATAAAGCGACCAACGACGAGCGCGTGATGCAACTGGTTGGTGCTGGGCTGGGGGTGACTGTCATGCCTGACATCTACCGCGAGGACGATGTCGCCAGGCCCCGCCTTGAAGGCTTTAGCCTTCGGCGCACGATCGGGCTGGTTTATGAACCGTCGGCAGAAGCTTACGCCGCGTCGGCTCCTGCGGTCATACAACCCATCCGGAGCGTACTGAAGTCTCTTTAATGACGATTTCCGGGCAAACGGACCAGAACAGGGTTAGAGACGCTCACAGAGGTCATCGCAACGGATGCTCTCTGAATTGCGCTAGCTGAGAACGCATCACGAACGTCAGGTAAAATCATGCCGCCAGACTCATCCGCCCGAGATTGAGCGGCCGGCGTCCGGTCGGCATTGCGGCAGCACGGTCCCATAGGAAGTCACCCGAGAAGGCAATGTGACCCCAGCCCACGGGCGAGGTGTGCGCCAGCAACTCGTCGGGCGCAGGCTCGCCGATCGCACGGAGGTGCGCCACCGCGTCGGCTATGTAGGTCGAGTTCCAATAAACGATGGCGGCGATGACGAGGTTGAGACCCGACGCCCGAAACTGCTGCGCTTCATGCGTGCGGTCGGCGATGCGGCCCTGCTTGAAGGTGCAGATCGCCTGCGTAAGAAAGTGGCGTTGCTCAGATTTGTTGAGACCTGCCTGGCATCGGCGGCGTAGGGCCGGGCTCTCCAGCCAATCCAACATGAACAAGGTCCGCTCAACGCGACCGATCTCGCGAAGCGCGAGGTCGAGCTGATTTTGGCGTTCGTAGGCAGCGAGCTTACGCAGCATCGCCGAGGGCAGGACGGTGCCAGCCTTCAGCGAAGCGACGAGCCGGACGATCTCGTCCCAATGCTCGCGGATCACATCGACCTTCACACGGGCGCCCAGCAGCGGCTTGAGCGACGGGTACTGTCCGGGCGCCTCGATGCAGGCCATGCGGCGATCGGGAAAGTCGCGCAGGCGCGGGCTGAAGCGAAAACCCAGCATCCGGCACAGCGCAAAGACGTGATCGGTCGCGCCGCCGGTGTCGGTGTAATGCGTATCGATCTCGAGCCCGGTACCGTGATGAAGCAGCCCGTCGAGGACGTAGGGCGCTTCATGGGTCGCGGCCGAGATGACCGTGACGTGGTAGGGGCCGTGCTGGTCGGAGACGTGGGTATAGAACGAGAAGCCCGGATCGACGCCATATTTCGCGTTGAAATCACCCGCGCCGCTGCCCCGTTTACCCGAGCGGAAGAACTGGCCATCGGAGGACGACGTGGAACCTTGGCCCCAGGCCGACGCGATCGGCAGCGCATGGTGGGCATTGATGATACGCGCGAGCGCCGCCTTGTAGTTGTCGGGCGCGATGTAGGCCGACTTGGTCCAGATGAGCTGATCAGGAGAGACCCCTTGGCTGGCTGCCGCCATGCGCGCGAGGCCAAGATTGGAGCCGTCGGCGAGTATAGCAGCGAGCAGCGCGTTTTCGTTGTCATGACGTTCGCCGGTGCGGACGTTGAGAAACGCCTGGGGGAACGCAGTGGCGCGCGCGACCTCGTGGAGCAGTTCGGTGATGCGCACACGCGGCATCAGTGCGTCGATGCGCGCCGCAAGATCCTTGGCGGCCGCGGACTCGTCGGCGCGCACTGGAGAGACCGAGAGCTTGCCGTCCTTAAACGCGACACCTTCGACCTCGCCGCGCGCCAGCCCATCAGCGAAGCGTTTCAGCCGCCAGTCGAGTTCACGGCTGCGATCGGCGATCCATGCGTCGGCCGTGGCCGGGAGCTTGAGGTCGGCGGCAATCGGTGCGGCCTCTGCGGAGGAGAGCATATAGCTGTCGAACTTGCGGTAGTTGGCGGAGCGTTCAACCCAGACGTCACCGGAGCGCCACTTATTGCGCAGATGCGCCAGGACCCCGGTTTCCCACAACCGGCGATCGGGCTTGCCGCCGCCCGCCTTGACCAGAGTCCGCCATTCCTTGCGGAACGGCATCGGCGCGTCTGGCGGCACATCGCGGCTTCCCGAGCGATTCATCTCGCGCAGCGTGTTCAACGCCGCGATCGTCGATGCACTACCCCGCCCTGCCTTGAAGTCGATCGCCTCAAGTAGAAGCGGCGCAAATTTGTGCAGTCGGCTCCACTGGTCCGCCGCGCGGACGAGCGGGCTCTCCTCGGTCAGGTCGGCGATCTGCCGGGCCTGCCGGCGCGCGCGAAGCAGCTTGTCCCAGCCCACCGCCGCATCGACTGCGGCAAAGCCTTCCATCCCGCTTTCCTGTGCATCAGCCAAGGCGGCAACGGTCTGGTCAAACAGGCGCATGATGCGACCCACGTCGCGCGTGGTCTCGGCATAGCTCCTTTTCTGCTTGTTGTTGCCGCGGGTGAAGCTGCCACCGATGATGCGATCGGCCATGTCGAGCGCTGCGTCGGTCAGTCGCGATTCCAAGTCCAGGATCATCGCCGCCAGCGTCGCGCGCCGACGAGACGGCGTATAACGTCCGATGAGCTGCGCGGACGAGGCACGCCCCTCTCGGACGAACTGCCGCAGCCGATCGGCATGGATAGCGTCCCCGATGGTGACGGGCAGCCCGATATCGCGCACGCGGGCCAATCGATCGAGCAGCCCACGCACATTGTCCGGCGTTGGCGCAGTGGCGATCTCGCGCAACCAGGCGAGCGGTGTCAGACTGGTTTTCGGATCGACGGCCAACGTGGCGTCGAGCTTGGCCAGGCTCTCGACGGGCACGCACGCGAGCAGCGCGTCGTAAGTGCGTTGCCGAGCGCGGGCGCGTCCCGCAATTCCGGCGCGCTCGATCACCGATGGGGATGGCAGCGTGATGCCTGATGCCCGCAGCGATTCCATGATGCCGACCACGATTGGCAAGCCGCGATCGGTTGACCAAGCGGCTTTTGCCCCTGCCTCGATCAGCAATGGCAGATCGGCATTGGTGGGCCCGCGAAGCCCGAGAGCGCCTCCCACCTGCCGGGCATGGACCGACGCTGTCGCGGGTCGGGCGGCGTAGGTGTCGAACGCTGATGCGGACACGTCGATCTGCTCGGCCATGAACGCGACGAGGTGTCCTGGCGCGCCGACTTCGAGCGTAAATCCAAACCCTGGATGGCGCATCAGCGCCAGCTGCACAGCGAAGCCGATCTGGTTCGTGTCGCCCCGCCGCTCAGCAATCAGTGCGAAGTCCCGAGACGATAACATATAATGCCGTGCGAGATCCTCGCGGGCTGCGGGCACGTTGAACAGCGCGTGCCGTTCGCTATCGGTCAGGAGGTCGCGTCGCGCCATGATATATCCGTCCACAAATGGGTGAGAAGAATTGTGGACTTAAGACCTAATTGAGACGTAGTCTCTGGACGGCTTTGGGGTATGCCGCGCGCCTGCGGCGTCGGCGTCCACAGACCGAGCGTTTGGGAGACGGTGATTGGGCGGCACATTGGGCTACGCGCGGGTGAGCACGGGCGATCAGGATGTTGCCGGGCAGACGATGAGGCTCGAACAGGCGGGCGCGATCAAGGTGTTCACCGACGTGCGCTCGGGCAAGTCAATGGACCGCCCCGGCCTTACCGAGCTGCTCGCTTATGCCCGTGCTGGCGATACGCTGGCTGTCGTTCGCCTCGATCGCCTCGGCCGTTCGCTCGGTGAATTGCTGACCGTGGTGAAGGAACTGAAGGAGCGCGGCGTCGCTCTTCTCAGCTTGGAGGAAAAGATCGACACTTCATCGGCCGCCGGCGAGCTGATTTTCCACATCTTCGGCGCGATCGCGCATTTCGAACGTCGTTTGATAGCAGAGCGCACGAAGGACGGTATTGCTGCGGCGCGCGCCAAGGGCAAGCTGCCGGGGCGGCGGCCGCTCGATCCCGACAAGGCCAAAGCGGCGCTGAGCCTGGTGATGGCGGGCATGTCGCCGACCGACGCCGCGCGGCAACTTGGGCTGGGCCGCGCGACGGTGTATCGCGAAATGGCCTTGGCCGGTGTTCGGCGAGCAGGGTGATGTCTTGGTTTGGTGGAAACGTCGCCCACGGCAGTATGGCGCCCATGAACGATGGCTGTAATATGACAGCATTTTCCACCGGGTTGGTAAAGGTCCGTCGTGCCGTGCGATGGTTCACGACAATACGTCCGATCCGATTACCTGGCTGGGTTGCTGCAGCCCTTCTCTCGCTCCTGTGCGCTTGCGGACCAGTTCCGCCTTCCGCCCCAACTGCTAGCGATGGGCGCTATCTTGCGAGGATCAGCATCGATCCAGAGGCGCGTCACCTGCTGCTGACTGACTGCGAAAGTTCTGCGCCCATCTTCAATGGCTGCGATCTGTTGTCGCTCGACCTGATGAACGGTCGCCTGTCGCGATACGTGCTCGGGAAGGAGCGCCTTTTGGAAGGAAGCTATAGTTCCCACGGTGACGAGATCATGGTGGTGGTTTCGGCGGGCGCACGAGGCTCACCGTCGTCCGAGGCGGGGGAGGAGAGCCGGATAGGCATGATGCATCCCGACGGGTCCGGATGGCGACTACTGAACATACCCTTGGGTGGCATATCTGGACCCGTTCTCTCGCCGGACAGAAAACGCGTAGCCTATTGGCGCGGCGTAGCGCGGCCGCCCGGATCAAAGACGTTTGCGGCCGATCATGACGTATATGAATACGATATGACTTCAGGTCGGGAAACGCTGTTTGCAGGGCCGTTCGAGTTCTTCGAAAAGACGGGAATAATCTATCTCTCGCCAGATCGCCTTTTGTTAGGTGCTTATGGTCCACGCCAGTTTGCTGACGACATGACAAAATACGATCAGACAAACAGCCGGAGCGCAGTCTATGTCGTAGAGCGCGGTGCCACCACGCTGCCCAGGCCCGTCTTACGAGATGTCACCGGCGCCGAATTTCCCACCAAGGACGCGGCTGACAACACCTACTTCGTAGGAGAGCGGCCAGGAATTGCATTCTTTCGTCGGTCTCCTGGCGGCGCGGTAACGCAGTGGAGCGCCTTGGCGGCAAGCGTCGGAAACGGCATCCGCGACGTCGCGGTCGCCTCGAACGGAAAAGCTGTGGCCTACTTGTTCGATCCAGCCAGCGACCCTTTTCATGTCGACCGGAGCAAGTCACCACAGGTGGGAATGCTCGACACCGGCACGGGGGCTTGGCGAACGGTCGAAGTGCCGCCCACCGCAACGGCGAGTAAGATTACGGTCCGGTAGTGAGTTGGAACGGCGCCAGTGGGTCGCTGATCATGGCACGAGATTTGATGTTCGCCATGTGTTCGAGCTTAGCGCAATCCAGAGAGCATCCGATGCGATGACCTCTATCTTGGAATTGGGCGCTAAGGCAGTCATTCGGCTTGTCCTTTCGGTGAACTGTTGGATGCTCCCCCAAAGACCATCAATGATGCCGTCTGCGCTCCGGCAGCGGTGTCCCATCCGTTTTGGACGCGCGGCGACATGCCGCCCGTTGGCGGCTGTGTAAATTTGGGGTCAGGCGTTACTGGCGCTGGCGAAGCGGCGGGTTCCGGGGCCGCTCCACGCCTGATCGCTGGCACGACGACACTCGACGACGCGTAGACGCGGCCGACATAGCCGTTTCCGAACCCGCGCGAACGACTGCCCGTATTGTACATCGACATGGCGGTCGCGATGGCCACCTCTATAGAAGGGCTGGAGCGCGCAACGCTCAGATAGTTGGAAGCCAGCACGCGTGCGGCGGCAGCAAGATTACGGCAGGGATCGAAGGCGTCATCGACCGACAGTCCAAGCCACCTCAGATTTGCGCTGTTGATTTGCCCCAGACCCAGATCGACGTTGTAGCCGCGGGCAATGAGTGATCGCGCGGCTGCGGCGGCCGATGCCCGATCGCTGGGATTGGGTGCGGCAACGCCCTTCGCATTCACGCCGATGGCGTAGGGGTTGAAATGACTCTCGGTATGGACGACCGACACAAGCGTTTCGACCGCAACCGATGGTGCGCATTGCTGCGCCAGTCCGACCACGGTTGCGAGCTCGAGGATCACTGTGGTGTGGTCCCGGGTTCGTCGGGAGACGCTGGCAAGCTTTCAATATTCGCGAGAGAATAGGATTGCTGCCGCCCGTCGGTGAACGTCATCACCACCCGGCGCCGCAAAGCGGAATCGCGATCATAGACCTTGGTCTTCGCAACGCCGCCACCGGAGCAGCCGGGGAATGAACCGCCCAATGCCAAACGCTCCCAGAGCTTCACCATAGGCGGTACGCAGGCGGGGTACTGGGTCGCACCGCCCGGGTTCGAGAGGCAAAGCAAAACCTGGCAGCCCAGATCGTTGGCGGACGCAGGAGCCGCCTGGGCGAACATCGCCACGATCGGAACGGCAAGGGCAAGGCGCAGGCGCTGCATCTGATTTCTCCGCTTTTCAGCGCCGCTGCATTAGAAATGCGCCGACCACTCTTCGTTGAAAATCACCTCTCTTTTGAACCCGGCCCGGCGTTTTCGGGCAATCCCCCCATAAAGGGGGGGGTGGATGTACGAAAGATGGCGAGGGCGTAGAAATGGGGGACGGCCTGGATGGCCAACCATCTTATGGCCTCAAGACAAAACGACTTGATGCGCCTATTCGCTATAGTGGGAGCAAAACCGCTAGACGAGCGTGTCGATGTTCAAATGTCCGTCTCGAACGGCGCGCAGCACGAGCTGTGTCCGGCGACGCACGCCATAGCGTCGGCGCGCACCTTCGACATATTCATGGACTGTATCACGGCTCAGACCTAGAATCTGTCCAATTTCCCAGTCACTTTTCCCTTGTGCCACGAGGTCCAGGCAGTCGATCTGGCGGGGGCTGAGCGCTGTCGGCACATTTGCCAGTTCATCGGGACCGAGAAGGGTACGAGCCCGGTCGAACGCAACCGTGCCAATCAATCGGGCAGAGAGAAGGTCCGGGCTTGAGATCGTCTCATCGCCTTGCCGCGCTACTGTGAACATCGCGTCGGGCTCATCGCGCATCCTGATAGGCATAGTAAACCCCGATGCCAGTCCATGCGCGCGACCCCGTTCAAGAATCGAAAGCTGGCGAGCATTGGGCGCGATGTAATCCCCGATCTGATCCCAGGTGAGCCCGGAGACGGTCTTGGCGCAGGCGACGTGGACCGGATCTTCAAGATGGAGGCGCGCGTCTATTACCTCCTCGACCCAGCGTACCGGATAGGTGGTTATCAGCAGGGCTTTGCGGGTGGTCCGTTTAAGGTCGACATTGTGTACCAATGCGAACCAGCGGAATCCGAACTGACGAACGATCGCATCAAGCAAGGATTTGAGTTGTTCGAGCGTCGTCGCCTGGCGGCATTCGGCTTCGAATGCGGTGATATCGCCCAAGCGGCCAGCATCTTCGAGACTGCTCATAGTGCGAACGATTCGCATTTCGATTGTGTTTTCGCTAGTCACCTTTCGGCGAAGCCATTGAAAAACAAGACTGGATACATCCTGCCGCCAGCCCCCCGCAACAAATGCACAGGTCGTCCTTGGAGGGAGTTGCCCAGTGTTATAATGAAAGGGCGCGCGTGACACTTTACCTTTGGGCAAAGTGTCACAGCTGACAAAATGATCAAGTGGATGGCCAAAGGGGATTCACTTCACCCCCTATATGTGCTTGATTCAATCCCGTTATGTTGCAATCTCCGATAATTGGCGACGGCCGCCCACAAATGGATATGCCATCCCTGCTGGAGCTGCTTGCGCGGTCTTCGTCTCGACCGCGGTATGCGTTTATGGTCCTAAATCTGATCGCGCAGGTGTCCCGCCCTGACGGCAGCGCCGGCCCTCTCGTGGCAAAGGGCGGTGGCCTCATTTCCTTGCGTGACTGGCTGTGCGACGCGCTGACCCCGATGGGCCAGCGTGACCCTCGGCGTGTCGCATTGGAAGAACGGATGCGCCAAGAGTTGGAGAAATCGGGCACTTTACCATGTGACGTAGCTCAGGCCACGGCTATGGTAGAAGTCGCTATCCGTCAGCAGGTGCGGGCGTCTGGCAAGACGAACGTGAGCCGCGCTGTATCTGACCTTGTTCGCGCTGGCCTACTTAAGCGGCATTATCAGGGCTATTGTGTGGACCATCATAATCGCGGTGCGCAACGGCAGGCCGTTTACATCTTGGCAGGCGCAGCTCGCGGTTTAATTTCCGGCGGGCAGCAGCAGCCCAGGATGGTTCCGAAACAGGCAGAATTGGCATTCTGAACGGAGAAGTGTCCAACGCATTGTCAATCTTTGACATAGGACTTCACTAGCGATACTTCTATGCTGAAGGAGTGCGCTATGTCTGCAATGAATGTATCCCTTACCCCCGATCTCGATCGCTTTGTCCGGGAGTCCGTGGGCGGCGGGCGGTACCAGTCGTCAAGCGAGGTTGTTCGCGATGCGCTGCGACTGCTTCAGGACCGGCAACGTCGTGAGGCACTGAAGCTGGAGGCTCTGCGCGTCGAGATCCAACGCGGAGTTGACAGCGGCCCGGCAACACCGCTGGATATGGCATCTGTTAAGACGCGTGCACGCGCGCAGTTAAAGGCACTCAGCACCGACGCCCAAGAAGATTGATGGCGATCTACAAGAGGCCCGCAGCAGAAGAGGATCTGATCTCGATCTGGCTGTATATCGCGACTGACAACGATGTTGCAGCCGATAAACTTCTTGATCGCATCGATGAGGCGTTGGCGCTTCTTGTCGGTAATCCTCACGCTGGTCGCAGTCGACCTGAATTAGGCGCATCCATCCGCTCGTTCGTCGTCGGGCGCTATTCTCTTTTTTATGGCGTCGTTGACGGAAGCGTCGAGCTTTACCGTGTGATCCACAGCGCGCGAGATATTGGTAGCGACACATTTGACGATTAAGCTAGCAATATCAGAGCAATAACTAATCCGATTTAACATAACTATTATTATCGAACTTTAGATTTGTAGCAGCAACGTTCAAATGTCACAGTTGCGCAAAGTAGAGATGTCTCACTTGGGCTACCGTGCCCTCCGGCTGTTCGGAGGTATTGAGCATGGCGGTGTTGCGTATGAGTACCGAGGAGCTTTCGCGGGTCGAGACGCTGATGCATGTGGTTTCAGGTCGCATGACCGTCACCCAGGCCGCAAGGCTGATGAGCGTCAGCCGCCGCCACGCCCATCGACTGCTGACGCGTTACCTTGACGATGGATCATCCGGGCTTTTGTCGCGCCGCCGTGGTCGACCAAGTAACCGGCGCTTGGATGATGCCATCAGAGATCAGATTGTCGCACTGGTTCGGACCCATTATCATGATTTTGGGCCTACATTGGCTGCGGAGTATTTGGCCGAACGGCATGATCTCCGGATTTCGCGTGAGAAGCTGCGGCAGATGATGATCGAGGCCGGGATTTGGAAGGATCGTCAGGCTCGCCGTCCTCGCCCATATCAGCCGCGCTACCGCCGGGATTGTCGGGGCGAACTGATCCAGATCGACGGCTCAAAACATTGGTGGTTCGAAGACCGCGGCCCGCAATGCACATTGCTGGTCTATATCGACGACGCGACCAGCGAACTGATGCACCTCAGGATGGTCGAGAGCGAGAGCACCTTCGCTTACATGGAGGCGACCCGCGCGTATATCGAACGGCACGGCAAGCCGGTGGCCTTTTATTCCGACAAGCACAGTGTTTTCCGGAACGCGCGGGCCAGCGCCGCGCGTGGCGACGGGATGACGCATTTTGGCCGTGCGCTGGATGCCCTGAACATCGAGATCATCTGCGCCAACTCGCCACAGGCCAAGGGCCGCGTCGAGCGGGCCAACGCCACCTTGCAGGATCGCCTGGTGAAAGCGATGCGACTGGAGGGTATCTCGTCGATCGCGGACGCAAACGCTTTCCTCGACAGTTATATGGCCAGGCACAACGAGCGGTTTGCCCGCCCTGCCTTCGATGTCCGCGATCTGCACCGCCCGCTTGCACCGCATGACGATCTGCGCTCGATCATGGTCTGGCGGGAGCAGCGAACGGTGACGGCAGCGCTGACGCTGCACTACAACAAGGCGATGTTCATCCTGGAGCCGAACGATGTCAGCGAAAAGCTGGCGCGCAAGCGGGTGACGGTCTGCGAATATCCCGACGGTCGACTGGAGATCGAGCATGAGGGCCATGTCCTGCCCTATCGTCAGTTCGACAAGATGCGGCAGGTGAACCAGCCTGCCATTGTCGAGAACAAGCATCTGGACGCAGCGTTGCTGCTGGCCCGGCAGATGCAGGCGATCATGCCGCATCATCGCAAACGCAACAATGACGCCCCTGCCCGCCGTGACCAACCCATGCATCTGTTCCCCGAGCCGGAACCACCCGCGAAGATCGATCGCCGCAAACTGGGCGGCTCGAAGCTCAAGCGCGGTCCCAGGCTCAGTGATGAGGCGTTGCACGAACGCGGCACGCTCAGGTTCGTGCAGAGGACATGACCGGGCCCACTGCAGGGCAGCGGGTCCATGGCCACTACCCCAAGATCAGCGCATCAGCAGGGTCTGCGCTGCGCTATCCCGAGGGCTCCACGCAGCCCCTGCTTTCCTCAACGTGTGACATTTCTATATGGCAGAAATTGTGACTTCTCTAAATGGCAGGAACAAATATTGTAGCAGCAACGTTCAAATGTCACAGTTGCGCAAAGTAGAGATGTCTCACTTGGGCTACCGTGCCCTCCGGCTGTTCGGAGGTATTGAGCATGGCGGTGTTGCGTATGAGTACCGAGGAGCTT
>NZ_BSEF01000032.1:0-20987 GCF_027925545.1 Sphingobium sp. BS19
CAAATTTAGAGCCTTCTCTGATTGGGCCCTTTGGGTCAAGCTGCTTCCTCGATTACGTGATCGTTCCCATGGATCACTCGCTTCTCTTCGCGGTCGGCGCAAGGCCGCCGCATAATGGGGTCATGGAGAGGGCATAGCGTGGAAGGTACGCCAGACAACGCTAAGCGAGAACAGTGCAAGAACGGCGCTGTGATGGCGATCAACGGCGCAGGTCGATGATGCCCAGCTCTCGCCACGGCTCTGTTGCAAAAATCGTGAAGCTTGAACATGCTTGGCGGAGATTGGACGGACGGAACGATGACGGATTTCAAGTGGCGCCATTTCCAGGGTGATGTGATCCTGTGGGCGGTGCGCTGGTATTGTCGCTATCCGATCAGCTATCGCGACCTTGAGGAAATGCTGGCGGAACGCGGCATTTCGGTCGACCATACGACGATCTATCGCTGGGTCCAGTGCTACGCCCCGGAGATGGAGAAGCGGCTGCGCTGGTTCTGGCGGCGTGGCTTTGATCCGAGCTGGCGCCTGGATGAAACCTACGTCAAGGTGCGGGGCAAGTGGACCTACCTGTACCGGGCAGTCGACAAGCGGGGCGACACGATCGATTTCTACCTGTCGCCGACCCGCAGCGCCAAGGCAGCGAAGCGGTTCCTGGGCAAGGCCCTGCGAGGCCTGAAGCACTGGGAAAAGCCTGCCACGCTCAATACCGACAAAGCGCCGAGCTATGGTGCAGCGATCACCGAATTGAAGCGCGAAGGAAAGCTGGACCGGGAGACGGCCCACCGGCAGGTGAAGTATCTCAATAACGTGATCGAGGCCGATCACGGAAAGCTCAAGATACTGATCAAGCCGGTGCGCGGTTTCAAATCGATCCCCACGGCCTATGCCACGATCAAGGGATTCGAAGTCATGCGAGCCCTGCGCAAAGGACAGGCTCGCCCCTGGTGCCTGCAGCCCGGCATCAGGGGCGAGGTGCGCCTTGTGGAGAGAGCTTTTGGCATTGGGCCCTCGGCGCTGACGGAGGCCATGGGCATGCTCAACCACTGTCATCGGTCGTGCAATTCTCCGCAAAAGTGGGCTTTGAAAATTCCCTAGTTGGTGGCCCCTTCATCTCATTCTGGCGGGGCTAGCCCCGCCAGAATGAGATGAGCCGACATTGTCCTCATCTCCTTTGCAGACGCGGAGACGGGGCCGATGATCCGACTTGGAGAATTGATGATGATCCTCGAACTACATCGGCAGGGTGTATCGATATCCGCCATTGCCCGACGCACTGGTCGCGATCCCAAGACCATCCGAAAATATATCGAACGGGGCATCGAGGCCCCGGTTTACGGCCCTCGCATGCTGGGTCGACCGAACAAACTGGCACCCTATCTGGAATTTTTGCGTGAGCGAGTGACGGCCTTTCCCGATCTGACGGCGGCGCGCCTGACGCGGGAAATCCGTGAGCTGGGATATATGGGCGCCTATACCGCGGTAAAGCGGTTCCTGGCAGCGATCCGGCCGGAAAACGGGCCTAAGCCCTTTGAGGTTCGGTTCGAGACGCCGCCTGGCGTGCAGGCACAGGTCGACTTTGCCCGGTTCGTCGTCGAATTTACCGATGAGCCCGGCGTCAGCCGGATCGTCTGGCTGTTCAGCCTGGTGCTGGGACATTCGCGCTTCCTGTTTGCGCGCTACGTCATGCATCAGGATCTCCAAAGCCTGTTGCGCTGTCATATGCAGGCCTTTGAAGCGCTCGGCGGCGTCCCGATCGAGATCCTCTACGATCGCATGAAAACCGCTGTGACCGGGGAAGATGATCAGGGCCACATCATCTACAATCGATCATTGCTGGCTCTGGCCGGGCATTATCGCTTCGTGCCGCGCGCCTGCCGTCCCTATCGGGCCAAAACCAAGGGAAAGGTCGAGCGGCCATTCAGCTATATCCGCAAGGACTTCTTCCTGGGCCGGAGCTTCCGCAATCTGGACGATCTCAATGTCCAGCTGATCGACTGGCTCGATACGGTCGCCAACGTCCGTGTCCACGGCACGACGCAGCGGATTATTGCTGAAGCCTTCGCCGCCGAGCAGCCTGAGTTGCAGCTGCTCCCGGCGGGCCGCTTTGACGCTGTTCTGAAGCTGGAGCGCCGCGTCAGCCACGATGGGATGGTCTCGGTCGGCGGCAATTACTACAGCGTTCCCGATCGCACCCGGCGCGTCGTCGAAATCCAGCAGTTGCCCGACAAGATCCGGATCGTAGACCTGGGCCAGGTCATTGCCGAGCACCCGGTTCTTGAGGGGCGCCGGCAGTACAGGATCGATCCTGCGCACCGGACAGGCAGCAGCGGCGCCAAGCGCCGTATCCATGGCAAAGAGGTAATCGCCATCGGTCGTGTAGGCGAGCATGTCACCGTGCGCTCCCTGGCCATCTATCAAGCGATCGGCAGCCAACTGGCGCGGGGAGAACGGCCATGAACCATGGGGGTGCCGCATCCCGCGTCGATAATATCCGCCGCAGCCTCGTCCATCTCAAAATGCCACGCGCCCTGGAGATGCTCGACGCCACCCTGCGCGGCATAGAGCAGGGCAAAATCGATGGCATCGAGGCCATCGACATATTGCTGAACGAAGAACTGTCGCTCCGGGAGAACCGCAGGATCAAGGCAGCCCTGCGCATGGCAAGGCTGCCGATCATCAAGACGCTGGACGGATATGACTTCTCCTTCCAGCCATCGCTCGACCGGAACCGCATCCTGGCGCTCGCTGGCCTGGACTTCATCAACCGGGCCGAGGTGGTGCATCTGCTGGGCCCGCCCGGTACCGGGAAAAGCCATATCGCCACGGCCCTTGCCGTCGAGGCCGTGAAGGCGGGCAAGAGCGTCTACTTCATCCCGCTCGCCGATCTGATCGCTTCACTGACCAAGGCTGAACGCGAGGGCACGTTGCGCGAGAAGATCCGCTTCCTATGCCGATCCTCCCTGCTCGTCGTCGACGAGATCGGGTATCTTCCCGTCACGCCCGGCGGCGGCAATCTCTTCTTCCAGCTCGTCAACGCCCGATACGAAAAGGGTGCCATGATCCTGACATCCAACCGCGGCTTCGCCGAATGGGGTGATGTCTTTGGCGATCCGGTGGTGGCCACCGCGCTGCTCGACCGCCTTCTTCACCACGCTGTGGTCGTCCAGATCGAGGGCTCCAGCTATCGCATGCGACAGCACGCCGACCTGCTGCCCGAGCATGCGCGCATGGCACCGTCCATCAACCCACCGCCCTTGCCGAAACGGCGCGGTCGCCCGCCAGCAAAGGAAAAGCCCGATCTCCATCACGGCTGATCACCGACACAAACCCTCCCGCCAAACTAGGGAATTTTAGATGCCCACTTTTGCGGAATCTTCGGTGCCCGTTGACAACCACCATTTCGCAGCAGCCGCCTGATCGGCGCAGAGCGACAGCCTACCTCTGACTGCCGCCAATCTTTGCAACAGAGCCATCGGAACTGTTCTGACCATCGCCCCGGCGTTCGGGCTGATCTTCGCGACCAAGGCGGCCTACGCGTCTCGGGGCGCCTATATGCAGCTGGGGTTGCTCCTGTCTGCCGTCGTTCTGGTGATGGGGCTCGCTTGCGTCTTTGGCGTGCGCCGCGCCGTTTCTGCAAGTCCTGTAGAACATCTAGCTCCGGCCGCGACGTCGAAGTCGTTGATTGCTGACCTGCGGGATCTGGTTCGCAACAAGTCCTTCGTCATGCTGTTCACCTCGGCGCTCATCGTGCTGATCATCGGCGGCAGCATGAATGCGCTTAATCTCTATGTGTACCAGTATTTTTGGAAATTACCGGCAGCACAGAACCAGCTGCCCATACTAGGTTTCCAAATCGGGTTGCTGCTCGGGATACCAATCACCGCGTTTATTTTGACACGTATGGAGAAGCGTGACGTCGTCATTCTGGGTGTATTGACCGTCGCGCTTGCGCAAATCGCGCCGGTGCTGATTGCGTATCAGTGGCTCGGGCCTCTGCCGAACCCTGCCGCCACGGCCCTGCTGGTCGGCAGCACCGGCCTGTTCGGCGCGTGCAATTCGCTGTTCTTCATTAGCTTCCAGTCGATGATTGCTGACGCGGTGGACGAGCATGAACTGAAGTTCGGTCAGCGGTGCGAAGGCCTGTACTTCAGCGCCCTCGTCTTTTCCGCCAAGGCAGCGACTGGGATCGGCTCGCTGGTCGCAGGACTCGTGTTGGCTACGGTCGGTTTGAAGGGCACTGCCGGGACGGCGACGGCCGGGATCTCCGAGCAATCAGCGACCATGCTCGGCTTGTTGTGGGGTGCTGGGCACGGAGCAGCGTTCCTCGTCGTCGTTCCCTTGATCCTGACCTACCGCCTAAACCGCCGAGGTCATCAGCAGTTGATCAGCGAACTGAACATTCGGCGCGCCACTGTTCCGGCCTGAGTCCGAACCCGAGCGGGTACGCTTCGTGCAGCTCTGACTCAAACGAAGTCAACCACGAGTGCCCTCTTATGAAAGTAGGTTGTTTATGCCAAGTATTGGAAGCCGTGTTGCGGAAACGCTGGTCCGGCTTCTCCTGAAACCGCCATCTACCCCGGAGGCAGGAGAAAAGGCCGTGCACGCCGCGGCCTTGCGGCCCGCTGCTTTCGGCCCGCCGAAGCGCATCCGGCGCGATGTCAGCGTAGACTATGCCACGCTACATAATTGGCCGGTTTATACGGTAACACCGACCGCACGTGCGAGCGACAAGACGCTGGTCTATATCCACGGCGGCGCATTCTATGGCGAGATCACTGCTTTCCACTGGCGGTTGATCGCGAGGATCGCGGCAGATACGGGCACGAGGGTCACGGTTCCGATCTATCCGTTGGTGCCTCGTGGCACGGCCGACAACGTTATCGATACGATCGCGGCAATCACCACCAGCGAGGTCGAACGTTCGGGTGCCGGTGTCGTCAGCTTGGCCGGAGATTCGGCCGGTGGGGCTATCGCACTGGCCGTCGCCTTGCAGCTGAACAAAGCGGGCGTAAGCCTGCGACAGACGGTGTTGATCCACCCTGTTGTAGACCTGTCGTTGTCCAACCCCGAGATAGCCGTTGTCGAACGCCGGGATCCGATCCTCCGGGCCGCAGCTCTTCGTCCGATCTTAGAACGCTGGAGCGGTGATCTGGATATCCAAAATCCGCGAGTTAGTCCGTTGTATGACGATCTCGGGGGGCTTGGGCCGCTTACAATCTTCAGTGGCACGCACGACATAACGAACCCCGATACCCGCTTGCTCGTCGACCACGCTCGCGCAGCCGGGGTGCAGATCGTCTATCACGAAGGCGAAGGTCTAATTCATGCCTCAGTTGCGCTGCCAACGCGAGAAGGTCGGGAAGCGCGCCGCTTAATTCTCGAAGCACTACGCTGAAATGAAGACTAATCGCTGGAAGCCCCTCCGGCACCGCTCGGCCTTGCACTACGCTGAAATGAAGACTAATCGCTGGAAGCCCCTCCGGCACCGCTCGGCCTTGCTCCGAAGGCGCGGCGCGGTTCGGCTGATACGGGCAAACCCAGAACGACAGCGACGGCCACGGGGTGGAAGTCAAAGCCCAAGCACCTGCAACGCCCGGGAGGAGAGGACATGGAAATGACGCATCGATACGATGCGCGTGGCACCTTAGGCCACGTCGGTAATGCAACAGCAAGGGTGCAGAACGATGCGGTTTGACGGCGTCGCCGGCGGACAGGCGCTAGTCCTTGGCGGATCCGAACCTGCGCTCCTCGAGCGCACGATCCCCGAAGCATTGATCGACGCCGAACGGCGGTGGCCGGATGCAGAAGCTGTCGTTTCGGTCCATCAGGGCATCAGGCTCACTTTTGCTGAGCTGCGGCAACGTGCCGACGGGCTGGCTATGGGGTTCCTGTCGCTCGGTCTCGCACCCGGCGATCGCGTCGCGGTCTGGTCACCAAATTCATTCGAATGGCTGCTTGCGCAGCTCGCGACTGCCACGGCCGGCCTGATCCTGGTAAATCTCAATCCCGCGTACAAGCGCGGCGAGGCCGAATTCGCGCTGCGGAAGACGGGGACGCGAGCGCTGGTGGCAGCGACACGCCACAAGACGTCGGACTATATTGGGATGATTGAAGACATGGACCTGCGTCCGCTCGGCGGAGCGGGTAGTGCCTGCCCCGATCTCGAGTTCGTGGTCCAGGTTGGCGGGGATGGCCGGCAAGGCTGGATCGATTTTCATGATCTCGAACGGCGTGGCGCTGAAAACCGGGATCGCCTCGACTCGATCAAGGCAGCATCGCGTCCGACCGACCCGGTGAACATCCAGTTCACCAGTGGCACGACAGGTACACCCAAGGGCGCGACGCTTTCTCACCGCAACATCCTGAACAACGGCTTCTTCACCGGCGACGCCATCCGCCTTCAGGCTGGCGAGCGCATGTGTGTGCCCGTCCCGCTCTACCACTGCTTTGGCATGGTCATGGGCAATCTGGCGTGTCTGACCCACGGTGCGACGATCGTCTATCCCGCCCCTTCCTTCGAGCCCTTGGCGACCTTGCAGGCGGTCGATGCCGAGGGCTGCACGGCACTCTACGGCGTGCCAACGATGTTCATCGCCATGCTCCAGCACGCCGAATTCGCAAACTTCGATCTTGGCAGTCTCCGGACCGGCATCATGGCCGGCGCGCCGTGCCCGATCGAAGTCATGCGTGACGTCGTCGATCGGATGCACATGCCCGAGATCATCATCGCCTACGGCATGACCGAAACGAGCCCTGTCAGCTTTGCGAGTTCGGTGGATGACCCGCTTCAGCTCCGGGTCGAGACGGTAGGCCAGGTCATGCCCCATCTCGAGGCCAAGATCATCGACGAGGCGGGAGAGACGCTCGGCATCGGCGAAGCCGGTGAGATCTGCGTCCGCGGTTACTCCGTGATGATCGGCTACTGGGAGGATCCCGCAGCGACAACGTCCGTGCTTGATGCAGACGGCTGGATGCGAACCGGCGACATCGGCAGCATCGACAGCGACGGGTTCTGCAGGATCGTTGGGCGCTTGAAAGACCTCATTATCCGCGGTGGAGAGAACATCTATCCGCGCGAAATCGAGGAGTTCCTGCACCAGCATCCCGCGATCGAAGACGTGAGCGTCTTTGGCATCCCCGACGAGCGCTTCGGGGAGGAAGTGTGTGCGTGGATCAAGGTTCACGACACGCACACGCTCGAGGAAGCCGACGTGCGTGCGCACTGCGCTGGCCAGATCGCACACTATAAGGTGCCCAAGGTCATCCGCTTTGTCGACGCGTTCCCGATGACGGTGACCGGCAAAATCCAGAAATTCGAGATGCGTCGAATGATGGAACAGGGCGCTGATGTGTCAGCCCCCGGGTCCGCATCCGCCTAACCCTCCTCATTCCATCCGGAGATCCATGATGAACGACACAATCCTTACAGAGAGCCGTGACCAGATCCTCTACCTCACGCTCAATCGCCCAGAGGCGATGAACGTCGTCAACGGTGCGATGTCCGACCGGATGATCGAGGTAGGGCGGTCGCTGTCTGAGCTTGCCGCCGATGCCCGGGTGATCGTCGTGCGAGGTGCCGGTCGATCGTTCATGGCAGGCGGCGATATCCATGAATTCAGGGCGCACATGTCGAACATCGGCGGGATGCTCGAACCCCTGATCGATGGCTTCCACGTCTTCGTCCAGGCGCTTGCCGACGCGCCGCAACCTGTCTTGTGTTCGGTCCATGGCGCTGCGGCGGGAGGCGGGTTCTCTCTCGCCGTCGCCGGCGATCTGGTGATCGCGGCCGACACCGCGAAGTTCACCGTCGCCTACCGCAAGCTGGGCACCTCGCCGGATGGCGGCGCAACTTATACCTTGCCGCGCGCGGTTGGACAGAAGCAGGCAATGGAGTTGCTGCTCCTATCCGGGCAGCTAAGCGCGGCCGAGGCGAAGGATGTCGGTTTGGTCAATCGAGTGGTCCCGGCCGATGTGCTCGAAGCAGAGACGATGCGGATGGCGGGCGAACTCGCAGCGAACGCGCCGGCTGCGAACGCCGCAATGAAGCGGCTCCTGCGGGCCTCAGATCGGAATGATCTTGCGGCTCAGCTTGCATCGGAGCGCGTCGCATTCGTGCAGTGCGCGCGCGAGCCGGACTTCGCCGAAGGGGTCACCGCTTTCCTCGAGAAGCGCGCTCCCGTGTTCAGCTCGACCTGAAACCGCGCGGCCCCGATCACCACGATCAGGCGTCGTGTTCCGCACCAAGCGTCTCGATCAGAGCGGAAAGCGTACGGCGGCGCGACAACGCGTCGCTGTCGACATGCGCGGCATAGACGAGGCCGATATCACGGGTGAAATCGAAGCCTTCCAACCGGACACGAGCGACACCCGAATCTTGAAAGCCATCCGGCATGACGGTGATTCCAAGCCCTGCGCGCACGTAGCTGAGCGCCTTGTCGTCGCTCGTCGTACGGGCCGGAAAAAAGGGGCGGATACTGCGGGCTGTAAAAAAGCGGCTCGTCTCCGGCAGCAATTCGCAATGCCGCCTCACGATCATGGGATCGTTAGCCAGTTCTTCGATGCTCACGATCTCCCGCGCTGCAAGCGGATGGGCTGCGCTAAGGGCGAGCGAGTATCCCTCGGTCAAAAGATGCTGCGTCCCATCACCAGCCTCCCGATCGTGGAGGCTGGTCAGCGCCACATCGATGCGGCCCCTCGCAAGCCTGCTGCGTAGATCGCGGTTTCTCCCTTCAACAATCTCGATGCGATCGCCATCCGGAACAGCCCGCTGGGCGGCCAGGATTGCTTCTATCCACCGGCGGGGCGTTGTGACCAGCACGCCGAGCCGAACCGTCGTAAGCGAAACCGACCCGATAACCTCGCGCTCGGCGGTGGCGAATCCCGTTTCGATCATCCTGGCGTGTGACACGAGCCTACTGCCCGCGTCGGTCAACGCCACCCGGCGGTTCGTACGGTTGAACAGAACCTTGCCCAGCGACTTTTCCAGCTTCGAGATGCCTACCGAAAGGGTAGGCTGCGACACATTGCAGGCGATCGCTGCCCTGGAAAAATTGCCGGTGTCCACAACGGCGAGGAAGTAGCGGAGATGGTAGCGATCGATCATAGACAATCTCTATGCTGTTGATCCGCTTCTTTCAATTTTGAAACGTCCACTCGCCTACCTACAGTCACGGGAAACGGTAAGCGGAGAGAGATGTGGCGGACCTGAACTATGGCCTTGGCGAGATGGCAGATACGATCCGCGATACCACGAGACGGTTCGCGCTGGACCGGATCGAGCCGATCGCCGGGCGCGTCGATGCACAAGACAGCTTCCCGCGCGAACTGTGGCCGGAGATGGGAGCGCTCGGCTTGCACGGGATCACCGTGGAGGAGGCCGACGGCGGCCTCGGTCTCGGCTATCTTGAGCATCTGATCGCCGTCGAAGAGATCAGCCGCTCGTCCGCGTCCGTCGGCCTCAGCTACGGCGCGCATTCCAACCTTTGCGTCAACCAGATCCGGCGGTGGGCATCGCCCGAACAGAAAGCCAAGTATCTCCCCAAGCTGATCTCCGGCGAGCACGTCGGCAGCCTGGCGATGTCGGAGGCAGGGGCGGGGTCGGATGTCGTCTCGATGAAGCTACGCGCGGACAAGGTCGATGGTGGCTATCGTTTGAACGGCACTAAGTTCTGGATCACCAACGCCACCTATGCCGACACGCTCGTTGTCTACGCCAAGACGATACCCGATGCCGGGTCGAAGGGCATCACCGCCTTCCTTATCGAGAAGGAGATGCCCGGCTTCTCGATCGGGCAAAAGATCGACAAGGTCGGGATGCGCGGGTCACCGACCGCTGAGTTGGTCTTCGATGACTGCTTCGTCGCCGACGAACAAGTCATGGGTCCACTGAACGGTGGCGTGAAGGTGCTGATGTCGGGCCTCGACTATGAGCGGGTCGTGCTGTCGGGCCTGCAGCTCGGCATCATGCAGGCATGCCTGGATGTCGTCCTGCCCTATGTTCGCGAGCGCAAGCAGTTCGGCCGACCGATCGGTGACTTCCAGCTGATGCAGGCGAAGGTCGCGGATATGTATGTCGCCCTCAACTCTTCCCGGGCTTACGTCTACGCTGTGGCCAAGGCATGCGACGCCGGCCAGACCACCCGCTTCGACGCGGCAGGCTGCATCCTGCTCGCGTCCGAGAACGCGGTGAAGGTCGCAGGCGAGGCGATCCAGGCGCTCGGTGGTGCAGGGTACACCAAAGACTGGCCGGTCGAGCGCTATTGGCGCGACGCGAAGCTGCTCGATATCGGCGCCGGCACCAACGAGGTGCGCCGTATGCTAATCGGCCGTGAGCTGATCGCCCACGACGCACCCCGCGCGCAGTAGGTTGTCATGACGACGCTACAGTCTTCGACCGATACCGGTTCCGAGGCGTTCTCAGCCAACGCCGCACACAATCACGCGCTGGTCGAGACGCTGCGCGTCGCGACGGCCAAGACCGCGCTCGGCGGTTCGGAACAGCACCGCGCGCGCCACGTCGCTCGCGGCAAGCTGCTGCCTCGCGACCGAGTCGAGCGCCTGCTCGATCCAGGCTCGCCCTTCCTGGAGGTCGGCGCGCTGGCCGCGAACGGGATGTATGACGACGGTGCTCCGGGCGCGGGGATGATCGCCGGCATCGGCCGCGTCCAGGGTCGCGAGTGCATGATCGCCGCCAACGACCCAACGGTAAAAGGCGGCGCCTATTATCCGATGACGGTCAAGAAGCATCTACGCGCGCAGGAGATCGCCCAGCAGAACCGGTTGCCGTGCATCTATCTCGTCGACAGCGGCGGTGCCAATCTGCCGCATCAGGCTGAAGTGTTTCCTGATCGCGAGCATTTCGGTCGCATTTTCTTCAACCAGGCGCAGATGTCGGCGCAGGGCATCCCGCAAATCGCGTGCGTGATGGGGAGCTGCACGGCGGGCGGCGCCTACGTGCCGGCGATGTCTGACGAGAGCGTGATCGTGCGTAATCAGGGCACGATCTTCCTCGCCGGCCCGCCACTGGTGAAGGCTGCGACCGGTGAGGTTATCTCAGCGGAGGAATTGGGCGGCGCAGAGACGCACGGTCGAAAGTCGGGCGTCGTCGATCACGTCGCAGAGAATGACGAGCATGCGCTGTTGATCGTCAGAGATATCGTCGCAACGCTCAACCGGCCAAAGTCGGTCGATATCGAGATCGCGACGCCGCGTCCCCCCAAATACGATCCTCAGGAGCTTTACGGCATCGTGCCGCAGGACGTGCGTGCGCCTTACGACGTGCACGAGGTGATCGCGCGTATCGTCGATGCGTCCGAGTTCCACGAGTTCAAGGCGCTCTACGGCACAACGTTGGTCTGCGGTTTTGCCCGTATCTGGGGCATGCCGGTCGCGATACTCGCCAATAACGGCGTGCTGTTCTCGGAAGCCGCACTGAAGGGTGCGCACTTCATCGAACTGGCGTGCCAGCGCCGCGTGCCGCTCCTGTTCCTGCAGAATATTTCGGGCTTCATGGTCGGCGGTAAATACGAGGCAGAGGGAATCGCGAAAAACGGCGCGAAGCTGGTGACCGCGGTCGCAACGGCCTCGGTGCCCAAGATCACCGTGCTGATCGGGGGTAGCTTCGGTGCCGGCAATTACGGCATGTGCGGTCGCGCTTACTCCCCACGCTTCCTGTTCACCTGGCCTAACGCCCGCATCTCCGTGATGGGCGGCGAGCAGGCGGCGAGCGTGCTTGCGACTGTGCACCGTGACGCTGAGACTTGGACGGCCGACGAGGCGGATCAATTCAAGGCACCGATCCGGCAGAAGTACGAGGATGAGGGCAATCCCTACTACGCCACTGCCCGCATGTGGGATGATGGCGTCATCGATCCCGCGCAGACCCGCGATGTGCTGGGCCTCGCGTTTTCCGCCACGCTGAACGCGCCGATACCCGAGCGCGCGCAGTTTGGCCTGTTCCGGATGTGACGCCCATGATCCAGAGCCTCCTTATCGCCAATCGCGGCGAAATCGCCCGCCGCATCATTCGCACGGCGCGGGCGCTCGGCGTTCGCACGATCGCAGTTCATTCCGACGTCGACGCCAACATGCCCTTCGTGCGCGAGGCCGATGAGGCCGTCTGCATCGGCACGGCGCTCGCGGCTGACAGCTATCTGCGGCAGGACCGGCTCCTCGCTGCCGCCCGCGAGACTGGGGCAGAGGCGATCCACCCCGGCTACGGTTTTCTGTCGGAAAACGCCGAATTTGCCCAAGCCGTGATCGCGGCCGGGCTCGTCTGGGTCGGGGCGCCGCCCGCCAGTATCCTCGCAATGGGACTGAAGGACGCTGCCAAGGAGCGCATGATCGCTGCGGGCGTACCGGTCACCCCTGGCTATCTCGGCGCGGACCAGTCGCCCGACCGCCTGCGCGCGGAAGCGGATACGATCGGTTACCCCGTTCTCATCAAGGCTGTCGCGGGCGGCGGTGGCAAAGGCATGCGCAAGGTCGATGCAGCCGGCGATTTTGCCGAGCTGCTCGAGAGCTGCAAGCGAGAGGCCGCTGCCTCGTTCGGTAATACCCAGGTGCTGATCGAGAAATACATCCTCGCACCGCGCCACATCGAGGTGCAGGTGTTCGGGGACGCGCACGGACAGGTTGTGCATCTGTTCGAGCGCGACTGTTCGCTTCAGCGCCGCCATCAGAAGGTTATCGAAGAGGCCCCA
This sequence comes from Sphingobium sp. BS19, assembly GCF_027925545.1. NCBI lineage: Bacteria > Pseudomonadati > Pseudomonadota > Alphaproteobacteria > Sphingomonadales > Sphingobiaceae > Sphingobium > Sphingobium sp. BS19. The sequence continues at coordinate 12,699 of NZ_BSEF01000032.1, forward strand.
GCGCCCGGGATGGATGAGACGACGCGTGCCGCTGTGTGCGACGCGGCCGTGCGTGCCGCCAAGGCGGTCGATTACGTCGGCGCCGGCACGATCGAATTCATCGCCGACGGGTCCGAAGGCCTCCGCGCCGACCGTGTGTGGTTCATGGAAATGAACACCCGCCTTCAGGTCGAGCATCCGGTCACCGAGGCGATCACGGGACAGGATTTGGTCGAGTGGCAGCTGCGCGTCGCATCCGGCGAGCCGTTGCCCAAGCGCCAGGACGAGCTTTCGATCACCGGTTGGGCTATGGAAGCACGTCTCTACGCCGAGAATCCGAGCACGGGATTCCTGCCGTCAACCGGCCCGCTCGACCGACTACGTTTTCCGGCCGGCGTTCGGATCGACAGTGGCGTCGAGGAGGGCGGCGCGGTCACGCCCTATTACGATCCGATGATCGCCAAGCTGATCGTCCACGGCGGCACTAGGCGCGAAGCGGCGTCCAGGCTCGCCGAAGCGGCGCGTGGCACACAGGTGTGGCCCGTCCGGACCAATGCCGCGTTTCTTGCCCGCGCGGCCGCGCATCCGGACTTCGTCGCAGGCCGGGTCGATACCGGTTTCATCGAACGTCACACAAAACAGCTGATCCCACCGGCGGAGCCATCGCCGGCAGTTCTTGCTGCCGCAGCGACTGCGATCCTGCCGCCCGTAACCGGAGATCCATGGAGCGGCCTGCGCGGCTTCCGAAGCAACGCCATGTCCTCGTCGACGGTGGAGGTGGAGGTCGCCGGCAAGCCCTATCTGGTCAGTCCCGCCAATGTATCAGGCGCATCCACAGCCGGTGGTGTCCTCTTTCTCGATGGTGAAGCGTGGCCGTTCGGTCCGCGTCGCGCCGATCACATCGGTGGGGCTGGTGAGGGCGACGGCGCGGTGCTTTCTCCGATGCCGGGTCGCGTGATCGCTGTCCTCGTGGAAGCCGGACAGACGGTTACCAAGGGAGAGCGGATGCTGGTGCTGGAGGCCATGAAAATGGAGCAAGCCCTTCTGGCGCCCTTCGATGGCGTCGTCGCCGAACTCAAGGTTATCGAAGGGGCGCAGGTTCCCGAGGGCACGCTGTTGGTGCGTATCGACAAGGGAGAAGACTGATGGCGGGACGCTTTTATGACGACTGGAAGGTCGGCGACAGGATCGTCCACGACATCCGGCGGACGGTGACCGAGACGGACAACCTGTTGTTCACGACGATGACCCACAATCCTCAGCCGCTGCACCTAGACGTCGAGGCGGCGAAGGCGAGCGAGTTCGGCCAGATCCTCGTCAACGGTACTTTCACGTTCGCGTTGATGATCGGTCTTTCGGTCGGGGACACGACGCTGGGCACGCTAGTCGCCAATCTCGGCTACGACGAGTTGGTCATGCCCAAGCCCGTCTTCCTGGGTGACACGCTGCGCGCCGAGACAGAAGTGCACGGGCTGAAGGAGAGCAGATCGCGGCCGGAAGCCGGCATCGTCACCTTCGCCCATCGTATGCTGAACCAGCGAGACGAGATCGTCTGCCGGTGCATCAGAACCGCGCTCCTGAAAAAGTCGGGTGCATGAGGCTGCGCTCTCTTTTGTTCGTGCCGGGCGATCGACCGGAGCGGTTTGCGAAGGCCGTCGCGTCGGGCGCTGACGCGCTGATCCTCGATCTGGAGGACTCGGTATCGTCGTCCGCCAAGAAGGTAGCACGGTCGGCTATCGCGCTGCACCTGCAGGAGAGACAAGGCGGTGTCGCAGTGTTCGTGCGCGTGAACCCGCTCGACACCGATTTGTGCGCAGAAGACCTCGCAGCACTTCGAGGTTTGTCGCCTGATGCCATCGTGCTGCCCAAAGCCGAAGGTGCCGTCAGCGTCCGCCAGCTGGCCAACCGGCTTGCGGAAATGGACATCGACGCTCCCATCCTGCCGATCGCGACTGAGACCCCCGCGGCAGTCTTTCAGCTCGGTACATACGCGGAATCGGATGTTCGCCTCGCGGGACTGACCTGGGGCGCCGAGGACCTGCCGGCCGCGATTGGCGCGGCGACCAGTCGAGAGGATGATGGGCGCTTCACACCCCCTTACGAACTTGCGCGGTCCCTAACGCTGTTCGGGGCGCATGCGGCCGGTGTTCCCGCGATCGATACGGTGTATCCCGCGTTCCGCGATTTAGGCGGTCTTGCTGCCTATGCTCGTCGTGCGGCCCGCGATGGCTTCACAGGAATGATGGCGATACATCCAGGTCAGGTCGCTCCGATAAACGCAGCCTTCACGCCGGACGCCAAACAGGTTGAGCAAGCTCGACGCATCATGGCAGCATTTGCAGCAAATCCAGGGGCGGGAGCGCTGCAGCTTGATGGTCGCATGATCGATGCACCGCATCTCAAGCAGGCGCGCATAACCCTCGACCGCGCGGGAGAAACGGATTGAACAGGCGACCAGACCACGCAGTGGCGTCCGAGTTTATAGAGCTTGCCCCCGGTCTCGCCCTGGACGAGGTCACGTCCAAAACGACAGCGCGGCGATTGCGTGATTGAAGATGCCGCGGAATGGACCGACTTCATGGACCACCAAAACGCACGCCACTGTTTCTTTGAGCGGACAGGACCATCTGATTTCGCTGCAACCCCGCTGGTGCAAGGGGCCTGGAACCGCACGGAGCAGCACATAGCCCCCGCGCTTGGGCTCATCGCGCACGCCATTGAGAGCGACCAGCGCCAGCGGCGCGAAGATGCTTTGAGGCTCGGTCGCCTGTCCTATGACATCCTTGGCACCATCCCAATCGGACCGGTCGCCGTCGACGTCGCCGTCCTGCGCCCTGGGCGTACAATTGAACTCGTCGAGGCTCGAATGTCATACGACGGCCGTCCCGTCGTGCTGGCACGCGCTTGGCTGATGCAGACCTTCGATACGGCGGCGATCGCCGGGACGTCGTTTCCGGCGCTTCCACCCCCGGGGGCGATCGCGGCCTGGGATATGAGCACCGTTTGGGCGGGCGCCTGCATCGGATCGATGGAGCTACGTCGCGAGGAAATAGGAACGGGTCGAGCGAAGGCGTGGCTGCGAACGAACGTTGAGCTCCTGGTCGGTGAGGACACAAGCCCGACTGCCAATATGCTTGCGCTGGCAGACATTGCCAATGGGATTGCGGTGCGAATGCCTCCGGAGCGCGTTGCGTTTCCCAATCTCGATCTCACTATACATCTGCTGCGCAGCCCGCTGCAGGGGTGGTTGGGACTAGATACGACAGTGTCATTCGGGCCGAACGGGATCGGCCTGACCCATAGCATCATGCATGACAGTGCGGGTGTATTGGGGTCGATCGTCCAATCTCTGACGGTGCGACCCCGATGAGATCAAAGATTGCAGACGTCAGATTAGCGGCCGAATTAGGATTGGAAACAGCATGAACATCAATGGATTTGCAGCGATCGTCACGGGGGGTGCATCGGGTCTTGGTGGCGCGACCGCGGCGATGCTGGCGCAAGCCGGCGCGAAGGTCGCAATCTTCGACCTGAACGAAGAGGCCGGCACGGCGCAGGCGCAGAAGATCGGAGCGACGTTCTTCCAGGTGAACGTAGCCGACGATGCGAGCGTCAACGCCGCCCTCGACGCAGCCGAGGCCGCGAACGGCGTGGCGCGGATACTGGTGAACTGCGCCGGCATCGCGCCTGCGGTAAAAACGGTCGGCAAGGAGAACGTGCCGCACCCGCTCGACACCTTTGCCAAGACGATCACGGTCAACCTGATCGGCACGTTCAACGTCATCTCAAAATTTGCAGCCAGGCTGGCCGCGGCCGACGACGTCGACGGCGAGCGCGGGGTGATCGTCAACACCGCCTCGGTCGCCGCCTATGACGGCCAAATCGGGCAAGCGGCCTATGCCGCATCCAAGGGCGGCGTCGTCGGTATGACGCTGCCGATCGCCCGCGATCTGGCGCAGCACAAGATCCGTGTGATGACGATCGCCCCAGGGATCTTCCTCACGCCGATGCTCGAGGGCTTCCCGCAGAACGTCCAGGACGCGCTCGGTGCGCAAGTGCCGCATCCGAGCCGCCTCGGCAAACCGAATGAATATGCACAGCTCGTGGCCAGCATCATCTCCAATCCGATGCTCAATGGCGAGGTGATCCGCCTCGACGGCGCCATTCGCATGGCGCCGCGCTAGAGCAGTACCATCAGGCGCATTGCACGGTCGCCGGAACGGTCATGCCGCTTCACGGATCTGTTCCTCGGGTTCGTCTGAGGCGGTGATGCTGAACGCCCGGGTTGCTGGATCGTGTCCCGACAGGCGACTGTTTCCTATCGGCCAGCCTTGCTCGTTCAATGAGCCCAAGGGGGCTGAACGCGCGAATGTCGGCTCGTGTTGGAAGCCGACATTTGGCGAACCGGGCGTGAATGACCGGTTTGTTCCCAAAGCCGGTCGTCCCGGCTTCGATGTCGCGCATCAATTTGCTACGCCATGCACGGTCGAAGTGACGCGGCCTGGCGCTATTTCTAAGTCGCGTACACCTCGCCCACTACTGTTCAACCGCCTTCAGGCCGGATCCCACCCGCACCAAGTTGGTCAAAAACTCAGCGAAAACGCGACCCTCGTCCATGTCCTCGGAGCCTTCCTTGTCTGGATCTTCGATACGGTCCAGCCAGTCCCGAACCCTCATGCGATAGATGTGGGCATTTTCTCGCTCCACCAGCGCACTAGCGATCGCTGCCGCCTGCATTGAGTAGCCGTGACCAGGCAGTCCCGAAGGGCACCGAGCGGTTTCCATAGTCATTTCCTTTCTCGAATTGAGCCGAAGGCGATGCGCGCATCGACTTCTGGCCCTCAGCTCTGTGCCATTATCGCTGACGATCATCCTGGGAGCGCCGCGCTCGGCGATCAGATCGCCCAGCTCGCGCACCACCCGCCGGCCCGAGATCGACGTGTCGAGCACCGCCCGCAGGCACTCGCGCGTCACATCGTCGACGATGTTGAGGATGCGGAACCGGCGGCCGGTGGCGAGCTGATCGTGGACGAAGTCCAGGCTCCAGCGCTGGTTGGGCAGCGCCAGCACTGGTGCTGGCGCCCGCGCGCCGACGGCGCGCCTTCGTCCCTTCCTGCGGCGCACCGTCAGGCCTTCCTCACGATACAACCGCTGGGTCTTCTTGCGGTTGATCGTGACGCCTTCCCGGCGCAGCAAGATGTGCAGCCGCCGATAGCCGAACCGACGGCGCTGCTGCGCCAGCTCACGCAAACGCGACCGCAGGTCGCCATCATCCGCCCGGCACGAGCGATACCGCATGCTCTTGCGATCCGCCAAAATTACCCGGCACGCCCGCCGCTCGCTCATCCCCAATGTCGCTTGAAGATACGCGACCGCTTCACGCTGCGCAGCGGGCGTCACCACTTTTTTGACAGCAGGTCTTTCAACCCCGCATTGTCCAGCATCGTGTCCGCGAGCAACCGTTTGAGCCGCGCGTTCTCCTCCTCAAGCGCGCGCAACCGCTTCGCCTCCGATACCTCCAGGCCACCGAACTTGGCCTTCCACGCATAATAGGTCGGGCTCGACATGCCGTGCTTCCGGCAAAGATCCGTCACCACCGCACCCGCCTCGGCCTCCTTCAGGATGCCGATAATCTGCTCTTCCGAAAACCGCTTCCGCTTCATCTGTCCGTCCCTTCGATCGGCCGGACTCTAGCTCCAACTGGAGGAAAAAACGGGGGTCAGGTCAACATTCATACTGGATGCTTTTTGTCAGGCGCCCTGTTCGGTCTCGGGACGCAGCATGTCCCAGATTTGTAAACCGACGGCGTCGGCCAGCTTCACCATCATATCGATCGTCGGGTTTGCGCGGCCATTCTCGATGTAGGAAATGTAACCTGGCGCGATCCCCGTTCGCTCAAAAAGCTGGGCCTGGGACAGCCCAAGTTCTTTCCGGCGCTTCTTAAGCCGCAAGCCGAAAATAACGGCAGCCGGCTGTGTAATCTCCTCTAGGTGGAGACATTTGGGCATTGAACGCATCTCATATAACGTAGTGGCCACTGCCAGAGGGCCGTGATCTCGCAGGCACTCTATACCGAAACGGCCCTGTTGGCACCTGAATTAAGCTTAACGCTGCGTTCGCAAGCGTCAGTTTTATCGTCCAGAATCGACTAAATGACATTCCGAGACTAGAAACACCGGGCGGTATAGCGTCGTCATATGATTATGGCGCAAAATCCATTGCTCAAACTGCCGGACGGACCGACGCGGACCGGGGGCCGAAGTGGAATCTGGCCCCTACTTATGACAGATCACACAGCCACCCGCGGCCTCATCAACCCCATAGATGTCATCAATAGTGTCGTCGGTTTCGGCAGCCAACGGGTTTTTAGGGCGTCGCTTCTTCAACCGCGCAACACGTCGTTCGTAGTCTAGTTCAATTGCTTCGACACGCTTCGGCTCGATCAGTTCGGTTAAGCTTTCACCCTGGCTCCAGGTAAAGGGCGAACCACCCTCCAGAGCGGTCTTTTCATACGCGATCGCTTTTTCAAACTCGTCTGGATGGTGCGAGGCAAGCCTGACCCATTCGATCTTTTGTTGGAAAAAGCAGAACGTACAACCGGATCGTGAACGCCAGCTATAATATTCGGGCTCGCCTACATCTGCCTGCTGCAACAGCTCTATCACCCCGGCGCGATCGATCCCCGCTTCACGGAGGGGAAGATGTACCAGCATGTTTTCGTGTGTTGCCTGATACCCTTCGCGCGACGGTTCGTCTGCTCGGATCGCGACATAGGAATGGATCGTTGTGCCTGCCTCCAGCGCCGGGCGAATCCAGTGTTCCAATGGACGGAGCTTTAGCTGACGCGTGCACCACCTGGTGCGCGGCGACGGCAGAAAATTCCCGTATTCATCAAGCCAGAAATCGAAATCGCGGTCCGGATTAAGCCGTTTGATCGGCTTCCCGAGGAAGCCCTCGAGCCGGTCCAGGAATGTGTAGACCTCCGGCAGCTCCTTGCCGGTGTCAGTGAAAAAATACTCGATGGGGAGATCTGGGCGGTGCTGACGCATGTAGACCGCCAGAGCGGCGCTATCTCGTCCGCCCGAAATACCGAGGATGTGACGTTCCTGGGTCATGCCGCCTCCATATCCTGATCGGCCGCCAGAGAGGCGACTGCCCGTGCGAGCGCCGCCATCTGCACCCGGTCGAGCCCGTTGCTCTTCCGGAGGGTCTTGAGAACCTTCTCGGCCAGCATCGCGGCGTCGACCTTCTCAGGCTCGGTAAGGACGAACGACCTTAAGAGTGGCGGCGTGCGAGGATCGACGCCGATGACCAAGGCCAGCGCCTCGGTGTTTGAGCGGCGATCCCTAACGACTGCCAAGGCTTCAAGCTCGCGAAATTGCCGACCGAATCGTGCCATCTCGAGGAGCGCTTGCTCGCGATCGCGGTCAGACCATCCATGCGCTGGCTTGTGGAGCAGCACACTGGCTACCCCTTCGATGTCCCCCTCCCCGCGCTCGAATGCCGCGGCCCGCATGGCGAACCCTTCGAAGGCGTAGTCATTGGTTAGATCCTTGATCGATGCCGCCCGCTCTTGCGCACCCAAGAAGGTGTTCGGGTCCACGGCCAAGGCTTTTGCGAGAGCCCCCTGAAGCTGTGCGAGGAGCTTCGGATATCGGTGTAGCGTCCGGATCGCATCGACGATCACCTTCGGGCTGTGCAAGCCTTCGTACACGGGCGGCGGAGCCTTATCGAGTTTGAGCAGCGTATAGACCGCGGTCATCGCGCAGCGGATCGAATATTCCACCGTGAACACCACATCTTCGGGCTGCTCGGCAAACTGGCCGATGAAGGCGAGGTTGGTCGATCCCGTCGGCACCACCAAGGGGCGGTCGCCCTTTTTGCGCTTCATGAACTGGCTGGTGATATACGGCATCGCGCAGGGGATGCAGGTCGATGCCGCCAACACCGCCGCGCTGTCGGGCCCGCTGAAGTGCAAATGGCCCAGCACTTCCTCGAGGATCTCCGCACCGGTGCACTCGACGAGCGGTTTCTTGACGTAATCGCCCGCGCGATCATGGAACAGGCCATAGCCCCACCACACCGCGACGCCCTCGGGCTGGCCCAGGAAGAACGGCTGGTGATAGATCGACAGCGTCAGCAGCCATGCCGATTGCTTGAAGGTGATCAGCCCGCCGGTCCCCGCCGCGCTGCCGCTGAAGCGCTCCATCAGTTCCAGGAACAGCGGGTCCTTGACCGTGACGGTGAAAGAGATCCACGAACTCTCTTCCACATTGCCGTTAAAGGCGGCGGGGTTGCCGAAGGCGGGGC
>NZ_BSEF01000033.1:0-20535 GCF_027925545.1 Sphingobium sp. BS19
CAGCGCGAAAGGATCAAACGGAAGACCATCGAACATCGCCGCTTGCTCCACCGCAAGATCGCCGCTTAATATCAACCCCAGGACGAGGCCCGCACTCCGCTAATTTACGCCGCGAGTTGTGCCAAATGTTCTGACGACGGACAAACTATACCCAGCCTCGCACAGTTGGTCTTTCCATCGAAAAGACCTTCTGATTGGCTTAAGTGATACGACCAACTCACTGCGTGTCTAGTTCATACAGGCCGTGTAAAATATTTATCGTAGTTATGTGAGTGCCGGATGCATGTCTATTAGATAGCATCCGGCTTAACAGTCTCCTGTCATCATACGGTGTAATGGGAAAGCCATTTTTCCCATTTTCGTAGTATGCTCAGGCTCTTACGCGGGCCAATATGCTGCTGATGGGAGGAGTCCAAACCCAAGGTGCAGTCAAACGATGGTTGAGGGTTCCGTTCTTAGCTGCCCGCCGCAACAATGCGCGCGCGTCGGTCTACTTCCGCCTATACCGGAAGTACCAGACTTCGTGGTCTTTCTTTCGGGCCTTCGCTTCGTATCGCGTCTCGGGCCATCCGCCGGGACGGACGAGGAAGTCTTGTGGTTCCTTCGCCAGCCATTCGAAATCGACCCGACCGTTCATGATCATAAGCGCCCAGCGCAGGTAGACAGGATGGTCGGTGCCGAAGCGAAACTCACCGCCGGGTTTCAGCTTGGCGGATATCATGTCCACCGGCCCCTTGTTCATCATCCGACGCTTTGCATGGCGTAGCTTGGGCCAGGGATCGGGGTGTAGCAGATAGACGAAGCTGAGGCTGCCATCGGGGATTCGTGACAGCACCTCAAGCGCATTGCCCATATGCAGACGGACATTGGGAAGGCTCTGGTCGCGAACATGCGCAAGCGCACCGACAACGCCATTCAGGAACGGCTCGCACCCGATGAACCCGTGGTCCGGCAGCATGTCTGCGCGATATGCCAGATGCTCGCCGGAGCCGAAGCCAATTTCGAAATGCAGGGGCCGGTCATATCCGAACAGGCCCTCAGCAGTAATCGGGCCATCTTCCGGCACGCTAATCGCAGGTAAAAGCTGTTCGACCAGATCGGATTGGCCGACGCGTAGCTTGTGGCCCGAGCGGCGACCGTACAGGCGATTGAGAGTAGTGGGATCTTTCATTGCGCGCGGACTAGCGGCGCAGGGCGGCGCTGCCAAGCCGTCAGATCATTTGCACTTGATGAATTTGCCCTTTGCGTCCTTGCACGGACCCTTCTTTACAGCAGCAGTCGGCTTGGGTGGGCACTTGATGAACTTACCCTTTGCATCCTTGCAGGGGGCAGCGAGGGCAGGGGTCGCACTGGTCACCACGAGTAGCGCGGCAAACAACGAAGCGGCGATGGCGTTACGCATGAATGGCACCCTCTGTGTGAATGCGGTGTCGGGTTCGATAACAGGGGGTAACCGAGACCCGACATCCATTTGATAAGCGCGATACCCTGTTATCCCTAGTGAACTTTTTGTCATGTTGGGGTGCGGTGGTCAACGCCACTATTTGCAAGGCTTGCCTTCATATTCGCGCCGATGAGAAACATAGGCTTTGCCGTTCCAGCGCGATACGGGAAAGCAGAATCCGGGGCCACCTATCTGGATGTCGGGCCATCCGTCGACGCCTTTGGTTTTCAGGAACTGCGGAATGCCATGGCTGCTGGTCATCAGTTTCCATGATCCGTCCGCTTGCTGGCTGACCAGCCAGAACCCAGTGCCGGTGTTGCCATAGCAATAAGTGCCGCCCTCTGTAACGACAGCTTCGGGGCGACCGTCTCCATTCAGGTCGCTGCGACTTTCGATCGTGCCGGGAGAATAAGAGAGCGTGTCGGGATCGTCGCAGTCGCTGCGCCATTGATTGCCGCGTTTGGTAAAGCCTGCCGCCCGGTAGATCGCAGCGTCACCGCCTGCGGCAACCGGAGTCTTCGACGGGGTTGCCGCTTTGAGGGGCTTCGGTACGGTATAGCCTGTGCCGTCATAGCGCAGGGGTTGCGCCTTTCCGTTGCTCGTCCATTGCAGATCGAACCAGCCGCCTGTCATCGTGCCGATGGTCTTGACGGTTCCGTTCTGGCCGATGAGCTGCCGCCATTTGCCGTCCGCGCCCTTCGCCGCGATGCTGAACCATGCGCGATCCGGCAAATAACATTGGCCGCGGTCGATGAAGAGCGCTTCGGGGCGCTTGTCTGCGTTCATGTCGACGAAGGTGATGGTCGGCTTGGCAGGCGCACCGCATGGGTCCGTCGGCTGGTTCTTAACGATAGGGAAGCCGCCTGCGGCATAAAGCTGCGCAGCTTCTGCTCGGCTGATCTGGGGCGTCTGTGCGAACGTTGGGCTCGCCATTGCCAGCGTGCCCAATGCAACGAGTCTTAGGTGTGACAAAGCGCGCCCTCCATGCTCATCTTCCGCCCGAATCGTTTCGGAATGGCGATGATAACATGGAAGACGCGCTTCGTGTCTGATCAGGATGCGCTGGTTTAGGCGAGGGCGGCTTTGAGCTTCTCGACCAGATCGGTCCTTTCCCACGGGAAGAGATCGCCCTCGGGCGTCCGCCCGAAGTGACCATAAGCAGCGGTCTTCAGGTAGATTGGCTTGTTCAGGCCCAGATGCGTGCGAATGCCGCGCGGGGTCAGGGTAAGCAAGGTCGGCAGCACCGCTTCGATCTTCGCTTCCTCTACCGTGCCCGTGCCATGCGTATCCACATAGAGCGACAGCGGCTCCGCAACGCCAATGGCGTAGCTCAGCTGAATGGTGCAGCGGCGAGCAAGACCTGCCGCAACGATGTTCTTCGCCATATAACGGCTGATATAGGCTGCCGAGCGATCGACCTTTGTGGGGTCCTTGCCGCTGAATGCGCCGCCGCCATGGGGAGATGCGCCGCCATAGGTGTCGACGATGATCTTGCGCCCGGTAAGACCAGCATCACCATCCGGGCCGCCGATTTCGAAGCAGCCAGTCGGGTTGACGTAAACATTCTTGTCCTCCGGCATCCAGCCTGCGGGCAGCACATCGGTCATCACGCCCTTGACGTATTCGCGCAACTTGGCGCGGCCTTCGTCATTGTCCATACCGGTCGCATGCTGGGTCGAGACCACGACGGCGGTCGCGCGAACGGGCACTTCGTTTTCGTACGCAAGAGTGACCTGGCTCTTGGCGTCGGGTTCAAGGAAGTCGACAGTCTTCGCGTGACGATCAGCGGCGAGGCGTTCCAGTATCTTGTGCGAGTAATATAGCGTTGCGGGCATCAGATCTGGCGTTTCGTCGGTCGCATAACCGAACATGATGCCCTGATCGCCTGCGCCTTCGTCCTTGTTGCCGGATGCGTCGACGCCCTGCGCAATGTGGGCGGATTGACCGTGCAGATTGTTTTCGAAGCGGAAGGTTTCCCAGTGGAACCCATCCTGCTCATAACCGATGCTCTTGACCGTGTTGCGAACGGTCTTTTCGATTTCCTCCAGCGCGCCCGGTGCCCATTCGCCGTTTTCGTATACGCCCTTGCAGCGGATTTCTCCGGCCAGCACGACGAGCTGCGTCGTGGTCAGCGTTTCGCAGGCGATGCGCGCTTCGGGGTCTTTCGAGAGGAACAAGTCGACGATGGAATCGCTGATCTGGTCAGCAACCTTATCGGGATGGCCTTCGCTGACGCTTTCGGACGTGAAGAGGAAATGATTACGCATAATGCTCCAGCCATAGGGATATAAACAAAACTTTATATAGACCCTTTAGTAGCTGGTGCGGCGCGTGGCAACTGCCAAGGCGACGAGCGCCAACGCAAGCAAAAGACAGGCCCAGTTACCGATGTACGAAAACAGGGTTCGTCCCCCGGCTTTGGGAAGAAGCGCATCGATATAGCCCGCCGTTTCATGTGGCAGGCTGTCGACGATGCGGCCCTGCGCGTCGACTACAGCCGAAATGCCGGTTGGGGTCGAGCGTAGCACCGGGATTGCCTCCTCGATGGCGCGGAGCCGCGCCTGTGCCAGATGCTGCGGCGGACCCCAGCTTCCGAACCAGGCGTCGTTCGACGGGTTGAAGATGAAATCGGGCCGGTTCGCTTCGTCCACCACATGCCCGGAGAAGATGATTTCATAGCAAATCTGAACGCCCATTTTTAAAGGAGGGCGGCCGTTGCCGGCGGGCAGGGGCAGACTGCGCGCGCCCGGACCGGGCCAGAAATCCGCGTCACCGGGGACCAAACGAGAGAGGCCTATAGGTTCCAGTATCTGTCGCAGGGGAAGATACTCGCCATACGGCACGAGGTGCGCTTTGTCGTACCGCCCGATCAGCCGCGCCTTGGGATCGACGATCCACAGGCTGTTGCGTGCACCGGCCAGCACGCGGCTGGTATAGCCGTCCTGCACCTTGTCCTTGAAATAGACCTTTTCTCCCCCGGTCAGCAGGAGATCGCTGGGACCGAGCAATGTTGCAAGACGCGCGCGCCATTCCGGCTCCATATCCAACCATGCCGGAATCGCCGCTTCAGGCCAGAAGACTAGGCGACCGCGCGTTCCGGGGACGCCGGACAAGGTCGAGAGTTTGGCGAAGTTGGTTGCCTCCATCTCGGGACTGTATTTCACATCCTGCCCGATATTCGGCTGCACAATGCGAATGCTAGGAGCCAGCACTTCGTATGTTTCCGGTGTCGTGTAGAAACTCCACAGCAATCCGATGCTCGCCGCGCCCGCCAGCGGCAATGCCATGGTCAGCGCCGATCCTATGCGCCGTCCTATCGCCAGATGCAGCGCTCCGGCTGCAACGATTGTCAGGCCGGAAAGGCCGTAGGTTCCGACCACCGTGGCGCTGTACGCCAGCGAGGTCGGCAACCAGATGACCCCAAGCGGATTCCACGCAAAGCCGGTAAACAACGTCGCGCGAAGATATTCGGTGACGATCCAGCTTGCCGCCAGCAACAGCGAAAGCGCGGCACTGACGCGCGGGGCGCGGCCATCGACCCGGCGCGCCGGAGGCAATCGCCGCGCCGCTTCCCATGCAATGAGGCTGGCCAACGCCGGATAGACCGCCAGGTACAGCGATAGCAGCAATACCGCCCCATAACCGAACCAGTGCGGCATGGCGTCCTGAAAGGTGAACGCATGCGCGATCCAGTTCAGGCCCAGCGTGAAATGCCCCGCGCCGAACATCCATCCGCGCGTGAAAACATCCCGCCGGGTCTCCGCCGCCTGAATAAGCAGGATCAGAACCGTGAGGCAGATAATCGTGACCGGCCAAAGCGAAAGCGGCGCAAATCCTGTTGCGGAAATAAGCCCCGCAAAAAAAGCTGTGGCCTTGGGGTTCGCGGCAAGGACGCGCGGCAGGGGATGACGTTGTGACACGGTTGCTGCTATTGCCTGCTTTGATGACAGTTTCAATCGTGGAGCAGCATAGCGTGGCGACATCGCCGATCCGCCCATTCCATCTGGCCTTTCCCGTCCACTGCCTTGCGGCTGCGCGAGCGTTTTATGGAGAGGTGCTCGGATGTGAAGAGGGCCGTAGTTCAGATCGCTGGATTGACTTCAATCTGTTCGGTCATCAGATCGTTGCGCATCTTGTGCCGGGGAGTGCCGGAGAAAAGCACCGCAATCCTGTCGACGGCCACGATGTTCCGGTGCCGCATTTCGGTGTGGTGTTGGAACGCGCCGACTGGGATGCTCTGGCCGAACGGTTGCGCGCCGCAGGCACCGTGTTCGGCATCGAGCCGCACGTGCGTTTTGCGGGGCAAGTCGGTGAGCAGGCCACAATGTTCTTTCGCGACCCCAGCGGCAATGCCCTGGAGTTTAAGAGTTTTGCCGACGATGCAATGATATTCGCGACTTAGAGTTAACCGGCTTGGACGGCGTTCGGTTGGCTGCATTTGTCGCTCTTGCCCGCGCCGCCGGTCAACATCGATGCCGCGATAAACCCACCGACGATGAGCACCAGGAACAAAGCGGAGAGCCAGCCAAGATACTTCTCGATGAAGGCCTTGATCGGTCGCCCGAATTTCCAGAACAGAAAGCCGACGAGCATGAACTGAAAGGCGCGCGAGACGATGCTGGCCCACAGGAACGTGAAGAGCGGCAGGCCGACGAAGCCCGCCGTGATGGTGATCAGCTTGAATGGAATGGGCGTTGCACCCTTTATCAGGATGATCTCCGCGCCATATTCGCGCAAATAACATTGCGCCGCAGGGAAGCTCTTGGCCAATCCGAGAGTGTCCAGCAGCGCGCTGCCGAACATGGCGAAAAAGAAATGGCCAATCGCGTAGCCCAGCATCCCACCCAGCACCGAGGCCAGCGTGCAGATGAAACCGTAGCGCAGCGCCTTTTCAGGCCGCGCTAGGCACATGAGGCCCAGCAAAGGATGCGGCGGAATGGGAAAGAAGCTCGATTCCATGAACGAAATGGCGAACAACCATCGTTCGGCATGGCGATGGGCGGCCTTGGCCAGCGTCCATTGATAGAGGCGATTGAGCATGCTGCGGTGCGGTAGCGGGTTTGCGCGTGCGCCGCTACCCCAATCGCGTTTAGTCGATGCGGGTCACGCTCACTGACTGGGAGTTCAACATCGCACTGCCGAAGGCTGTCATGAAAGCCACGTCGGTCGCGTCGCGCCCCACGGCCATCCGCACCATGCCTTCGATCGGGGCCAGACCCGTGGCGTCGACGATATGCCAGGCATCATCCAGCCACACTTCGACGACTGCGTGAAAATCCGGCGGATCGAGGCGCCAGGAATACACCGATGCGATCCGAGCCGGAATGTCATGGGCGCGAACGATCGCTGCGGTCAGATGCGCGAAATCCCGACACACGCCCTGCCGCGAAAGGAACGTGTCGGCAGCGGTGGTGGTCGCGTCCGAACTGCCAGAGACATAGCGGATATGGCTGCGCACCCATTCAACTGCCGCGTGCACGAAGTCGCCGCCGTCCAGTCCTTCGAACTCCTGATGCGCAAAGCTGAACAGGCGGTCCGCTTCGCAATAGCGGCTGGGCCACAGGAACGGCACGACTTCGGACGGAATTTTCGGCAATGGTGACGCGGATAAGCCAAGAACGGATTTATGGGGACGATCAACATCCATCGTGGCGCGATAATTTGCATGGAAAGCACCGCTTTCTGTGCGCGTCCATGTACGCCGCCCCACACGATTGCCGCCCGGAATGGTCGATAGCGGCCCCGCCCCGGTCACAACCATCTTGTCCTCGATGATCTTCTGGTCCGGCAAGTCCGCTGCTTCTATCGCCAGCAGCAAATCCGTAGGCTCTCGGAAATTATAGTGCAGGTCCGCTTCGATCTGAAGGCGCATGATAGTCTTTCATCGGAGGAGCAGCGTGAAGCATCGAGCAGGATGTTTGTTCCTTGCTAGCTGCTACCTGCGGCAATATCATGAATACAATCGGCGAACGCTGACATTTGTTATGTTTTGAGCATTGCCTTGAGATAATGTCCGGTAAAGCTGGCTTCAGTGGCGGCGACCTTTTCCGGGGTGCCTTCCGCGACCACCATGCCGCCCTTTACGCCGCCTTCCGGACCCATGTCGATGATCCAGTCGGCGGTCTTGATGACGTCCAGATTATGCTCGATCACGACCACGCTATTGCCTTGCTCAACCAGCGCATGCAGCACTTCAAGCAGCTTGCGCACATCCTCGAAATGCAGGCCGGTCGTGGGTTCGTCCAATATGTAGAGAGTATTGCCGGTCGCGCGGCGGGAAAGCTCTTTGGCGAGTTTCACCCGCTGCGCTTCGCCGCCTGACAATGTCGTCGCCTGCTGGCCGACCTTGACGTAGCCGAGGCCAACTTCGACCAGCATTGCCATCTTGTCGCGGATCGGCGGTACAGCCTTGAAGAATTCCACGGCGTCCTCGACCGTCATGTCCAGCACGTCGGCGATCGACTTGCCCTTGAACTTCACTTCCAGTGTTTCGCGGTTGTACCGCTGTCCATGGCACACGTCGCACGTGACATAGACGTCGGGCAGAAAGTGCATCTCGATCTTGATGAGCCCATCGCCCTGACAGGCTTCGCAACGTCCGCCCTTCACATTGAAGCTGAACCGCCCCGGCTTGTATCCGCGCGCTTGCGATTCGGGCAGGCCAGCGAACCAGTCGCGAATGTTGGTAAAGCTACCGGTATAGGTTGCGGGGTTGGACCGTGGCGTGCGTCCGATGGGCGACTGGTCGATGTCGATGACCTTGTCGCAATATTCCAGGCCCGTCACCTTGTCATGCGCACCCGCGATGATGCGCGCCCCGTTCAAGGCGCGGGCGGACGCGGCGTAGAGGGTGTCGATAGTGAAGCTCGATTTGCCCGAACCCGACACGCCCGTAACGCAGGTGAAGGTGCCGAGTGGGATAGACGCGGTAACGCCACGCAGATTATTGGCGCGCGCATTATGAACTGTTAATTTCTTGCCCGATCCCTTGCGCCGCTTCTTCGGCACTTCGATCTGGCGCGTACCGTTCAGATAATCGGCAGTCAGCGAATCCTTCGACTTGAGGATCTCGTCCAGAGTCCCGCGCGCGACGACCGTGCCGCCATGCACGCCCGCGCCCGGACCCATATCCAGAATATAGTCAGCCGTACGGATCGCATCCTCGTCGTGCTCGACTACGATCACAGTATTACCCAGATCGCGCAGGCGCTTGAGCGTGATGAGCAATCGGTCGTTATCGCGCTGGTGCAGGCCGATAGACGGCTCGTCCAGCACGTAAAGGACGCCCGACAGGCCAGAGCCGATCTGCGAGGCAAGGCGAATACGTTGCGATTCACCGCCTGACAAAGTGCCGCTGGTTCGATCAAGGTTGAGGTAATCCAGGCCAACATTGTTCAAAAAGCCCAGACGCTCGACGATTTCCTTCAGGATTGCCTTGGCGATCTGGTTCTGTTGATCGTTGAGATGCTGCGGCAGTTCGGTAAAGAAACCCAGCGCATCCACCACGCTACGGCGGGTGGGGATCGAGATGTCCTCGCCCGCTATCTTAACCGCTAGCGCTTCGGGTTTCAGACGCGCGCCATGGCAGGTCTCGCAAGGCTGCGCCGTTTGATATTTGGACAGTTCTTCGCGCATCCACGCGCTTTCTGTCTGGAGCATTCGGCGATTGAGGTTCCCGATGACACCCTCGAAAGCTTTCTTGACCTCATAAGACTTGCGTCCATCCTGAAAGCGCAGGGTAACTGCCTTGCCGCCGGTGCCGTGCAGGATGACGAGTTGCACTTCGCCGGGCAGATCTTTCCACGGCGTATCGAGCGAAAAGCCGAACTCTTTCGCAAGCGATCCCAGCACCTGCATATAATAAGGACTAGGCGGATTGGATTTCGCCCATGGAACGATCGCGCCTTTTTTCAGGCTCAGGTCTTCGTTCGGGACGACAAGCTGGCTGTCAAACAGCAGTTTTTCGCCCAAACCGTCGCATGCGGGGCAAGCGCCTTGCGGGGCGTTGAACGAAAACAGGCGCGGCTCGATCTCAGCAATGGTAAAGCCGCTGACCGGGCAGGCAAATTTCTCCGAGAACACGATACGGTTTGCGGGGATGCCGGTGTTCTTCATCTTGCCGGTCGTCTGGGTCTCATCTTCGCGACCCGGCACGTTCCCATCCGCCAGATCGACATAGGCCAGCCCCTCGGCCAGCTTCAGCGCTGTCTCGAAACTCTCAGCCAGCCGCGTCTGGATATCATCGCGCACCGCAATACGATCCACCACGACTTCGATGTCATGCTTAAGTTTCTTGTCGAGGGCAGGGGCATCCTCGATCTCGTACAGTTCGCCATCAATGCGGACGCGCGTAAACCCGGCCTTCTGCCACTCCGCCAGTTCCTTGCGATACTCCCCCTTGCGACCGCGCACGACGGGGGCAAGGAGGAAGAACCGCGTTCCTTCGGGCAACTGCATCACGCGGTCGACCATCTGGCTGACGGTTTGCGCGCTGATCGGCAGACCCGTGACCGGCGAATAGGGAACGCCCACACGCGCCCAGAGCAAACGCATGTAATCGTATATCTCCGTTACCGTGGCCACAGTGGAGCGGGGATTACGGCTCGTGGTCTTCTGCTCGATGCTGATCGCCGGGGACAGCCCGTCGATATGCTCGACATCGGGCTTCTGCATCATCTCCAGAAACTGTCGCGCATAAGCCGATAGGGACTCGACATAACGCCGCTGCCCCTCGGCATAGATAGTGTCGAAAGCGAGCGAGGACTTCCCCGATCCAGACAAGCCGGTGATGACGATCAGGCTGTCACGCGGCAGATCGACGTCCACGCCTTTGAGATTATGTTCGCGCGCTCCACGCACGGAGATATGAGTCAGCATGGGGCGCTTTGTTCCACATTTGTTCAGGTGAGGCAAGGGGGCGAACGGGACGGTCCGCGGCAGCAATATGGGGCGGCAGGGTAGCCGGGGCAAGGCCGGAAGACACCACTGCGAACACTTCTGTTGTTAACACTGGACGAGGAGCGCGTTTGGCAGGAATGTGCCTGTCAAACACGCGGCAAAAGGGTAAGGCCATGATGTATCAGTCAGGCAAAAAGTGGCAAAACCGGCTGACGATGCCTTTTGCGCTCATCGGCTTATTTCAACCAGCATACGCTTTCGCACGAGATACCTACATCCATGCCGGGCATATCATCGATGTGCTGGCTGGGACGGTTTTGACCGATCAGAGCATTCATGTGCGCGATGATCGCATCGTGGCAGTAGGGAAGTGGACAGAGCCACCTGCGGACGCGACTGTAATCGACTGGACGAAACGCACCGTACTTCCTGGGCTAATCGACTTGCACACGCATATTGCGGACACGGGTACTTCGGAAGATGTCGCTCTTCCGGTCAAGACGTCACCAGTCCAGACGGCCTTGCTGGGTGTGCGGAACGCGCGGCTGACATTGAAGGCGGGTTTCACCACCGTGCGTGATCTGGGCACATATCGCGGTCTAGTCGATGTCGCGGTGCGCGATGGGATCGAACAAGGATTGTTTCCGGGACCACGAATGGCCGTTGCCGGCGCATATATTACCATTCCCGGTGGGGGTGGCGAAATAACAGGTCTGCCCGTCGGAATGGCAGTGCCCCCCGACATGCGTCTGGGCGTAGCCCGCAATCCGGCCGAAGTGCAGCAGAAAGCCGAGGCGTTGTTTGCAAGCGGCATCGATCAACTCAAGGTGATCGGAACCGGCGCGGTGCTGGCCATCGGCACCGAGCCGGGAACCGAAGAAATGACCGTCGACGATATCGCCGCAGCGGTGGCTATCGCCAAGGCACATAACAGCTACGTCACCGTCCACGCCCACGGTGCTGCAGGGATCAAGACGGCCATCCGCGCCGGCGCACGCTCCATCGAACATGCAAGCCTGATCGATGACGAAGGGATCGCGCTGGCAAAGGCCAAAGGTGTGTGGCTCGTCATGGACGTCTATGACGGCGACTATATCGACAGCATCGGCACGCAGCAGGGCTGGCCCAAGGAGTATCTGCGTAAGAACCTGGAAACCACGCAGGCGCAGCGTGACGGCTTTGCAAAGGCAGTCAAAGCAGGCGTCAGAATCGGTTACGGCACAGATGCGGGCGTATATCCGCATGGCTGGAACGCCCGCCAGTTCGCTTATATGGTGCGCTTCGGGATGACGCCGATGCAGGCGATTCAAGCGGCGACAATCAGTGCCGCGCAACTGATGCAGCGCGAAAAGGACATCGGCTCAATTGCGCCAGGGCGCTTTGCAGACATCATTGCAGTCGATGGAAATCCGCTGAACAATATCCGGATCCTCGAAAATCCCCCGAAAGTGATGAAGGCTGGAGTAGTTGTCGAGCAATAATATGTCTCGATCTGACGCATCTGCGTAGCAATAAAGCTCTATCATCATCCCTGACAGATGTTATTTGTCGACTAGGAACCGTCGTTCGTCGACTGCAGTGTCGTTCGCCGACAGGGATGGTCCGCTATCGAAGCAACCGCCCAGCGTACACGGCGTTGCGATATGAATAGCCAAAGCGGATGGCGCTGCCCGTGCAGCCATCGCTTTGAGTTTTGAGAGATCCTGAAGTGCCCGACAGCATGAGCAGGATGCGCCCCCGGTCATCCCTTGCACCGGGGGCGTTTTTAGTTCTCTTCCCAAATCCGGCGCAGTTCCACATTTCCTTTACGGAAACCGCGATTAATGCGTTCGTCCGCTTCGACGAATGACCGTTGGTCGTTACGCATATGCTGTTTATCGACAGCGCCGCTGTCCGCCGATGCTACGGGATGCTGGTCGAACCGAGCGCGATCAATGTGCACGCCCGGCCTAGAAAGAAAGGGCAGGACGGATCGCAACGATCGCAACAAGGATCGACGGTTCCCCGCCCCGGAATGGCTCTGCCGCCCCCAAAACGGGCAGGACCACTCCAGGTCTAACCCACTGTTTCGAGGAGATTTTGCCATGTCCGTATTTTCCACCAAGACCAAGAGCTTCACTGCCGCATTGGCTGCCGCTGCCGGCCTCGTCGCTGGCACGCCAGCATTTGCAGAAACCTTCGTATCCAACGGTCGCAGCGTCGAAGTCCGTCACGGCGATCTGGACCTGAACAATGCTGAAGGCCGTCGCGCCCTAAACGCCCGCATCTACAAGGCTGCTACCAAAGTGTGTGCAACTGCTGACGCCCGTGAAATGATGGCATGCCGTGAGAAGACGCTGAACCACATCAAGCAGCCGATCAGCGCCGCCATCGCACGGGCCGAAACGAAGGCGCGCTATGCTGACGCGACGCCCGCTAGCGCAAGGGTCGTCGTCGGTAACTGAACGTGAGCGCCGCGATGACAAAAGCCCCCGGCGCGGATTGTGCCGGGGGCTTTTGCATATCGGTGTCCTGGCTCAGGATGGCGATGGTGTTTCGCTATTCGCCTGAGCCTCCGCAATGAGGGCACCGTCAATTGCCTTTGCCTTCAGATAAGCAGGACGCTGCGCGACACGCTCGGCATATTCAGCGAAGACCGGCCGGGTTGGAATTGAATTGAAGGCCAATCCCCAACCGATTTGCGATCCTACATAGACGTCGGCAGCGGTGAATCGATCGCCACATATCCACTGCTAGCCCGACAAGGCATATTCCAACCCGTCCATTGCCTGGTCGAACGTACCGTAGCCCATCATCATCGACTTATCTGCAGGCGTTTCCCACTGCATTGCCCGATTGGTGACGGCTGCTTCGATCGGGCCGGCAGCAAAGAATAACCAGCGATAATAGTCCGCGCGCTCATCGGCCTTGGGGGCCAAACCCGCGTCCGGAAATACTTCAGCCAGATAGGCGCAGATGGCCGCACATTCCGTTATGACTTTGCCATTGTGGACGATGGTCGGAACCTTGCCCATTGGATTGATCGCAAGATAATCTGGCGCCTTCATGGTCGTTCTGTAATCGAGCAGCACTTGCTCGTAAGGCGCAGCTACCTCTTCCAGCATCCACCGCGCGATTTGCCCGCGCGACATCGGGTTGGTGTAGAATGTAATCGTTTCGGTCATCGGCTTATCTCCCATAAACAATCGGAACATATCACGAACAAATGTTCGTGCCAATCAGGGTTTGCTGCGATATTTATCGAACCAGGCGAGTATAGCCGCTGCCTTTGCCGCCGACTGGGACGGTCGTGCAGTGAAGCCGCCGTGGCTGGCCCCCGGTACTTTCACCAGAGCCGTTGGCACGCCCTGAATTTGGAGCGCTGCATAATATTGCTCCGATTCGCTGACCGGCGTCCTGTAATCTTCGCTACCCACGACAACCAATGTCGGCGTCTTCACATTGCCGATGAGGCTGAGCGGCGAGCGTGACCAGTAGGACATGGGATCTTCCCAAGGCTTCTTTTCGAACCAGTAACGGGAAGTGAACAGCGTATTGTCCATCGTCAGCGCCTCGCTGATCCAGTTGATTACCGGCTTTTGCGTCGCCGCCGCCTTGAACCGATCGGTTTTGCCGACGATCCAGCTGGTCAGCACGCCGCCGCCCGATCCGCCGGTAACGAACAGATTGTCGGGATCGACCACGCCCAATGCAATCGCCGCATCGACCGCCGCCATCAGGTCGCCATAATCGTCACCGGGATATTTGTGGTGGATCAACTGTGCAAATTCTTCACCGTAGGACGTCGATCCGCGCGGGTTGGTGTATAGCACCGCATAGCCCGATGCCGCATAAAGCTGGTCATCGGTCGAGAAGGACGGGCCATAGGCCGACGCCGGCCCACCGTGAATTTCAAGAATCATCGGAACCCGCGTTCCCGGCTGATAGCCCGGCGGCGTGACGAGCCATGCGGGAACCGTACGGCCATCTGAAGCTTTCACGCCCAGTTCCCGAACCTGCCCCAGCGATTTGGTGGCCAGCAGATTATCGTTCAGCCGAGTCAATTGTCGCACCTTGCCACCCTGCGCGACGGAAATATCTGCGGGGCGATAATAGGTGCCGCTGGTGAAGGCCACTATGCCACCCTTTGAAACGGAAAAGTCGCCACCGCTGTAGGGGCGATCCAATCCCGCGCCCGCGAGGCTTGTAGCGATTTGTGTTACACGTCCGTCCAGAGTGATCCGCGCGACGCGGTTGACACCTTCCTGATCGTAGAGCGCATAGAGGCTTTTGCCGTCGGCAGACCATTCGATCTTGTCGATGCTGCGGTCGAGATTGGCGGTGATCGTCCGCGCTCCGCTGCCGTCGCGGTTCATGATAGACAGGCGCGTGTTTTGATAGGCGAGGCGTTTGTCGTCGAATCCAAGATAAGCGACTTGTCGCCCGTCCGGGGAAATGACCGGGCTGTTATCAGGTCCGACGCGCGTCGTAAGCGGCGTGATTGCGCCAGAGGCGGTGTCGAGCGCATAGATTTCGCTATCGAACACCTGCTGCTGCCAATCGGGTTTGCGCACCGATGTGAACAGGATGCTAGCGCCGTCGGGCGTCCACGCGAGCGGGCCGCCGTCATTATAGTCGCCGAAACTGAGCTGACGCGGTGCGCCGCCATCGGCGGGCACGACGAAGATATGACTGTATCCCGGCGTAACATACCCTCCGCCGTCGTTGCGATAATCCACACGGTCGATGATTTCGAGCGGCGGTGCCCATTGCGCACCTTCCGGCTTTTCGGGCGCCTTGCCCAGCTTCAAGCCTTCGCCCGGCACGTTCATTGTATACGCGATCTGCTTGCCATCGGGGGACCATGCAATGTCCTGTGGCGCGTCCGGCAAGCCCGTCACGCGGGCGGTGGCATGGTTTGTCATCCAGTGCACGAACAGTTGCGGCTTCTCGCCCGGTTCGCTGGCAATATAGGCGATGCGCTGGCCATCTGGCGACCAGCGGGGCTGGCTCGCATTGCCGGACGACCCGGCTGCGATGGGAGTCTGCTTGCCCGTCCCGACATCGATCAGCCAGATGCTGCTGCGAGCGCGATCGGTCATTATATCGCCAGACTTGCGCACATAAGCGATGGTCTTGCCATCCGGGCTAATCTGCGGATCAGTCGCGACTTCCAGCGCGAAGAGGTCGCGACCTTGTAGCACAGGGCTTGGTACGTCTTCGGGCGCGGCCATCACAGGCATTGACGCAGTGAGAAGCAGCAGGGAAATCAAAGATTTGCGGATCATGGTATCGCCTTCACCAGAAACGGGGAGGGCGACACCATGATGCTTTTTCATGTCCGCGCAAGGGGGGATGACAGCCTCAGCAGCCTACGCCTGCGGCACCGGCCAGCATCCCCCCCAGACCGCCCCGGCATTTCTTCTTCGGCTTTTCGGATTGGCCCGCCGTGCTGCTGTCTTCTCCGCGCATCATGCCACCCATATTGGGGCCATTGATAAACCACATGCTGTTGGATCGATAGCGGACGCGCGCCGTCCATTCCGGCTTCCACGCGGCCTTTGGATTGTCCGGGCGGGGTGGATAGGCGAAATTGGCTTCCGGCCCATAGGCATAAAGATTACCCATCATGAACTGGCTGGCTGCCTGTTTCACTTCGGCAGGCATGATACAACTTGTCTGGCTGGGCGGCAGGACGACCTTTTGCGCAATCAGGCGATTCACCGTCGCGGGTGCAATCCAATCCCACAGCGCGCCGCCGAAATTCTGCGTGGTGGAGGACGACCACCACACCATGTCGTTGGCCTGTCCGTCCGGTCCGGGATTGAAGCCCATCGTCCAAGCGTAATAGCCCGTCGCATTGGCTACGCTGTTCCAGTTGAGCATCGTCGCGCCGCCGGCCATGTCGGAGGCTTTGCCGGTGATGGCGGGGAGGAAATCCTGCGCGAGGCTGAACTTGATCTCCGGCGAATAATTGCCCGCGATGCGATGCTCGCCGATCAGGGAGCTATCGGCTGACACCGTCTTGCGATCCTTGCCATTGGGCCATTCGCCATAGGTCTTGCTGTTGGCCAGACTTATCGCCCAGTCGGCCGGAATGTTCACGCCCGACGTAAACAAACCCGGCGGCACTTGTCCGGCGGCGACCTTGGCGAAGTCGATAACGACCGGCTGGTTCTTGGGTGCGTGTGGGCCGCACCCCCAGAAAATGAGCAAGCGGCCTTTAGGCTTCTGGAAGTCTTTGGGCATTTGCTTACCGTCTTCGCGGGGCGTGGCGGTGCCGGGTGTGGGTGTATAGAGCGGCACCGACTTGCCGAGCTTTGCGCCCGTCGGCATAAAATGGTCGGCCTTGGGTGCACCCGGTGTTGCCGCACGAGTGGACCCAAGCCGCAGGTCGAGCGTGTGGATCATCTTGTTCCCGCCGCCGCCGAACACCATCGAAAGACCCGCACCCATCCCGCTACCCATGGCAGCGATACCCGACGTCGTGCTGGCATCGATCGTGTAGCGCGCGATTGGTGCGACACCCTGTTGCGTAACCCCCGGAGTGGCGAGGAGGGCGACCAGAGCGGCGGCTGTCGAAAGACGGCCTATACGGTTTAAGATTCGGCGCGAGAGAATAGGCATCATCACATTCCCCTGTTGGAAACGACTACAATGCGACCGCTTTTCTTGTGCCGGTCACATAGCATGGATGCGTCATGAACATATCAGGGAATTTGCGTTGTGATGCGGATCACGGGGGAGTTTACTGCTTCGAAATCCTGAACGTGTTTTGGGATCCGTTATGCCTCAGGCGCTGCGCCGAGAGAATAAACCGATCCTCAAGCACGTTCAGGAGAACGGATGGGTTGAATGCTGCATTAGCTCCAACGAAAAAGGGCGACCCGCAGGCCGCCCTTTTCTCATCCGATATGTGTGGGCTTATTTCGCCTTCACAGTTGCTTTTGGTTTGCCACCTTTCTTGCCCTTTTTGGGGGCCGCCGCGGTGATTTCGAAGGCCAGAGCGTCGTCCTTCAACCGGACATGCACTTCGCCACCGTGCACCAGCTTGCCGAACAATAGCTCTTCGGCGAGCGGCTGCTTGATCTTTTCCTGCATCAGGCGGCCCATGGGGCGCGCGCCGTACAGCTTGTCATAACCGCGCTTGGTCAACCATTCCTTCGCATCGTCGTCCAGCGTGATGTGCACGTCTCGGTCGGCCAGTTGCAGTTCGAGCTGCAGAACGAACTTGTCGACCACGCGGGCAACGACTTCGGTCGGCAAATAGGCGAACGGTACGATGGCATCCAGACGGTTGCGGAATTCCGGCGTGAACAGCTTCTTCACGGCCTCCTCACCAACATCGTCGCGCGTCAGGGTGCCAAAGCCGATGCCTTCCTTCTCCATATCCGACGCACCGGCGTTGGTGGTCATGATGAGGATGACGTTGCGGAAATCCACCGTCTTGCCGTGATGGTCGGTCAGGCGACCGTTATCCATGACCTGCAACAAGATGTTGAACAGGTCCGGATGCGCCTTTTCGATTTCGTCGAGCAGCAGCACACAATGCGGCTGCTGGTCGATAGCGTCCGTCAGCAACCCGCCCTGATCGTAACCGACATAGCCCGGAGGCGCACCGATCAGGCGACTGACCGAATGCCGTTCCATATATTCCGACATGTCGAAACGCTGGAGCGGAATACCGAGCAAAGTGGCAAGCTGCCGAGCGACTTCGGTCTTGCCGACGCCCGTGGGGCCGGAGAACAGATAGTTGCCGATTGGCTTGTCCGGATCGCGCAAGCCCGCACGGCTCAGCTTGATCGCCGATGACAGCACTTCGATGGCCTTGTCCTGACCGAAGACGACGCGCTTCAAGTCGGTCGAAAGCGTTTCCAGCACACTCTTGTCATCCGAAGACACCGTCTTGGGCGGGATGCGTGCCATCGTAGCGATGACTTGCTCGATCTCCTTGGGCGTGATCGTCTTCTTCCGCTTCGACGGAATCACCAGCATCTGCATGGCGCCCACTTCATCGATCACGTCGATCGCCTTGTCCGGCAATTTGCGGTCGTTGATATAGCGCGCCGACAACTCGACAGCGGCCTTGATCGCGTCAGGCGTATACTTGACGTGGTGATGCTCCTCGAACGCGCTGCGCAGACCAGCGAGGATCTTGATCGTATCCTCGACGGTCGGCTCATTCACGTCGATCTTCTGGAACCGGCGCAGCAAGGCGCGGTCCTTTTCGAAGTGGTTGCGGAATTCCTTGTAGGTGGTCGATCCGATGCAACGGATCGTGCCGCCCGAGAGCGCTGGCTTCAGCAGGTTCGACGCATCCATCGCCCCGCCGCTAGTCGCGCCAGCACCGATGACGGTGTGGATTTCGTCGATGAACAGCACCGCGTGCGGCATCTTTTCCAACTCGTTGACAACCGCTTTCAGGCGCTCCTCAAAGTCGCCGCGATAGCGGGTGCCAGCCAGCAACGCTCCCATGTCGAGAGAATAGATAACCGCTTCGAGCAGAACCTCGGGTACGTCCTTTTCAACGATTTTCCGCGCCAGACCTTCCGCAATCGCGGTTTTGCCGACACCAGGATCGCCTACATAGAGCGGATTATTCTTGGACCGGCGACAGAGAATCTGGACGGTACGGTCGACTTCCGGACCACGGCCGATCAATGGATCGACCTTTCCGTTCATCGCCTTTTCGTTCAGATTCACCGTAAACTGGTCGAGGGCGCTTTCTTTCTTGCCCTTGCTGTCCTGCTTCTTGTCGTCTTCCACGGCGCCTTTGACCTCTCGCGGTTCAGGCGCGGCGTTGCCTTTGCCGACACCATGACTAAGGAAGCTGACCGCATCTAGGCGGCTCATGTCCTGCTGCTGCAGGAAGTAGACGGCATAACTCTCACGCTCAGAGAACAACGCCACCAGGACATTGGCGCCGGTAACTTCGTCCTTGCCGGACGACTGCACATGCAGGATCGCGCGTTGAACCACCCGCTGAAAACCGCTGGTAGGGGAGGGGTCGGTAGCGCCTTCCACCTTCAGGCTGTCGAGTTCGGTATCGAGATACTGGGTCACTGCATCGCCCAGTTCGCCGATGTCCACGCCGCAAGCCTGCATGACCTTGGACGCATGTTCATCGTCTATCAGCGCCAGCAACAAATGTTCCAGCGTCGCATATTCATGGCGACGTTCGGACGCATGGGTGAGCGCATTGTGCAGCGTGGTTTCGAGCGCAGCGGCGAAGGAAGGCATTTGACGTTACTCCTGTGCCCAAAGGACGGGCGTGTCTGACCCTATGTCGGCATCCATAGTACCCCGATCAAGGGATACGATTTCCTCCGCGC
The DNA here is from genome assembly GCF_027925545.1 of Sphingobium sp. BS19. NCBI lineage: Bacteria > Pseudomonadati > Pseudomonadota > Alphaproteobacteria > Sphingomonadales > Sphingobiaceae > Sphingobium > Sphingobium sp. BS19. Next base: position 19,654 of record NZ_BSEF01000033.1, read on the forward strand.
AATCATTGTTTTGCATAAAGGCTGGCTGCGTAACTTCACTATAGTGCCTAAGAAGGCGGCCAGGCCGATTTGCGATCATTTTTTGAATAACGCCTCGGCGCTTGCCTTATGGTTAACGGCATAGTCACGTCGCTTCAGCGTCCGTGCTATTTCCAGTTGCAGCGTCTCAATGCGTGCATCCAGTTCGGCCACCGAAAATGGGTCGAGATCCTGCCGCGTCAGCGCGGCCAGAATATCATCGGCCTTTTTGGGCTGATATTCGTCCATGTCCATCTAGTGAATGTTGACCCGAATTCATTGTCTGTCAATAAGAGTGCTGGGCCGCTCATCGCGTTTTATTTTGCGGTGCAGCAATTCGCCGGGGAATAGCACAAGCATGGCAACCACGATGGCGGGCATAAATCAAATTCCCAAGGAAATGACTGCTATCGGGATTCCGCAGTCCGGCGGTCCCGATGCGCTGGTGCTCGAACGGCGCCCGGTTCCTGTTCCCGGCGAAGGCGAAGTGCTGATCCGGGTTGCGGCGGCTGGCGTCAATCGACCTGATGTGTTGCAACGTATGGGTAAATATCCTCCGCCGCCTGGCGCATCCGACATTCCGGGCCTTGAAATATCCGGCATCATCGTTGCTGCCGGATCGGAAGGCGATGCCGCGATGGTGGGACAGGCTGTGTGCGCGCTGATCGCGGGGGGTGGATATGCCGAATATGCTGTCGCGCCGACCGTGCAGTGCCTAGCCCGTCTTATTCATGAGACCGCCGCTCCGAGGTTTTGTGGGCTGGGTTCGTTGTTGACGGCGTAGTCTGGACGAGCGCCTCCGCTGGTGATTTTCACCACGACGGGAGCAAGGGGCTTTTTGAGGTTGGAGGACGAAGGTTCGGG
>NZ_BSEF01000034.1:0-20211 GCF_027925545.1 Sphingobium sp. BS19
CGCAGGAGCCTTCACCGATTTTTTCAAGGAGGATTTGGGCTTCATCTTCGTTCCTTCGTCACTACGACGAAGCCCAAATCCTCCTTAATTCACAACCTCAAATCTGTGCCATTGGCGCTGACGCCGGACAGTCCAGCGCAAACCTGGAGCCTTGCGCAACGGAGCACCGTTCCTCGAGCTTCCCGAGGCCTTCCAGCGGCTGCAACGGCATCTATTGCGCAATCCCGGCGGCGACAGGGAAATGGTCGAGATCCTGGCTTTGGTCCTGCATCATGATGAAGAGGCGGTCCTGACCGCTGTCGCCATGGCGCTGGATGCCGGTGTTCCGACCAAAACCCATATCCTCAACCTGCTGCACAGGCTGCTCGACGGCAAGCCGGTCACAACGCCGCCGGTAACGGCGCCGCAGGCATTGAGGCTGGTCAGCGAGCCGATGGCCAATGTCGAACGCTACGATGCCCTGCGCGGGGAGGCCCGCCATGCGTCATGATCCCGCCACCGGCGCCATCGTCGTGATGCTGCGCGGCTTGAAAATGCCCGGCATGGCGCAGGCCGTGACCGACCTCATGCAGCAGGGATCTCCCGCCTTCGAGGCGGCGGTCCCGATCCTCTCCCAGCTCCTCAAGGCAGAAACCGCCGAACGAGAGGTGCGGTCCGTTGCCTATCAACTCAAGGTCGCGCGGTTCCCCGCCTATCGCGATCTGGCGGGCTTCGACTTTGCCAGCAGCGAGGTCAATGAGGCGCTGGTCCGGCAGCTTCACCGCTGCGACTTTATCGACATCGCCGACAATATCGTCTTGGTCGGCGGCCCAGGCACCGGCAAAACCCATGTCGCGACGGCCTTGGGCGTCCAGGCCATCGAGCATCATCGAAAGCGGGTGCGCTTCTTCTCTACGGTTGAGCTGGTCAACGCCCTCGAACAGGAAAAGGCCCAGGGGAAAGCCGGACAGATCGCTAACCGACTCGTCCACTCGGACCTCGTGATCCTGGACGAGCTCGGCTATCTGCCGTTCAGCGCATCAGGAGGTGCACTGCTCTTCCATCTGCTGAGCAAACTCTACGAGCGCACCAGCGTCGTCATCACCACCAACCTCAGCTTCAGTGAGTGGGCCAGCGTGTTCGGGGATGCCAAGATGACCACCGCGCTCCTCGATCGCCTTACCCATCACTGCCACATCCTGGAGACGGGAAATGACAGCTTCCGGTTCAAGAACAGCTCGGCTCAGCAGGCCAAACCCAGAAAGGAGAAAAACCCATCTTGACCCATCAATGACATCCGAAACATAACCTACAGGCGGGTCACTTCTCGGTGAAAACCCCGGGTCACTTCTCAGCGGCAATCAACATCGTGGTAAACGATCCGTGCGCAGGATATGACCCTCGGGGGCGCCTGATGGCGATTTTCAATCGGGCGAAGCACCCGACGAGTTCAAGCCGCCCTCCATGTAGCGACGCGATAGATGTAAACGGCGATGATCAGTCCCATGATGACCTTGGAAGCGGGGTCGATGTAGCTGCGCACCATCTGGTAGTTGCTCTCCAGCACGTACCCGGCGGTCGCGAGTAAGCCGGTCCACAGTAGGGTGCCCAGACTGGTGTAGATCAGGAACCAATGCATGGGCATGGCAAAAATGCCTGCGGGAACCGAGATCAGGGTTCTTATCGCCGGGACCATGCGTGCGAAGAAAACCGATTTGCCGGAGTGCCTTTCGAACCATTGATCGCCGTTGTCGATGTCGCGAGGATTTATAGCCAGCCAGCGACCGTGGCGCCCGGCCCATGCCTTCAGCCGATCTGCACCGATACATTTGCCAATATAGAACCAGAACAGCGCTCCGAACATCGACCCGGCGGATCCGGCGACAATAACAAGCGGGAGATTCAATTTGCCCTGAGCTGCCTCATAGCCGGCCATCGACATGATCAATTCCGACGGGATCGGGGGAAAGACATTTTCCAGAAACATGAGGGCTGCAATCCCGCCGTAGCCGGACTGCTCAAAAAGTTTGAGTAACTGATCGATCATCCGTGAATGGTACCGGCAGAGCAACCGCGCCGCACCTGAAATGTCGGTATTGGCGTATCTGCCTGTGCGACGCTGTCCTCAATGCCGGTGGGGAACCGAAATGTGCCGCAACCCGGCAAATCGGTTGTAATCGACCGCTACCTTGGCCGGTGATACGAACTGTACCGGTATGCTGCCCCGTTCCAGAGAGGTTGCGAGGCTGTGGCAGCCGACTATTCGCGCAACGCGGACGGATCGATTCGCGTCTTGAACAGCTGCCGAAAGGGAGCAGTCGACGGCCCTTTGAAGACCGCCACGGGCAAAGCCAAAATTGTCGCCTCCGTGTCCGGGGCGAAGCTCAAGGTATCCTTCTTCGGCCCCTTCTACGGCGACTATTGGGTGCTGGACCATGGCGATGATTACCAATGGTCGATCGTGGGCGAACCCTCAGGGCGCTACCTGTGGATCCTGTCGCGCGATCCACGGCCTCCCGAAGCCGTGAAGACGATGTTGCGCCGCCGGGTAGAGGAACTGGGATATGACTGGTCGCTCGTGCGTGAGACCCGGCACCAGTAGCGTCTCCCGGCCGGGGCGTTTTCGTCAGGCGCCGCCCCAGCTCAACCCGGCTCTAGAAAGTGTATCCCAGCCCGATGGAGGCGAAGACCTGATTGGGTGAACCCGTGTCACGCACGTCGTACTTGTCCTGCGGACCCACCGGCCTGTGTTCCGCAGCAAGCCGAGCAAGTTGCTGCTGTGGTCGACCGTCGGGGTGGTTGTTGCGACGTTCGCCATTCCGTTTCTGGGCGCATTGACGTCGGCCTTCGGCTTCGTGCCGCTCTCGCTGCCTCAGGTGTTTGTGATTGTCACTATTGTGCTGGGATACATCGTGGCCACCGAAATGACCAAGGCATGGTACTTTCGGCTGGAAAGACGCGAGGCGCCCAGAAAGGTCGAAACCTGATGATCCCTGCGGTGAACGCCGACTGCGCGGCCGCGCACATCGCGACTGAGGCACCCTATGAACGGCTAGGGAGCAAAGTAGCGCAGCTTGATCAAGGTTGGCTCGCTTGGCTGTCCCTTGAGCGCGACCCTTCCGTCGGCATCCACGACGCCCAGGGAAGCGAGGTGCTCCAAAATGTCTGCCGGGAAAGGGTTTCACGCTAGCCGCCACCCCGACAACAGATCGTGATAAGCTTGGGCGCGCCTGAGTTGACGTCTGGCACCGATCGCGGGGCCGGACGGCCGAGATCTGTGTTCCAGCGACGACAAGGACTCCACCGCTTCAGGTGAGCAGCCGCCGAGCCAGTCAATGGACTTGCGCAATATCTAACCTTTGCAGTACCGTTTTGCAGTTGCGAAGGCACGATTCGCTTCCCGCGCTGTGTCATGCTCTCCGCCATGTGTACGAATATAAGATATGTTCCCCGACGGGTGGGTGCCGCAGCATGCGGTGTGGGGCATCTACGTAATGCACTTGCGCTTGTGCAGCCTCAGTACCGATGCGATTTTTGTCAGGAGTTCTAAGATGGCAGCCGCGCATTCACACCAGGACGCGTCCGATCCGCTCGACGGCATCGCCGAAACCCTTGATCGGGCCGCTATCGCAAGCCTCGCGCAGATCACACGCGGGCTCTCGCCGGCGACGATATTGCAGGCCTTCTCCGATTGGGCCATGCATCTCGCCTTCTCACCGGGTACCCAGTTGAAGCTGGCGGCTAAGACCGGGCGAAAGTTCGCACGCCTCGGCGACTACGCTGCCCGTAGCATCGGCGACGATGACGCCGCCCCGGCGATTGAGCCCTTGCCTCAGGATCGTCGCTTTTCAGATCCGGCATGGAACAAAGCGCCGTTCAGCCTTATCAGCCAGGCGTTCCTGCTCAACCAGCAATGGTGGCACGCGGCAACAACCGGCATTACCGGTGTGACCAGGCACCATGAGGATATGGTGTCGTTCGGCGTGCGACAGATCCTCGATACGATGGCGCCGAGCAATTTCGTCATGACCAATCCCGTCCTTCAGCAGCGGATTGTCGAGACCCGCGGGCAATGCCTTGCGGATGGTGCAAGACTGCTGGTCGAAGATATGCAGCGAATGATGCGGGGCGAGCCACCAGCGGGGACCGATGCCTTCACGGTCGGTGAGGCTGTTGCGGTGACACCGGGCAAGGTCGTCTATCGCAACGACCTGATCGAACTGATCCAATATGCGCCGACCACCGACACCGTGCGGCCGGAGCCCATTCTGATCGTGCCGGCTTGGATCATGAAATATTATATTCTCGACCTGTCGCCGGAGAATTCGCTGGTCCGCTGGCTGACCGGGCAGGGCTTCACGGTCTTCATCATCTCCTGGCACAATCCCGTCAGCGCCGACCGTGATCTCGACATGGAGGCCTATCGGCGTTTGGGACCGATGGCAGCGCTCGACGCGGTCACGGCGATCACGGGATCGCCGGCGGTACATGGCGTTGGCTATTGCATCGGCGGGACAATGCTGTCGATCGCCGCGGCCGCGATGGCGCGCGACGGCGATGAGCGGTTGGCGACGGTCACGCTGTTCGCCGCGCAGACCGAGTTTAGCGAGCCGGGCGAACTTGGCCTATTTATCGACGAGGCGCAGCTCAACGTGCTCGAGAATATGATGTGGAGCAAAGGCTATCTCGACGGCGCGCAGATGGGCGGCGCATTTCAGATCCTGCGCTCCAACGATCTTGTCTGGTCGCGGATCCTCAATACCTATCTGATGGGGGAGCGGGAACCGATGTCGGACCTGATGGCCTGGAACGCCGACGGCACGCGAATGCCCTACGCGATGCACAGCCAGTATCTGCGCCGCCTGTTCCTCGACGACGATCTTGCCGAGGGACGCTACAAGGTCGATGGGCGGGCGATCAGCCTGTCCGCGCTGCGCAAGCCGATGTTCGTTGTCGGCACCGAGCGCGACCATGTCGCGCCGTGGCATTCGGTCCACAAGATCCACATGCTGAGCACTGCCGAGATCACCTTCGTGCTGACCAGCGGCGGCCATAATGCCGGTATCGTGTCGGAACCTGGACATAAGGGGCGCCGCTATCATATCCTCACCCGCGAAGCTGATGCTGCCGCCCTCGACCCGGACGATTGGGTGATCCGCGCGCCGGTTCGGGACGGTTCCTGGTGGGTCGCCTGGGGCGAATGGCTGGGCGAGCGCTCAGGCGAACCAACTGCGCCACCGGCAATGGGCGCGCCGGACAAGGGCTACCCGGTCCTCGAAGACGCGCCTGGCCGCTTCGTGCTCGAGCACTGAGCGTGAACAGTCCCGACATGATCGAGAACCGCACGTTCGACGAGATCGCTGTAGGCGACACCGCGAGCGTCATCCGCACGCTGCGCGAGGAGGACATCCAGCTGTTCGCGCTCGTCTCGGGCGACGTGAACCCGGCCCATCTCGATGCCGATTATGCGGCGACCGACATATTCCACCGCGTGATCGCCCATGGAATGTGGGGCGGGGGGCTGATCTCGGCCGTTCTGGGCACCGAGTTGCCGGGACCCGGCGCGATCTACCTCAGCCAGTCACTGCGTTTCACCCGGCCGGTTGGCCTGGGCGACACCATCACCACCACGGTGACGGTGACGGAAAAACGACCCGAGCACCATGTACTCTTGCTCGATTGTCGCTGCGTCAACCAGGATGGCGCCGAGGTCATCACCGGCCAGGCCGAGGTCAAGGCGCCGACTGAGAAGGTCCGCCTTCCGCGCATCGCGCTGCCAGACATTCGCATCTCCGACCATGACGGCTACCGCAAGCTGATCGAGCTCACCAGAGAATGCACGCCCGCGCCGACCGCCGTGGCCCATCCGTGCTCCGCCGCCGCCATCGTGGCGGCTGTCGACGCAGGCGAGGCTGGCCTTATCGTGCCAATCCTGGTCGGCCCCGAAGCGCGAATCCGCGCGGCGGCGGAGGACGCGGGGAAAGACATCTCCGCCTACCGGATCGTCCCCGCGCCGCACAGCCATGCCGCTGCTGCGGCAGCGGTTGCCCTGGTCCGTTCGGGCGAGGCCGGGCTACTGATGAAGGGGTCGCTCCACACAGACGAGTTGATGGCGGCCGTGGTTTCCTCGACGACCGGTCTCCGGACGGAGCGGCGCATCAGCCATGCCTATCTTATGGATGTGCCTGACCATCCGACGCCGCTCATCATCACCGACGCCGCGATCAACATCGAGCCCAGCCTCGAGGAGAAGGCGGACATCATTCGCAACGCCATCGACCTCGCGCACGTCATCGGCATCGAAGTACCCAAGGTCGCGATCCTGTCGGCGGTAGAAACGGTCAATCCCTCGATCCGATCGACGATCGACGCCGCCGCGCTTTGCAAGATGGCGGATCGCGGCCAGATTACCGGCGGGGTGCTCGACGGGCCATTGGCATTCGACAATGCGATCAGCGAAGCGGCGGCGAAGGAGAAAGGCATCTTCTCTCCCGTCGCGGGCAAGGCAGAGATCCTCGTCGTGCCGAACCTCGAGGCGGGCAACATGCTCGCCAAGCAGCTGACCTTCCTCGGCGGAGCGGATGCGGCGGGTGTTGTCCTGGGCGCACGAGTGCCGATCATCCTCACAAGCCGCGCGGATTCCCAGCGAACCCGGCTTGCTTCGTGCGCCGTTGCCGTCCTGCTGGTTCGCGCCGCCACCAAGGCGGCGCCGGGCCTTCAGGGGACCGGCTGACATGGAGGCAGTCGTCAGCCTCAATTCCGGCTCGTCGAGCATCAAGTTCGCACTGTTCACCCTGGGACCGGACGGGCCGCAACATGCGGCCGTCGGCAAGCTCGAAGGAATCGGCACTGCCCCCCATCTCGTCGCTCGCGACGCCAATGAGGTCATCCTGGTAGACAGGGGCTGGGACAATGGCGCAGCGCTTACCCATGAAGCCCTGCTTCACGACCTGTTCGCGTGGGCGGGCGATCACCTGCCCGATCACGACATCGTCGCGGCCGGGCATCGCGTCGTCCATGGCGGGACCGAGTTCTTCCGTCCACTGTGCGTCGATGATGCGCTGCTCGCCGCGCTGGACGCATTGTGTCCGCTCGCGCCTCTTCATCAGCCCCACAATCTGGCTGCCATCCGTGCCATCCGCACGCTCGCCCCCGAGCTGCCGCAGGTCGCCTGCTTCGACACCGGCTTCCACCATGAGCTACCGGAAGTCTCGACCCGCTTCGGGCTGCCACGCGCACTGCACGACAAAGGTATTCGGCGGTATGGGTTTCACGGCTTGTCCTATGAATATATCGCCCGCGCACTCCGCGAGGCCGATCCGGTTCTCGCATCTGGTCGCGTGATCGCCGCCCATCTCGGCAATGGCGCCAGCCTCTGCGCGATGCGGGACGGCCTCAGCATGGACACCGCCATGGGCTTCACCGCGCTCGACGGGCTGCTGATGGGAACGCGCTGCGGCACGATCGATCCCGGTGCCGTGCTTCATCTTCAGACCCAGGAAGGTATGACCGCGCCGGCTGTCGAGGCGCTGCTCTACAAACAGTCCGGGCTGCTCGGCGTGTCCGGCATATCCAGCGACATGCGCGCGCTTCACATGAGCGACGACCCACACGCCGCCGAGGCTATCGAGCTCTTTGCCTGGCGCGCGGCGCGCGAAGCCTCGGCCCTCATATTGTCGCTCGGCGGCATCGACGGCATCGTCTTCACGGCCGGCATCGGCGAAAATGATTCCGTTATCCGCTCGGCGATCTGCGAGCGATTGGCCTGGCTGGGCATCGCCATCGATGCGCAAGCCAATACGCGCAATGCGCCCGTCATCAGCATGGCGGACAGCGAGATCATCGTTCGTGTCATTCCGACCGACGAGGAACGCATGATCGCCATTCACACCCTCGCCGCGCTCGTTCCTGCAGGAGATGCCTCATGAAGCCGCTGGTCGATCTTGCCGGTAAGCGCGGCCTCGTCGTAGGCATCGCCAACGAACACAGCATCGCGGCCGGCTGTGCCGAGGCGTTCGCGCAGTGCGGGGCCCGGCTCGCCGCAACCTATCTCAACGCCAAGGCGGAGCAATATGTGGCGCCGGTTGCGGAATGTCTGGGGGTCGAATGGACGGCGCCTTGCGATGTTCGCGTTCCAGGCGAGTTGGAGGCCCTTTTTGAGAAGGTGAGGACGAAGTGGGGCGGCCTCGATTTCCTGCTCCATTCGATCGCTTTCGCGCCGCGGGACGACCTTCACGGCCGAGTCGTCGACTCCTCGGCCGAGGGCTTCGCAATCGCCATGGATGTCTCCTGTCACAGCTTTTTACGGATGGCCCGACTGGCCGAACCGCTGATGCCCGACGGAGGCTGCCTGCTGTGCGTGACCTTCTACGGATCGGACCGGGTTGTGGAGCATTATAATCTGATGGGGCCGGTCAAGGCGGCGCTGGAAAGCGCGACCCGTTACGTTGCCGCCGAACTGGGGTCCAAGGGTATCCGCGCCCATGCGATTTCCCCGGGTCCGATCGCGACGCGGGCGGCGAGCGGCATCGAACGCTTCGACGAGCTGATAGAGCGCGCCGCGGCGGCCGTCCCGGAAGGCAAGCTGGTGGAAGTAGCCGATGTCGGGGCGCTGGCGGCGTTCCTGGTCAGCGATGCCGCGAAGCGAATCACCGGTACGATCATTCCGGTCGACAGCGGTCTGCACCTCCTCGCATGAACGACCGCCATAAAAGACACATGCCGTTCCGGCCGCGCACTGCGGCCATCCTTCTTTCCGCGCTGTGTTCATCTGCCGCGCTTGGTACGCCAACGGTCGAGACGTTCATAAGCGCGATCAGGCCATCGGCTGACGTTGGCGCTGTAGACGTCGATCTTCGTTTGCTGAATGGTGAACCGGCCGCGACCGCGATGACGCTGCCACCGCGGCTCGAGGCCGAAGTTACGATCGATGGCCAAGTCGTACACGCCTGGCTCGAACGATCGTCCGGATCGCCCGCCACTGTGCGAATTCCGGCAGGCGGTTTTTCGCGCGCGCAGTATCGGCTTCGCTTGCCAGCATCGAGCCCTTCACAAAAGCATGCTTCGCTCTCAATCATGGGCTGGGCCGCGCCGCCTGTTGCCTTCGACATTCCTTCAGCGCCTCGTATCGCGCAAGCATATGCCTGCTCTACGGGTCTCGCCTCGGATGCCGGACCGGCGGATGCGAAGGCTGTTGCGCCCGCGCCCAGCGATCGCTCGGCCGGAAACGCCTTCCTGGCCAATCTTTCAGCCTATGAGCCGATCTACGCCGTCTATGGCCCCGGCACGAACACCGAGGCGCGGATCCAGCTCAGCTTCAAATATCAGCTGTTGGGCTATCGCGCGCAGCAGGACAAAGCACGGTCGCTCCCGAACGGTCTCTATTTCGCTTATACGCAGCGAATGTTCTGGGATGTCGGCGCGAAGTCCTCGCCGTTCCGCAATGTCGATTATCAGCCAGAGCTATTCTATCTCTCGCCGCCGCTCACGCTGTCGAGCGGGGCGACGGTCAGCGCGCAGGCCGGCCTGCGGCACGAATCCAACGGCCGCGACGGCACGGCTTCGCGCAGCCTGAACACGGTCTATGTCGCGCCCATGGCCGCTATCCCCCTGAGCGGCGGCTATCGGCTGACGCTGGCGCCGCGGCTCTGGCTCTATGCCGGTGATCTGGGCGACAATCCCGATATTCGCCGGTATCGCGGGAATACCGGGCTCTTTGCCGAGATTGGGAAGGATGACGGACTGCGCCTCTCCACCTCCACCCGCTTCAACTTCGGCAGCGGCAAGGGGTCGGTCGCGGCGGATATCTCCTATCCGCTCAGCCGCGTGCTCGGCGGCGGACCGGATTTCTATCTCTTCGGCCAGAGCTTCGTCGGCTATGGCGAGAACCTGCTCGACTATCACCGGCGAACGACGCGCTTACGCATCGGTGTGGCGCTCGTCCGGTGACCACCGCCGACTGGCGCCTTGACGATGGTGATGTGCCCACGCTTCACCCCAGCGGAGACGGGACGGGGCTCGGCATGGGCGACGTAGCAGCCCGTCTGGTCGGGCGAATGGGGCTGGACGGCGGAGCGCATCCCCTCGATGTTTCGGACCTGGGACGGGTGGATCCAGCCGGTGCGGGGACGCTGCTGCGGTCGATGGCGAACGGCGCGGATGTCGAACTGCTGCCCCAGAGAGGATCTGCGCAGACTGATCGACCTCGTGCGCCCTGCACTTGAGAAGGAAACCCCAGCGGAACAGGGCCTCAAGGGGATGGACAGCTTTTTCGACCGTTCGGTCGCCACGTCGTCCAGTTCGGCGGCGACGTTTACGACATGCTCGATTCACCGTCCGGCTGGTCGTGGCGCTCGGGACGAGGGTCAGGCACCGGCGCCGCCTGCGCGTGATGCCGCTGGCCACGATGATGCAGGATGCAGGCGTCAACGCGCTCCCGATCGTCTCGCAATGGCTCCAGCGTGATCGCATCGCGGCATTTGAAGATGTTTGTGGACTATAAGGGCTTCGCTGGCGGGACGCCTTGACGCTGTCGGGCTTCCGCGATGGCGAGGGGGCCTGCGGATACCGATACGGATTGAGCGAAAGAAAAGCCGCTCGGCAAGCCGGAGCGGGAGAAGGTCGGTCAACGGGGCAGGGAGGAGCCCGCGTCCGATTACGAACAGCGGCCGATTCGCGTGCCCGGACCTTGATCTGCGTCAAAAGCATCGGTTCGGTGTCGCGAACGGGCTCCCGCTGCCGACTCACGAACTTGACGGGGATCTCGTCTGTCGGGTTCGCCGCTCTGCGCTGTCAGCTAACGGAACGTCAGAGGTAGTCCGGGTGCAATCTTCAGGCCATGGTCCCGATGGTACGGCGAAACCGCGCAAGCGCTACCACGAAGAACACCGCCCCGATCGCAGCGATGGCCAAGAATTGGGGCCAGACGACATCGAGCCCGGCGCCGCGATAGAGGATGGATTGCGCCATCTTGACGAAATGGGTGGTGGGCGCGGCGAGCATCACCGTCTGCACGAACTCCGGCATGCTCTCGCGCGGGGTCATGCCGCCGGACAGCAGTTGGAGCGGCAGCAGCACGAGCATCAACAGCAGCCCGAACTGCGGCATCGATCGTGCGATCGTCCCCATGAAGATGCCGATCGACGTCGTCGCGAACAGGTGAAGTGCCGCCCCGAGAAGGAACAGCGGGATCGATCCCTCGATTGGCACCTTCAATATCCCTTCGACCACCACAATCAGCGCGAAGGCGCAGGCGGCCAGCACGACGAGGCCCATTGCCCAAACCTTGCTGGCCATGATCTCGAGAGGTGTGACCGGCATCACCAGCAGATGTTCGATGGTGCCATGCTCGCGCTCGCGGATCAGCGCGGCGCCGGTCAGCACGATCGAGAGCATGGTGACGTTGTTGATGATTTCCATCACCGACCCGAACCAGCTTTGCGCAAGGGTCGGGTTGAAGCGGGCGCGCAGGGCGAGGTCGACGGGCGAGGCGGCAGTCGCCCGCGTACCCCTCATGAACTCTGACACCTCCCCCTGAACGATCTGCTGGATATATCCGCCGCCGGTGAAAGCCTGGCTCATGCGCGTGGCGTCGATGTTGAGCTGGACGGTCGGCTGCCGGCCGGCGAGCACGTCGCGCTGGAAATCGGGCGGCAGGTCGAGCGCAAAGGTGTAGCGCCCGGCATCCATCGCCGCATCGACCTCACCCAAAGCGAGCAGGACCGGCTGATTGAAATGGGGTGGATAAAAGGCCCCGGTGATTCGGCTGGAGAGCGGGGACTGATCCTCGTCGACGATCGCGATCGGCGCCTTGTTCAGTGTCTCGGGCATGGCCGAGGCCGCCACGTAGATGCCAAGCGAGAAGGCGTAGACAATCAGCACCAGCATCATGGGATCGCGCCAGAGGCTGCGCAGCTCCTTGACGCCCAAACGCAGGATGTTGGCGGCGTGTCGCATCTCAGCCCTCCTGCTTCTTCAACAACAGGACGCACAGTCCAAGCAGCACCGGAACCGCCACTGCCAAAGCCAGCAACGGCTGACCAAGGTCGCCAAAACCAAGGCCCTTGGAAAAGACGCCGCGGCAGATGGTGACGAAGTGCGTCGTTGGGAAGATCCGTCCGACGACCGCGCCGGCGCCCTCAAGGGACGAGACCGGGTTGATCAACCCGGAAAATTGCACCGCCGGCAGGATCGTGCCGATCGCGGTTGCGAACAGTGCCGCGATCTGACTGCGCATGAAAATAGAGAACAGCAACCCGACCGCCGTGGCTGACAAGGTATAGAGCAAGGCCGCGACTGTCATCGCCAGCACATTGCCGGTGATGGGTACGCGGAAGATGAAGACCGCCAGCAAGACCAGCAGCACATAGTTCAGCATGGCGAGCGCGACATAGGGCAGCTGTTTGCCGGCCAAGAACTCGATCCGCGTGATCGGCGTGACATAGAAGTTGATGATCGAGCCAAGCTCCTTCTCGCGTACGACGCTCAGCGCTGTCAACATTGCGGGAAACAGCAGCAGCAGGACGGGAATGACCGCCGGGGCAATCGCCACCAGGCTCTTGACGTCGGGATTGTAGCGGTAGCGGGTCTCGATGTTGATGAGGCCCGCCGACGGCCGGGCGCCCAACTCCTGCACCGCCATGTCGCCCAGCCATTGCGCATGCAAGGCTTGGATGTATCCCTGCACGGTCTCCGCCCGCTGCGGCATGGCGCCGTCGATCCACACGCCGATCTGGACCGAATCGCCGCGCCGCAGGTCGCGCGCGAAGCCCGGCGGAATCTCGATCGCGACGCTCAGTTCACCGTCGCGCATGCGCCGGTCGAGCTGCGCGTAATCGGTGATCGGGGATCGTTCGATGAAGTAGCGTGAGCCCGCGAGGTTCAGCGTATAATTCTGGCTGGTGGTCGTCCCGTCGCGATCGAGCACCGCGAATGGGAGGTTCTCGACATCCATGCTGATGCCATAGCCCATGATGAACATCAGGATGACGCTGCCCAGCAGCGCGAGCGTCGCGCGGATCGGATCCCGGCGCAATTCCAGTGCCTCGCGCCGGGAGTAGCTCAGCATCCGCCGGTGGCTGAAGACACGGAAGAAGCGGCTGGTCGCCTCGCTCGGCGCGGCCGACGGCGTCGGCGGGCCGGTGGGTTTCGTGTCGGTTTTCGCCTCCATGCCCTTGCCGGTGTCACCGGCGGCGTCCTCCAGATAAGCGATGAAGGCTTCTTCCAGCGTCGCACTGCCGCGCTGCTCGACGATGGCGGCGGGCGTGTCGCTGACCAGCACCTTGCCCGCATGCATCAGTGAGATGCGGTCGCAGCGCTGGGCTTCGTTCATGAAGTGGGTGGAGATGAAGATCGTCACCTTGTCGTTGCGGGACAGGTCGATCATCATCTGCCAGAACTGGTCGCGCGCGATCGGATCAACCCCCGAGGTCGGCTCATCGAGGATCAGCATCTCGGGATTGTGGATCATCGCCACCGCGAGGCTCAGGCGCTGGCGCTGGCCTAGCGGCAGCGCGTCGGGCAGCGCGTCCATGATGTCCGAAAGCCCGAAACGGGTGGCCATCTCATCGGTGCGGCCGGGGATTTCCGCCGCGGCGACGTGGAACAGCTTGGCGTGTAGTTCCAGATTCTGCCGGACGGTGAGCTCGGAATAGAGCGAGAAGGCCTGGGACATATAGCCGACGCGGCGGCGTATGGCGATGTCGCGGCTGTCGACCTCCTTGCCGAACAACCAGGCTTCGCCTTCACTGGCGGGCAGCAGCCCCGTCAGCATCTTCATGGTTGTCGACTTGCCGCAGCCGTTCGAACCCAGGAAACCGAAGATCTCTCCGCGCTCGATCCGGAAGTCGACATGGTCGACCGCGGTGAAGTCCCCGAACCGCATCGTGAGGCCCTTGGCTTCGATCGCAATATCGCCATCCGCCCCGTGGACGCGGGGCGGGATGGTCACGGGTTTGTGCCCCCGTCGCTGTTCTTCGGGCAGCAGCGCGATGAACGCCTGTTCCAGTCCGTCCGTGCCGGTCCGTGCGTAGAAATCCGCTGGCGTCCCGGTCGCCAGGATCTGCCCCGCGTCCATCGCCACCAGCCACTCGAACCGCGCCGCTTCCTCCATATAGGCGGTTGCCACCAGAACGCTCATCCCCGGCCTTTCGCCGCGGATACGGTCAATGAGGTCCCAGAATTGCGCGCGCGACAGGGGATCGACACCGGTGGTCGGCTCATCGAGCAGCAGGAAGTCGGGATCGTGGATGAGGGCGCAGCATAGCCCGAGCTTCTGCTTCATCCCGCCCGACAGCTTTCCCGCGGGGCGATCGCGAAAGGGCGACAGGCCGGTACTGTCGAGCAGGTCGTTGATCCGGCGCGCACGCTCGGCGGCGTCCTGGCCGAAAAGGCGTCCGAAGAACTCGAGATTTTCGACGACGGAGAGGGTAGGATAAAGATTCTTGCCGAGGCCCTGCGGCATATACGCGATGCGCGGGCATACCGCCTCGCGGTGACGCCGGTCCGCCATGTCTCCGCCGAGCACCTCGACTTTGCCCGACTGGATCTTACGCGCGCCGGCAAGGAGCGAGAACAGGCTCGACTTGCCCACACCATCCGGGCCGATCAATGCCACCATGCCCCCGGCGGGAATTTCGAGATCGACCCCGACAAGCGCCTGGGCTTTCCCGTAACGAAGGCTGACACCCGTGAGACGAGCGGCCGGCGCCTGCGTCGCTGACGGGGTTCTCAGCTGGAAAGCATCCGTCATTGCGCCACATTGACGGTCAGTTTCGCCGGCCATTCGGCGTCGCGGTCGGTCCGCACATAGGCCATGCCGGGCAATCCGGTCTTCACCTGGCGAATGTGGCGATTAAGGAGGGCAGGGTCGATGCGGGCCTTGACGCGGAACATCAGTTTCTGCCGCTCGCTCTCGGTTTCCACGGTCTTGGGCGTGAACTGCGCGACGTCGGCGACAAAGCTGACCTTGGCCGGGATCACGAAGTCCGGCGCGGCGTCGAGCACGATCCTCACCTCGCTGCCCAGGCCGACGCGCCCGGCGACGGTCTCGGGCAGGAAGAAGGTCATGTAGACGTCCGACAGGTTGACGAGATTGAGCACGCGGCCGCCGCCGGCGACGACCTCGCCCGGCTGCGCAATCCGATACTGGACCCGGCCGTCGCTCGGCGCCTTCAGATCGCAGTCGGCGATATCCGCTTGCAGCCGACTGATGGTGGCGCGAACCGCATCGACATTCGAGCGGGCGCCGATGATCTGCGATTGCGCGGTCCTGATCGCCGCATCGACAGCTGCGACTTGCGCGCGGGCAGCCTCGACCGCGGCCTGGGCACCCTCGACCCGCGCCCGATCGTCGTCGCGCTCCTGGACCGGGGTCGCACCCTCGCGCGCAAGTGTTTCCGACCGTGCGAGCCGCTTGCGGGCGGCGTTGAGTTCTGCTTCTCGCTGGCGGGTCGTCGCGAACGCGGCAGCACGCTCGCTTTGCCGTTGCGCCACCTGACTCTCGGCGATCTGAATCGCATTCTGGGCCTGGGCGAGCTGAGCCTCGGCCTCGGCACGCTGCGCTATCAGCACGTCGGTGTCCATGTGCGCGACGACCTGTCCCGCCTTCACGAAATCGCCCTCATCCGCGACGATCTCGCGGATGCGACCGGGCGCCTTGGCGGAGACGTCGATCTCGACCGCCTCGATTCGGCCGTTGCCGCTGACGATCCCCTCGGGAAGATCACCGGGCTTGACCAACTGCCAGACGAGGAACGCTGCGACGACCACAGCGACGGCGATCCCGCCTCGAATGAGCCAGCGTCTGTCGATCTTCATCGTTCCTGTTCCTTCATGACCGCCGCTGTCGGGCTGCGGTCCGCATCATCGGAAAAGCCGCCGCCGAGTGCTACGTAGAGCGCAATACCGCTCGCGAAATAGCCGCGGCGCAGCTGCACGAGCGTTTGCTGCGTATCGAACAGGTCGCGCTGGGCATCGAGCACCTCGAGATAGGCCGAGCGGCCATTCTCGAATCGGAGGTCGGCAAGCCGCGCTCGCTCGGTGAGCGCCGCCAGCATGTCCTGCATGGTGGCGATTTGCGCGGCGAGCTGACGTCGCCGGACGAGCGCGTCGGCGACATCGCGAAACGCCTCCTGAACGGTCCGTTCGTACTCGGCGACCGCGATGTTCCGGCGCGCCTTGGACAGATCAAGATTGGCAGCGTTGCGACCGCCATTGAAGATCGGCAGACTGAGCGTCGGCGTGAACGACCACGCGCTGCTTCCAGACTTGAACAGGCCATCAAGTTCGGTGCTGGCCGTGCCGAATGCGCCGGTCAGCGTGACATTGGGGAAGAACGCCGCACGCGCGGCACCGATATCCGCGTTGGCGGCGCGCAGGCGATGCTCGGCGGCGATGATATCCGGCCGATTATCGAGCAGGTCGGACGGCAGACCAGCAGGAAGCGCGCGGTCGCCGCCGGTTTCCGAAAGGCGCAGCGCACCGGGCGTAATATCGACCGGGTGTCCAACGAGCAGCGCAAGTGCATTGCGGTTGATGTCGCGATCCTGCTCCAGTGCCTGGAGCGCTGTCTGCGCCTGCGCCAGCAAGGTTTGCGCCTGCGTCATCTCGAGCTTCGAACCCGATCCGACCTCGTAGCGCCGACGCAGGATGCGAAGCGCTTCCTCGCGCGTCTGTATCGTGTCGCGGGCCAGGGCGCTGCGTTCCTCATATTCGCGTTCGAGGAGATAGGCGTTCGCGACCTGCGCGACGAGGCTGGTCGCCACGGCGCGGCGCGCTTCCTCGGAGGCGAGATATTGCTGGCGCGCGGACTCCCGCAGGTTGCGCAGCCGGCCCCAGAAGTCGATCTCCCAGTCGGCGCTGAGCTGCGAATAGATTTGGTTGCCGGTTTCGGAGCGACCGGTGATCGACAGATCGGCGGGGGTACGCCCGCGCGATCCGGTCGCAACCGCGCCGAGTTGGGGATAAAGCGCCGAACCTTCGATACGGAACGCGGCGCGCGCCTCTTCCACGCGTCCGGCTGCGATCCGAATATCGCGATTGTTCGCCAGGGCATCGGCGATCAGCGCCTGAAGTTGAGGCTCCCGAAAGAAATCGCGCCAGCCGATCCGGCCGATCGAACCCGACGTTGCAGTCTGTACCGGGTAGACCGCGGACACAGGCTGTGCCGGACGGACATGCTCGGGCGCAAAGGAGCACCCCGCCAGAGTCGATCCCAGCAGTAGCAACACGAAATGTGCCGCCGGCCATTGGCCCCCTCTTGTCCGCCGACGGGTAATCCTGAAATCAATAAAGGCGTGCTGCACACGATCCCCCTGCTATCCCGCCGTCTGGCCCGAGATCCTGCCACGGTTGATGGGCCGGCCAGACGGCGGCGATGGACAGGCGGTCGCGCGCGACGCCGGCATTGTCGAGGACCGAGGCCAGGCCAACTTCGGATTTGACACTGGCCACACCCTCGCGGCAGTCGGACTCGTCGGCTACATCCCAGCGGAAAACGGCAATCCTCGTCGTATGGTCGAAGCGCGCCGTCGCCTGCTCATTGCAATGAGAGGTCGCGGCGACCAGATGGCCCTCGGTGCTCAACGCGGGCGCGATAGCTTCGCCGATCCCGCGCGTGCCTCCGTTCACCAGTGCGATATTCGTCATTCCCGCCTCTTCGATATCCAGAACCCGCCAAAGGCCATGTTTGCGGAAGGGTCCGGAGGTCTATACGTATGTACACGCAACTGTTCCGTTATGACGCCGCTAGCAAGTTGGAGCAAGTGCTGGCGCAAAAGGGAAGAGAAACGGTGAGACTCATGCGGCATGGAGAGGGGAGCGCCAAAAACAACGCTGGGCCACTGCCCCCGCGTGACCCAAAGGGAGGGAGGCCGACGCGCGAAATGGCGGCGCGTCTCCACGCGCATATCCTCGCCGCCGCGCTCGACCAGTTCGTCAGGCTGGGCGCCGACGGCGCGAGCATGGAAGGTATCGCATCCGCCGCCAACGTCTCCAAGCGGACGCTCTACGCCCGGTTCGCTTCCAAGACAGACCTGCTGGTTTCTGCAATCGAATATGGGGTCGCCAAGCACCTCAAGCCGATCTCGGCAAGCATCCCGGAAGGTTCAGCGCGCGAGAGGTTGCGACACACCGCAATACGGATGCTCGACGCATCGCTGAAGCCCGAAGTCGTCAGCCTCCGTGCCCTGGCGACATGGATCGCGGATCACGAGCCCACGCTGCACGATGCGGTCCAGAAGCTCGTCGTCCATAATCCTGTAGGCGTCATCCAGTCGATTCTGGAAGAAGGCGCTCGCAGTGGCGAATTACGCTTCGCCGATAGCTACTTCACCGCCATGTTTTTCTTTGACGCTCTCGTCAGTATGCCGCGCGACCGTATCCTTAACAGGCTAGGTCTTCAGGATAGGCAACCCGCCAAGCACGCCTATCTTGACCGCACCATCGATCTGATATGGACCGGCGTCGATGCTCTGAAAGGCGCTGGCGCCTAAGATTGCGGCGATCCATGATACGCATCTGCCCTTTCGGGCTGAATTCTTTTCGGGTGACAGGCGAAGATGCAGGACGGTGTCGTGCTGCCCCATATCGCGACGGCTGCCGTCCATGAAGGATCGGCGCATCGCGGATTTCTCAAAGGCTCCGGGGTAGCAAAGGTTCAAGCCTCCCATCGTTCGTTCGCCGCAGGCGATCGCTCAGCGAATAGATAGTTTGCGCAACCCTTACGTGAACAGGATCAGGAAAGTCCCCCGGAAGATGAAGCTTGTCCCGATGACTGCCGCGAACCTGAGCAACGCAGTAACATTGTGGAGCGGGGGGGTGTATTCCAGCGACTTGGCCATCCCGCTTGGTGCCTTCTCGGCAGGACTTGGCGACAAGCGCATCGTTACAACCCTGTGCCCGGGCGGCAAGGAACGCATGCGGCGATTGATGGAAGTCTGGGCCTCGGGACGCCTCGACCTCAAGCCGCTGGTCACGCACCGATTCAGGCTGGATGATATCGAGGATGCCTACGACCTCTTTGCCAATCAGCGTGACGGCGTGTTGAAGGTGGCTATTAAGGCTTGAGCGTTGCCCTGCTGGTGAAAAGGTTTCGGTAGTCAGCGTTTTTTGACTGTGGAGCCAGCGCGTCTGATGCCGGATGACCATTGTCGGCGCCTTTCATCGGAGCACAATGCGACCTTTATCCACGAAGCGTATATTTTCCAGATATAGCGCGATGGCACGGGGTTAATGTTATTAGGGTCAAAACCCAATTAGCCTCTTGAAAGCGTGTGCATAGGTTGATTCAATGGGCCTCCAAGCTGGATGGAGGCCCCTGTCGATGTCGCGCTCGTTGTTCTGGTTGTCGGATGAAGCGTGGCTGGCGATCGAGCCTCACTTGCCGAAGAACCAACCCGGAGCGCGGCGGGTGGATGATCGCCGGGTGATCTCGGGCATCCTGCATGTTCTGAAGTCGGGTTGCCGGTGGTGCGACTGCCCTGCGGACTATGGGCCTTCCACGACGATCTACAACCGCTTCAATCGCTGGTCGCGACGTGGGTTCTGGACGAAGCTGCTCGATGCCCTGGCAGAGGCGGGCGCAGTCACGAGAAGCACGGCGATCGACAGCACCTACATCAAGGCCCAGCGTTCGGCGTTTGGCGGAAAAGGGGGCGCCAGACGCAGGCGATCGGCCGTTCTCGTGGCGGCTGGACAACCAAGGTCCATGCCCTGACCGACGTACTCGGCCGGCCTTATGCCTTGATGCTGACCGCCGGCAATGTCAGCGACGTGAAGGCCGCGCCAGCGCTGCTCGAACGTGCCGGCCGCATGCGATATCTGCTCGGCGACAAAGGCTACGACGCCAACAGCTTACGCAAAACCCTCCGCGACAACGGCACCAGCCCTGTGATCCCCGGCAGACGCAATCGCAAGCGTGCCATCCGCTACGACCAACAGCGTTACCGGGGCTGCCATCTCATCGAGAACGCCTTCTGCCGGATCAAGGATTTCCGCCGCGTCGCAACCCGCTACGACAAACTCGCCGCCAACTTCCTGTCAGGCGTGGCTCTCGTCACCGCGCTGGCGTTCTGGCTTTGAATGAGTCTCAGCCCTAGTCATCTGGAACTGAAGTAAGCATCATTGTATATGCTCTTGTCAGACAGGTGGGAGCGTTGATGGTGGCGGGTAGACAGGCAGATTTGGTCGTATTGAGTGGCGAGGACCGGACGTTTCTCGAAGCCCAAGTCCGGC
>NZ_BSEF01000035.1:0-19148 GCF_027925545.1 Sphingobium sp. BS19
CGGCACCAGAAACGGCCTCACCGCCATATCCGGCCTCCGGTTCCGCTTCGCTCCACCTCCGTCCGGATATGGCGGCGATGAGCTTAATGCACTAACAAACCAATCGGTCCACTCGGTGGGGGCAGATCAGAGGCGATGGACACCCGAGGAGAAGGTCCGGATTGTCGAAGAGACGTATCTGCCGGGGATGAGCGTGTCGCTTGTCGCCCGCCAGCACGGCATCAGCGGCAGTCAGGTCTTCACCTGGCGCAGGCTGATGAGTCAGGGCGCGTTGACGGCCGCAGCCGCTGGCGAAGAAGTGGTGCCGGCATCCGAGTATCGTTCGCTCGAAGCGCAGGTCCGCGAGTTGCATCGGCTGCTCGGCAAGAAGGCCATGGAGAACGAGCTACTCCGTGAGGCCGTCTCCCGGGCCGCAGGCCCAAAAAAACTGCTGTTGCGCTCGACCTCGTTGCCAGGGGATGGTCTGTGAGCGCGGTTGCAGCGGCGCTCGACATCGCTCGCCCGCATCTCTCCGCGATACGCAACCAGCCACCGCCAAGATCGCGAGGGCGACCGCCGTTACCGGACGCCGAACTGGTTGCCGACATCCGGCTGCTTGTCGCCGACCTGCCAACCTACGGCTACCGTCGCGTTCATGCTCTGCTCCGCCGCGGCGCCGAGAAAGCCGGGCTCGCAGCGCCTAATGCCAAGCGTGTCTACCGCGTGATGAAGGTGCACGGGCTGCTGCTCCAGCGTGACGGTGAACGCCGCGAGGAGAGGCGCCACGATGGCCGCGTCGCCGTCGACCAGCGCAATACCCGCTGGTGCTCCGATGGGCTCGAGATCGCCTGCGACAATGGCGAGAAGGTCCGTGTCGCGTTCGCGCTCGACTGCTGTGATCGCGAGGCCATGGGGCATGTGGCAACGACAAGCGGTATCACCGCTGAGGACGTCAAGGACCTGATGGTCGCCACCGTCGAGCATCGCTATGGACAGGTGACCCGCGTGCCTGAACCGATCGAGTGGCTCACCGATAACGGCAGCTGCTACACCGCGCGCGACACCCGCAGCTTCGCTCGCAACATTGGCTTGGTGCCGCTTACGACCCCGGTCAGCAGCCCACAATCGAACGGCATGGCAGAGGCATTTGTCCGCACCCTCAAGCGCGACTATGTCCGGGTAAGCCCCAGGCCGGATGCTCGAACCGTAATCGATCAGCTGCCAGGCTGGATCGCCCATTATAACGAGGTGCATCCGCACCGTGCTTTAGGCTATCGATCACCCCGCGAGTTCATCGCGAAAACCCGCGAGGTCCCGTCAGGCCTTTAGGGGGCAACAACACCTCCCCGTCTTGTGCCCGCCGAGGCCAGACTGTGGGTCCGGTCCATTTGTCAGACCGCCCCAGTTAGCATGCACGGCTCGCTCATTATACTTTTTTGCAACGTTTACCTATAGATCGCACCTCAAGTTAAGTAAATGGCGAGGTTGATTTTAACACGCAAAAACAGCCTAGTTGACACCTTGCTGCGCTGTGTGTGCAACGGTCAAGGGCTCGCAGAGGCGCTATCGATCTGTCAGGATCCCGCCGCTGCCCTTTCCTTGTAACGCCGAAGATTTGCATGTCGAGATACTGAGTTGCTTGCGAGATCGGCGGCTTCAATCCATGCCCGAACCGACTTTGCCGTGAGCGGACTGACCTGAGAAGCCTCATACTTCTCACTAGATAAGCATGTTCAGATACCCGATGAAGCGCTAAATGACGGATCATGAACGCAGCGGGAAATGGGTCCAGAACCTCCAGCAGAAGAGAGGGTCGGCGCGCCGAACGCCGTGAAGCCATACTGGATGTGGCAGAGCGTGCGTTTCTGCGAAACGGTTATGCACACACCACAATGTCGTCCATCGCTGTTCAGTTGGGCGGATCAAAATCTACTCTCTGGGCGTATTTCTCGACCAAGGAAGAACTCTTCACCGCTATTCTGCTCAGGACGGCGCACCAACTGCGTACGAGGCTGCAAGCGGTAATCGTTGTAGATGCGTGTTTCGAGACAAACCTTCGCCGATTCTGCCACCAATACATATCGCTTATGTGCTCGCCCGAATCCATTGCGGCCCATCGACTGATTGTCGCCGAGACGACGCGTTTTCCGAACTTGGGCAAGATGTTTTTCGAACATGCGCTTGGTGCTGCGCGGCAAGTGCTAATCCAAATGGTTGCAGGAGCGATCCATGAGCAAATTGTAGCGCCGCAGGACCCGTCCGTTGCGGCCGAACTCCTGCGATCTCTCTGTTACGGACGATGTTTCCAACAATTGATTTTTGGCCTCTGTGATACGGTCTCTGACGATGAGATCGTTCAGGATATCAATGTCGCGATCGCCACGTTTCTGAGAGCCACGGCACCCGCCATTCGCTTGGAACGCCCTTTCCGTGACCTGAGAAAATGAGTTTTCTCCCGCGTGCTCATCAAGGTATTTCAGACTGGCAGTAGATCCTTGAGCGGCACACCGGCGTCGGCCAGTTTCGCCAGATCGGGTGAGACGCCTGCCTCGACCAGTTTGCGGCCCTGCACATAATCCCTGACCATGTTCACGCAATCGAGCGCGATGAGCCTGCCATGCTTCAGGTAGGCGATCGTAAAGGAGCGCGCCGAGGGATCCCCGCGCGTCACAGTGGCGTCGTAGCCCAACGAGAGGCCAGCTGTCTGCAGTTTGAGGTCATACTGGTTTGACCAAAACCACGGGAAAGCCTTGTAAGGCTGAAGGTCGCCGCAGATGCCTTTAGCCACGCAGTTCGCCTGATCGTTGGCATTCTGCACCGATTCGACCCGCATGACAGCGCCATCGGCATAAGCGCAAGCAAAGGCCGCGCAATCTCCGATAGCGTAGACGTCCGGCAGGCTGGTGCCGCAGTGGTCATCGACAGTGACACCGTTTGCTCCAGTGGCTCCAGCAGCAACCAGCGGTGCAACGGCGGGAACGATGCCAATTCCTACGATGACCGCGTCAGCGGAAATGATAATGCCGTCCGCCAGCTTCACGCCGGTGACACGCCCCTCGCCCACCAGCGCTTCCACCACAACACCGGTGCGCAGGTCGACACCATGCGCACGGTGTTCGGCCTCGTAGAAAGCGGAAAGTTCAGGGCCTGCCACCCGCGCCAGCACGCGAGGCAATGCCTCAAGAAGTGTTACCTTGCAGTCGAGCTTGGTGAGCACGGCTGCAGCTTCAAGCCCAATGTAACCGCCGCCAATCACGGCGACGTCTCTCACGCCGCCGTCAATTTCGCCCATCAACTGGTCGCAGTCCTCTCGTGTTCGCACGGCATGCACCCCAGCAAGCCCGGCGCCGGGGCAGGACAGCTTACGCGGATCCCCACCTGTGGCCCATACAAGATGCCGATATTGCGCGGTTTCGCCATTGGAGAGTGTCAATGTCTTGGTAGCCGGATCGAGCTCCACCACCGCAACACCGAGATGGAGGGCGATGTCTTTTTCGGACCAAAAGGCAAGCGGGCGGATGTAGAGCCGGTCGAAGGTCTTTTCGCGGGCGAAGTATTCCTTGGATAGCGGCGGGCGCTCATAGGGCGGTTCGCTTTCGCGCCCGATTATCGCAATCGACCCCATGAAGCCGTTCTGACGCAGTGCGATGGCGCATTGCGCTCCGCTGTGTCCGGCACCTACGATCACCACATCATAATACATGTAATTTTTCCTCGAGAAGTCCGACCAGACTTGCCTTCTCATAAGTTGTGCGCGGCAACTTCTCTGTAACCGCCCCTATAGAAAATCAACGCAGGGGCATCGCGGAGTGGCCGCAGGGTCTTAACCAGGCCGATCACGATGGTATGGTCCCCTGCATCAATTTCGTTTTCCGTGCTGCATTCGACATAGGCAATGACATCGTCGAGCACAGGAAGGCCCCGATCTGAAAGACTATATCGCACGCCTTCAAATTTCCCTTCACCCTTTCGACTGAAAGCCTGGCACAGTTCGATCTGGTCACTAGCTAAAACATTCACGCAGAACTGTCCGGATGCCTTCATTTGAGACCAGCTGCTTGAAGCCTTGCCGGGCAGGAACGCGACCAATGGTGGGGCCAGAGACACTGATGTAAAACTTCCTACCACCATACCTGTTGGCGCACCATTAGATTGCAAACCGGAAATAACGCATACACCGGTCGGATAACGACCCATAACACTGCGGAAGTTGGCAGGATCAATCTCAGTCTCGATACGCATGCTCATATCAGCCAAACCTTATACTGGATGCTTGGTACTCAGGACTTCAAGGAAAGAAGAAGACCTTGGCCGGAGGTTGGGCCTTGTCGCGAACACAAACAGGGTACTTAAAGCTTTCGAGCATTTTCCAGCAGGCGTTCGGCCTGCTTCAAATGCGGCGCATCGATCATCTTGCCTTCCAATTGAAGAGTGCCAACGCCTGGATAGGCATCGAATGCAGCGACAACTGCTCGTGCGTGAACAAGCTCTGCTTCGCTCGGCGTAAACGCTTGATTGATTGCAGCGACCTGCGTTGGATGAATGGCCATCATTCCGGCGAACCCGTCGCGACGACCGCGCGCAGCGTATCTTTTGAGCCCGTCGAGATCGTTGATGTCCGGGTAGACAGTTTCGAAAGCCGGGACGCCGGCCTTGTGGGCCCCAAAAAGGGTAAGCGACCGCGCCATTTCCATCGGCGGCGTATAGTAGCCACCCTCTTCGCGTGCGGCAGTCGCGCCTATCGCCGCCGGAAGGTCTTCAGCTCCCCACGTGATGCCGAGCAGCCGGTCCGACATTTCGGCATAGGTGCCGAGTTCGAACAGGGCGGCAGGCGTTTCGGTCGCGATGGGCAGGATTGGGATCTCGGATGTGCGCATCATGGACACAAGGCGCGAGATCGACGAAGCCCCTTCTGCCTTGGGCAGGACCAGGCCATCCGGCCGCGCCGCCAATACGACATCGAGGTCGTCCTGCGCCAGCCCGCCATCGTGCGGGTTGATCCGCACCAGCTTGAGGCATGGCCTTTCCCCCTGAAGGTAGCGCGCGACCTGCATCCGCGCCTCCGCCTTGCGGCCCGGCGCCACCGAATCCTCCAGATCGAGGATGATCGCATCCGCGCCGCTCGAAGCAGCCTTGGCAAAGCGATCCTCCCGGTCACCGGGTACGAACAGGAGCGATCTGAGTTTCATGTTCTTTTCTTCAGCAAAACGGTACGTAGGCATGAGAGCGCGATCTCGCCGCGCTGGTTGGTCAGCTCATGCCGGAACACGACGATGCCCTGATTCGGGCGCGATTTTGACTCACGCAGTTCGACCACCTCGCTCGCACAGGTCAGCGTATCACCGATAAAGGTCGGTTTGGGTGTCACCACCCTGTCGAAGCCAAGGTTAGCGACAAGCGTGCCTACCGTGGTGTCGGCAATCGACAGGCCGACCGCCAAACTGAACGTGAAGGTGGAATTGACCAGAATCTGGCCGAATTCGCTAGCCTTGGCTGTTTCCGCATCCAGATGCAGCGGCTGCATGTTATGCGTCATTGCCGAGAACAGCAGGTTGTCCGTTTCGGTCACCGTGCGGCTCGGTTGATGGACAACACTGTCGCCCACCAGCCATTCATCGAAAAAGCGTCCAGGCATCAGGCTTCTCCTGCTTCTGCGATCCGAACCAGCAGCGCGTCGACCTGCACTTGTGCGCCGACAATAGCATTGAGTTCGGCCACGACGCCATCGAAGGGCGCCGTCAGGGTATGTTCCATCTTCATGGCCTCGAGCGTCAGCAGCTTCTGGCCCCTGCTGACCTTCTGACCTTGGCTGATATCGACGGCAATGATTCTGCCGGGCATGGGTGCCAGGATCGCCCCGGACCCGTCCGCGGCACCATGGCTGGCGGATTTGCGCCAAGGCGTCAGTTGCCAGGCTTGTCCCTTCTCCGTCAACAGGGTCGAGCTGGCGGCAAGCTCTTGGCCTGCGCCATCGAGCATTACTTCAACCGGCTCGCCGTCCAGCAGGAACAGCCCGTTGGTTTGCGGCGGCGCGTTAAGCCGCAGCCCAAGCGGACCAAAATCCGCGACGAGCCGACGCGCGGCTTGCGTCAAGGCTGCTGGCGATGGCGCACGCGCCTGTGCCATCGCCTCGCCATCGCGGCCGATGAGCCCCGTGTCGACATCACCCGCTATAAAATCAGGATGCGCCAGCGCCTCCACGAGGAAAGACGCATTGGTCCGAACCGGCCAGACCGCAGTCCCTTCGAGCATCGCACTGAGCCGTTTGATTGCTTCAACCCGCGTCCCGCCGTGGGCAATGACCTTGGCGATCATCGGGTCATAGAAGGGCGAGACTTGCGCGCTCTGCTCGACGCCTGTGTCGATGCGGCCACCCGGCGTAGACCCGAAGCCGAGCAGTTCCAGGGTGCCAGTCGAAGGCAGGAAACCCCTTGCCGGATCTTCGGCATAGAGGCGGGCTTCCACGGCCCAGCCATTGATGGAAAGTTCATCCTGCCTTCTGGGCAAGGGTTCACCCGACGCAACACGCAACTGCCATTCGACCAGATCGACGCCGGTGATTTCCTCGGTCACGGGATGTTCGACCTGCAGCCTCGTGTTCATTTCCATGAACCAGATGCGGTCGGCGCGCAGACCCTCGGACCCGTCGGCGATGAATTCGATCGTGCCTGCCCCTTCATAGTCCACGGCCTTGGCGGCGCGTACGGCGGCGGCGCAGAGCGCGGCGCGGGTGGCCTCATCCATCCCGGGTGCGGGGGCCTCTTCGATCACTTTTTGATGGCGGCGCTGGAGCGAGCAATCGCGTTCGAACAGGTGCACGATATTGCCGTGGCTGTCTCCAAATACCTGTACCTCGATATGGCGCGGGCGCTGGATGTATTTCTCGATCAGCACATGAGCATTGCCGAAGGAGGCAGATGCCTCACGCTGGCAGGAGGCGAGGCTGTCGGCGAACCTCTCAGGATGCTCGACCAGACGCATGCCCTTTCCGCCGCCGCCCGCAACCGCCTTGATCAGCACCGGATAGCCAATCTCCCCGGCTTGTCTGGCAAGGAAGGCGGGGTCCTGATTCTCACCCAGATAGCCCGGCGTCACCGGAACGCCAGCCGCCTGCATCAGCTTCTTGGCGGCATCCTTCAGGCCCATGGCCGTGATCGAATGCGGCTTGGGTCCTACCCAAACGAGTCCCGCGTCGAGCACGGACTGCGCAAATTCGGCATTTTCGGACAGGAAGCCATAGCCGGGATGGATCGCCTCGGCACCCGTGGCCCTGGCTGCGGCGATGATCTTCTCGCCCACCAGATAACTTTCGCGCGCGGGTGCAAGGCCGATATGCACCGCTGCATCGGCGGAGCGCACATGCAGCGCCTGTGCGTCGGCATCGGAATAGACCGCGACGGTGCGAATGCCCAGGCTGCGCGCGGTTCGGATTATCCGGCAGGCGATTTCGCCGCGATTGGCGATGAGGAGGGATTTGATCATGGCCATTACATCCTGAACACGCCGAAGCCGCGCTGTTCGAGCGGCGCTTCAAGCGTTGCGGCGAGGGCCAGGCCCAAAACATCGCGGGTCTGCGCGGGGTCGATGATGCCGTCATCCCACAGCCGCGCGGTTGCGTAGTAGGGGTTGCCCTCGTCTTCGTACTTCTGGCGGATCGGCGTCTTGAAAGCCTCGGCTTCCTCCGGCGTCCACTTGGCAGCGTCGCGGTGCACGGTCGCCAGCACGCTGGCGGCCTGCTCGCCGCCCATTACGCTGATGCGCGCGTTGGGCCATGTGAACAGGAAGCGGGGACTGTAGGCCCGGCCGCACATGCCATAGTTGCCAGCGCCGAAGCTGCCACCGATGAGCACGGTGATCTTGGGCACGGTGGCCGTCGCGACAGCGGTGACGAGCTTCGCACCATGCTTGGCGATGCCTTCCGCCTCGTACTTGCCGCCGACCATGAAGCCGGAAATGTTCTGGAGGAAAAGCAGCGGAATACCGCGCTGCTGCGCCAGCTCGATAAAATGCGCGCCCTTGACCGCACTCTCGCTGAACAGCACGCCGTTGTTGGCGAGGATCGCCACCGGAAGGCCCCAGATATGCGCGAAGCCGCAGACGAGCGTGGCACCATAAAGGGCCTTGAACTCGTGGAATTCGGATGCATCGACAATTCGAGCAATGACCTCGTGGACATCATAAGGCGCACGGACATCTTGCGGAATGATGCTGTAAAGTTCTTCGGTTGCGTATTTCGGCGGGACCGGATCGCGTCGCGCCACCTTGAGACCCTGGTTGACGCCAAGATGCGAGACGATATCGCGCACGATGGTCAAAGCATGCTCATCATCATCGGCGAGGTGATCGGTCACACCCGACTTGCGGCTGTGCAGGTCGCCGCCGCCCAAGTCCTCGGCGCTGATAACCTCGCCCGTCGCAGCCTGCACTAGCGGCGGTCCGGCCAGGAAGATCGTGCCCTGTTCCTTCACGATCACGCTTTCGTCGGACATCGCCGGGACATAGGCACCGCCCGCCGTGCAACTGCCCATCACGCTGGCGATCTGCGGAATGCCGCGCGCGGACATATTCGCCTGATTGAAGAAGAAACGCCCGAAATGGTCGCGATCGGGAAAGACCTCGGCCTGATTGGGCAGATTCGCGCCGCCGCTGTCGACCAGATAGATGCAAGGCAGTCGATTCTCGAGCGCGATCTCCTGCGCACGCAGATGCTTCTTTACCGTCATCGGGTAATAGGTGCCACCCTTCACCGTCGCATCGTTGGCAAAGACCATACACTGGCGGCCGGAAACCCGCCCGATTCCGGCGATGATGCCCGCCCCCGGCACTTCATCGCCATAGAGGCCGTTTGCGGCAAGCTGGCCGATTTCGAGGAAAGGCGAACCGGGATCGAGCATGCGTTCCACTCGGTCGCGAGGGAGCAGTTTGCCCCGGCCGGTATGGCGCTCTCGGCTGCGTTTGTCACCGCCCAGCGCGGCTGTGGCCACGTGTGCGCGCAATTCTTCGGACAGCGCGCGGTTGTGGGCCGCGCGCGCCCGCGCTTCGGAACTCGAAGGATCGAGGTTGGTCGAAAGAACAGGGGCGCTCATCAGGCCGCCCCAATCAGTTCGCGGCCGATCAACATCCGGCGGATTTCGTTCGTGCCAGCGCCGATATCGAGCAGCTTGGCATCGCGCAGAAAGCGTTCCACCGGCCAGTCCCTGGTGTACCCCGCGCCGCCTAGTGCCTGCACCGCCTCACCCGCCGTGCGAAACGCATTTTCGCTAGCAAGCAGAATTGCGCCCGCCGCGTCGAAACGCGTGGCCTGCCCGGCATCTGCAGCCTTGGCGACGGCGTAGACATAAGCTCGGGCCGATTGCAGTGCGACATACATGTCCGCAATCTTTGCCTGCATGAGCTGGAAGCTGCCGATCGGTTTTCCGAACTGCTTGCGCTCGCGGACATAGGGGATCACCACGTCGAGGCATGCCTGCATAATCCCGATCTGCATACCAGCCAGAACCACACGCTCGTAGTCCAGCCCGCTCATGAGCACGCCGACGCCGCCGTGCAGCGGCCCCATCACGTTTTCTTCCGGCACGAAACAGTCTTCGAACACCAGCTCGGCGGTAGGTGAACCCCGCAGGCCCATCTTGTCGATCTTCTGGCCGATCGAAAAGCCCGTCATTTCCTTTTCGATCAGGAATGACGTGATCCCGCGGCTGCCCGCTTCGGGCGCTGTCTTGGCATAGACCACAAGCGTATCGGCATAGGTGGCGTTGGTTATCCAGAACTTGGTACCGTTGAGGCGGAAGCCGCCACTCACCCGGTCGGCCCTTAGCTTCATCGAGACGACGTCAGATCCCGCGCCCGTTTCAGACATGGCAAGGCTGCCGACATGTTCGCCAGAAATGAGTTTCGGCAGGTACTTCGACTTCTGCTCATCGTTGCCCCAGCGCCGGATCTGATTGACACAAAGATTGGAATGCGCGCCATAGCTAAGACCGACCGCGCCGCTAGCCCGGCTCACTTCTTCGACTGCAATCGCATGGTCGAGATAGCCCAGCCCCAGACCGCCCCACTTTTCCTCGACGGTTACCCCATGCAGGCCGAGCGCGCCCATAGGTTCCCACAGCTCACGGGGGAAGCGGTCCTCTCGGTCGATTTCGGCGGCGAGGGGTTTAATCTTGTCGTCCGCAAAGCGGCCCGCTGCTTCGCGGATCATCAGGGCACTTTCAGTAAGGCCGAAATCGAAATCGGGAGTGGCTCTCATGCTGGTTGTCCTTGCAGCTTTCCTATGGCTGGCCCCCTACAAGAGTTTTGCATTGTAGAAAAACTGGATTTTCTGCCGATCTATGATAGAAATTTTCTATGCTAAGCCGAATCCAGCTGCGCCAGTTCTTGGCGGTCGTCGATACGGGCAGCTTCACCCGGGCCGCCCACTACCTCAACCTTGCCCAACCATCCCTATCAGCGGGAATCCGCGAACTGGAACGCCAGCTTGGCACACAGTTGTTCCTACGTGAGCGGCGAAGGATCGGCATTACAGCTGCGGGCAACGCCTTGCTCCCGTTGGCCCGAACCATCGAACGTGATTTTCACCGAGTCGAAAGCCAGGTGGGCAGTCTGCCAGTGCC
The DNA here is from genome assembly GCF_027925545.1 of Sphingobium sp. BS19. Taxonomy (NCBI): domain Bacteria; kingdom Pseudomonadati; phylum Pseudomonadota; class Alphaproteobacteria; order Sphingomonadales; family Sphingobiaceae; genus Sphingobium; species Sphingobium sp. BS19. Next base: position 10,593 of record NZ_BSEF01000035.1, read on the forward strand.
ACAGCGGCCAGTGCGGCTCGGCGTCCTGGATACGATCGCCAGTGCCTGGCTCGAAGCTGCGGTAAGGCTTTATGACGGTGCCGAACCCTTGGAAGTGACCGAGGGCAACGAGCGGGAGTTGCTTTCAACGCTCGCCAACGGGACCATCGACCTTGCCCTGACCCTTGTCGATGCCGAAGACCAACGCCATGTGAGCGAAATCCTGCTCGAAGAGGAATATTGTCTTGCCCTCCCCGCCACGCACCATTTGGTTGGGACCGAGCGGATCATCGCTGCACATGTAGCAGGAGAAACCATGATAGCACGACGGTCATGCGAAGTGCTTGCCGAGACGAGTCGATTCTTCACGGAGCGCGGTATTCGTCCTCGCTTCAGCCTGCGTTCGCCGCACGATGATCGCGTCATGGCCATGGTCCGCGCTGGACTTGGCGTAACGGTCGCACCGCGGTCGCTAGGCGCAAATGGGATAGCGATGATACCGATCGCGGATTTCGGCCTCATGCGGCGGATCGGCCTCGTCTATGGTGCGGATTGGGAGGCGCAGTTCGGCCTGGGCCATCCCATTTCAAACGCGTTCCGAGAAAGCAGACAGGACATGCTTGTCGCCGCAGCCATGGACGTTAATGGAGACTGGCGTGCGCAGCAAAATCGGGGGCATCGCTGACTGCTCTCAAGATAGGTCGGCGGAAACCTAGTGCTGTCCGGACTTTGCCGTCAGTCATGAATTCCGAGCTCTGACTGTTATGTCGGTTTGGTCCTTGAGAGGACACCAGTTGTCCCTACGACAATCTGCACATTCGTAATGAGCGGTGGCATGGCGCAGCAGCCGCCATGCCACCGCATGTGTCAGTCACCTGCCCTTTGCGGTGAGATCGAGTGCGATGTCGACGATCATGTCTTCCTGTCCGCCTACCATCTTGCGGCGCCCCACTTCGGCCAAAATCGTGCGGGTATCGACCCCATAATCCTGCGCTGCCTTTTCTGCGTGACGCAGGAATGACGAATAGACTCCGGCGTAGCCCAGCGTCAGAGTCTCGCGGTCCACCCGCACCGGTCGGTCCTGCAGCGGGCGGACCAGATCCTCCGCCGCGTCCATCAGCGCGAAAAGGTCGCAGCCGTGGTTCCAGCCCATGCGATCGGCCGCGGCGATAAACACTTCCAGCGGCGCGTTGCCAGCGCCGGCACCCATGCCCGCCAGGCTGGCATCGACCCGTACAGCGCCATTCTGCACTGCGACGATAGAGTTCGCCACACCAAGTGAAAGGTTATGATGGGCATGCACACCGCGCTGGGTTTCTGGTTTCAGCAGACGGTCGTAAGCCTGTAGTCGCGCAGCATATTCATCCATGTTCATCGCGCCACCGCTGTCGGTGACATAGACGCAATGGGCGCCATAATCCTCCATAAGCTTGGCCTGTTGCGCAAGCGCGTCAGGCGCCGTCATGTGGCTCATCATCAAGAAGCCCGAAACGTCCATCCCCAGGTTGCGGGCAGCTTCGATATGCTGCTTTGAAACGTCCGCCTCGGTGCAGTGAGTCGCGATACGGACAGAGCGAACACCCATTTCATAGGCGTGCTTCAGGTCATGCACCGTGCCGATCCCGGGCAGCAACAGCGTGGTGAGAACAGAATGCTCCAGCACCTCGGCCACTGCGCCGATCCAGTCCCAGTCCGTGTATGCGCCAAAGCCGTAGTTGAAACTGGAGCCCTGCAGACCATCGCCGTGTGCGACCTCAATGGCGTCGACCTTGGCAAGGTCAAGCGCTCGGGCGATCGCCTTGACATGATCCAGACCGTATTGATGGCGGATCGCGTGCATCCCGTCACGCAGAGTAACGTCCTGAAGGTAGAGCTTGGTGGTGGTGGGATCGAGGTTCATGCTTCAACTCCTTCGAGCATGCGCAGCGCGATCTTCTCAGCCGTCTTTAACGCCGCGGAGGTCATGATGTCGAGGTTGCCCGCGTAAGCAGGCAGATAATGCGCAGCCCCCTCAACTTCGAGGAATACACTGACCTTAAGGCCCGTGAATTCGCCGCCCATCTCCGGAATCCGCAAAGGGCGGTTTGAACCGATATGTTCGAACTGCACTGCCTGCTTGAGCCTGTACCCGGGGACATAGCCCTGCACCTCGGCGACCATGTCTTCCACCGACCGGCGGATGGCATCCTGATCCGCCTCTTCGCAGAGGCAATAGACAGTATCGCGCATGATCAACGGCGGTTCCGCTGGATTGAGAATGATGATCGCCTTTCCACGCGTTGCCCCGCCGACATCGACGATGGCTTGACTGGTCGTCTCGGTAAACTCGTCGATGTTGGCGCGGGTGCCGGGACCGGCGCTCTTCGACGAAATCGACGCGACAATCTCGCCATAGTGGACCTTGGCCACCCGATTGACCGCAGCGACGATTGGAATTGTGGCCTGCCCCCCGCATGTGACCATGTTGACGTTCGTCGCATCAAGGTACGTCTCTCCGTTGACCGGCGGGACCACATAGGGGCCGATCGCAGCCGGAGTCAGGTCCACCATGCGTTTTCCCGCCGCCAGCACCAGTTCGCTGTTGCGCTTGTGCGCGCCCGCACTGGTGGCATCGAAGACGATCTCGACATCGGCGAATTCGGGCATGGCAATCAGGCCATCGATCCCTTCGGCAGTCGTCGCTACGCCAAGCCGCTGCGCACGTGCCAACCCATCAGACTGCGGATCAATGCCGACCAGGACCCCCATTTCCAACACATCAGAAAGTCGCATGATCTTGATCATCAAGTCGGTGCCGATATTGCCCGAACCGATAATAGCTACCTTCATCTTGGCCATGTTAGGCTCCTTTATAGGTAAAGGAACAGCCGCCGATCCCGGCGACCGTAATTTCAACGTGATCTTCAGGTTTGAGCGCAACCATGGGGCCTAGTGCCCCGGCAAGCAAAACATCGCCCGCTTTCAACGGCTCGCCTCGCTCAGCCAGGGTTCGGGCAAGCCAAGCTGCCGCGTTGAGCGGATTACCCAGCGCAGCTGCGCCCATACCGGTGGAAACCACCACGCCATTGATCCGCATTTCCATGCCCGCGCGTTCGAGGTCTAGACCAAAAAGGGGCAGGCCCCGCTGCGCCAGCACGAAGTAAGCGGACGAACCGTTATCGGCGACGGTATCTGCGAAGGCAATCTTCCATTCGGCGATCCGGCTATCAACGATCTCAATCGCTGCGTGCACAGTTGCGACAGCCGCGGCGACTTGCTCAGGCGTCGTGGTCACGTCCGGCAGGTCCGCGCTCAACACAAATGCTATTTCAGCCTCAGCCTTAGGCTGGAGACACTTGGTGGGATCGAGCCTGTCGCCATCTGCAATGCGCATATCATCGAACAATACCCCGAAATCGGGCTGGTCGACGCCGAGCTGTGCTTGCACTGCCTTGGCGGTCAACCCCGCTTTGCGCCCAACTATGCGTCGGCCCGCAGCTTGCCAGAACCGCGTATTGATTTCTTGCACCGCGTAGGCACCGACAGCGTCCAGAGGATCAAGCCCGTCACGCATTGGCGGGACCGCGCCTGCGGTATACGCTTCGCGCAGGCGGCGCGCCAGTTCTTCATGCCTTGGTTTCATTATCATCCTCCCGTGCAATTCTGAGCTAAATGCGACCACCACCTAGCGCAAGCGCAGAGACATGCTATTGTCTCACACTGTGAGAAGAGGGACGCCGAGATTGAGTTCGCTGACGCGGACACTCGCTATGCTGGAGGCAATAATTGCTGAAGACGGTACACGTAGTGTTGCAGCCGTCGCCCGCGATCTGGGCATTCCCGTCGCGACGGCACACCGGCAGGTGCACTCACTGGTCGCAGAAGGATATCTGGCGCGCCATGTGCGTGGGTTTCATATCGCCGGACCGCGGCTGATGAGCCTCCTTAGCCGATTTGATGAAAAGCAGATCATCGCCAATGCTGCCGCACCGGTGCTGCATCAACTCGCAGGAGACGTCGGCTGCGTTGTCCAACTTGGTACGCTCGAAACAGAAATGGTGACCTACCGCATCAAAACGGGCGCTGGCGCGGATGGCCTGTTTACGCGGGTAGGAATGCAGTTGGAAGCCTATTGCTCGGGCATTGGAAAGGTGCTGCTCGCCGCGCTGGCAGATCGGGAGCGGGAAGACTATCTCACTGGAGGGCCATTCCCCGCGCTGACCGCCCGCACAATCATCCATCCCGAAGCGCTGCGCGCCGAATTGGCGCAGGTACGCGAGAAGGGCTATGCGGTCGATGACGAGGAGGCTGCTGATGGCCTTTATTGCATATCGGTGCCTATCCACGCTCCCGACGGAAGCGTTCCGGCAGCGATTTCTTTGTCACAAGCCAATGTGCAGGCAAAAGAGCCGGTATTGCGTGCGGGCCTCCCTATGCTCCGCATTGCCGCACGGACCATCGAGGCAAAGGCCTTTGGCTAATAAGTTCCGCCCATGCACCAAGGAGGTCGCCCACGGTCACCTCTCAAAACCATATTTGATCGCGCTGGCATCGCTACTCAATACTGACCATGTCAACCGCCGCCTGCACCGCTCGGCCTTCACTCTTGCGATCTGAGTGTTCTGGGCAACTTGGCGTTCGACGATGGCTAAGCTCGCTAAACTGACCGGTGCGGCACAGCCCATCTGCGCGCGTTTATCCAGACTCAAGACCCCGTCTCGCACCATCGAGGCGCGGAACGCGAAACTTCGACGCCTCCATAACGACTGAAAGCCCCATCATTTGCTGGAATTCAGGCGAGCTTATAACTAAGCGCCACCGCAATGCAAAGCCCCATGACAACGAAAGCAGGCAATGCGTGAAGCCATTCACGGAAGCGAGCCAAGCTGAGGACGGCAGCCAACATTACGACTGCACCCAATATCAAAGCTGGCCTCTCAATAGCTGGAACAAAAATCGCAATTCCAATGCCCGCTTCCAAGATGCCTGTCACGTGCCGAAACCAGCCAGGGTATCCTAGGCGGACAAATTCACCCTCGGCTTTTGCCGAAAAGCAATTCATCACAAAGCCGCTAATCATCACAAAGGCAATGATGAGCTTGGCCAAGAGTATCATTGCAAATGTCATCGGCTTTCCCCCCAGTAGTCGCAGTGCATTTTTTGTATCGCGCTTAAGTCTGGTGCTCAGGCATCCGGACCACCAGTCCGTCGAGTTCCGTCGTTACCCTGATCTGGCAGGAGAGCCGACTCTCCGCGCGAACGTCATAGGCGCATTCCAACAGGGCTTCTTCGATGTCGCTCCGCTCGGACAGTTTCTCAGTCCAGGCGGGATCGACGTAAACATGGCAAGTTGCACATGTCAGCGAACCACCACACTCGGCTTTGATCCCCGGAATGCCGTTCTTGTGGGCACCTTCCATTACGGTGAAGCCTTCAGGAACATCTACAGGATGCGAGTTCCCATTGAATTCAATATATGTAATCTCAGGCATATTTGCTCCAAATCGATATCAACCTAGCGTTGCTCAAGTTGTGACCCGCTCATCAACGATCGGGTTAATCAGCGTGGCAAGACCTTCGATCTCCACTTCCACGGTATCCCCGGCTTTTAGAAACTTGGGAGGATTGAATCCAGCCCCCACACCCGGTGGAGTGCCGGTCGTCAGCAGATCGCCAGGAAGAAGTACCATCATGCGGGACATGAGGTGAATCAATGTGGCGACGTCCCAGTGCATCTCGGCCAGGTCCTCATCCTGACGCAACTCTCCGTTCACGCGCGTGCGCAAGCGCAGGCCCTTACAGCCCAACGGCAATTCGTCGGCCGTCACAATCTCGGGACCGATTGCACCGGTTCTGTCGAAATTCTTGCCCGCCGTGATTGACATTGGCAAGCGATTGAACTCGCGGACACTTCCATCATTGTGGCATGTATAACCCGCGACGTGGTCAAAAGCCCGCTCGATCGGAATGTGCCGCCCTGCCTTGCCGATCACAACCATAAGTTCACCCTCATAATCAAGGGTATCCGAAATCGAAGGCCGGACGATCGGTTCAAGGTGGGCTACGGTCGAACTCGGGACACGCATGAACATACCGGGAAACTCCGGAACCTGGAAGTTAGGATCCATTTCGCGGATATGACGCAGGTAATTCAGGCCCAGGCCGATATTCTTGTCGCAACGAGGCACCGGAACGCAGCACTTGACCGTCTCGAACGGTAGTCTTTCCGTCGCGCGTTCCCCAATCAAACGCGCTGCTTCCAGCGCATCGGGCCCGGCCGCCAGGAATGCCGCCATGTCTCCGGAAAACTGCGGCATTTCCCGGCCCAGATCCACAACTTCCTCACCCAAACGCAGCCCAAGAGTTGTCGCACCATTTCTTTCAAAGCTCAGCAAACGCATTTTTCGCCTTTCATCATCTCTGTTGATTCACGTCGCAACTGGCGCGCACGCACGCTCGAACGCGGGGCGTTCGGCAATCAACTTAAAATACCGCGCGGTTCGTGGTCCAAATTGTTCGCCCAACCCACAGACCTGCCCCACGAAAAGAGCATAGCCAAGTGAAACGTCCGCCAAAGTCAGCGCGCCACCGGCAATGAAGCCGTCATCGCGCAATCCCTTTTCGACCACAGCCAGGTGACGTACATAAGCCGCAATCGCGTTGTCTACGACTGTGGGAATCTGCTGATCGGCAGGTGCATTCGGCCCATAGTGCATGACATTGGCCAATTGCTGCGAGAGCGTCGCTTCGCCATACCACATCCAGCGCAAGTATTCGAAATAGTCCGGATCCTGGGGTGAGATAATCAGCCGTCCGCCGCCGTAGATTCTCGCTATATAATCGCAAATTGCCATCGACTCCGTCAGCACAACATCGCCGTCAACCATGGTCGGGCATGTCCCGGCTGGATTGAGGTCGAGATACCCCGGATCACGCACGGCGGCAGGAAACATGAAGTTTCGTGTGCCATATGCTATCCCGAGTTCCTCCAGAACCCAAACCGCCCGAACAGAACGTGTAGGCGGAAGATGGTAAACTTCGATCACAGACTATATCCTCATAACGAATACGTGCATCTCAAGCATTCATATGCTCAAGATGCACGTTCGACCAAAAAACGACGCGAGTCCTTACTTGCTCGCGAGCTGCTCCTTCATCATTGCCCGGGTTTCCGGGTCCTGTACGTGACGCAGTTCCTTCGTTTTTTCATAGAGTTCGGCCCAGTCATCAAATTCGTGCAGGCCGGTCATGTCGTATTCCTTGTCGTGGAAATCGCCAATGTACCCGCGCTCGCCGGCGGACACGATCTCCCACCAGTTTCCATCGAAGTCCTTGAAGTAGCAAGTGTGAGCGCCATGGACAGTGCGAGCCGGCATGATCTTCAAACCCCACTCGTCCTTGACACTCATGAGCAGGCGATGCGCCTCGTTGACTTCTTCATGTGTTTCCACCTCAAGGCCATTGTGGTTGAGCATGTTCATGTTGCCGTCATGGGTTGGGCTTTCGACACACGCATAGACAAAATCGGCATTCTTGCTGACCATCATCGAAACGGGGCTTGTCTGGATCACATCAAGACCCAGTACTTCTTCATAGAATCGACGGGTTTTGGCCAGATTGGTACAGCCAAGCGTACCGTGATTGATCCGCTTCATCGACAATAAAGGTTTTTTTTGCGACTTATCAGTAATTGTGGGCATCTGCTCTTCCTTTCACGTTTCGTTTCCTACCCGCTCAATCTGCCTCGGGGCGCCAGTGTCCGCCAGCCAGCATCGGTGCATGGGGATCAAGCAATGCAGCCCGGGCCACCCTTTCAGCGAAACGCCAACCGACCATGGTGCGAACGTAGCGATCATGAAATTCCAGAAGCATTCCCGGCCCGCTATAGATCGCCGGAGCTTCGCCTTCAGCGTTCAATTGTCCGAAATAGGACATGTTGTACACCACTCCGCGAACCTCGGTTTCACTGATCGGTTCAAAATGGAAATTGGTGGAAATATGACGAGTCATGATGGCCGTCGACCGTTCGTTCAATCCCGCACGGATTTCATCATGTCCGCGATGAACGTGCATTATCCGGTCGAACAGGGCATCAGAGGTGAAAAGCCCGATGAGCTTTTCATACTTCCGATAGTCCATATAATAAGCGAAATCATGTGAGAGCCTGATCAGATCCGCTTCCATCTCAATTCGCTCAATATTTGGCACCTTGGTAATCCTTCCTAACAATTAATATGAAGGCAAAAGACTTTCTCTAGGTGATAAATCACAAGTTAGCTCAATCGTTTCGCCAATAAACCTGCCTCAAGCTGGTAGTTCCTCAACAAAATATGCTGCCGCAAGCGCCGAATAGCTGTCCGTGCTTGCGGCTGCATGCTGCGCGGCAACCCGCACGTCACGCCAACGCCGCTGCATGGGGTGATCGGAGTAAACAATCGTAGAGCCGGCAAGTGTCATGGCTTCATTGACTAGGGTCAGGACCTGTTAAATTGCTTGCGCATTGGGTGATGGGTTGATTCAATAGCAGCGTTAGGAGGCGCTGCCGATGGATGTTCCGTTTCTGCTGAGTGAGGCGCAGATGCGCCGGATCGAGCCGTA
>NZ_BSEF01000036.1:0-18400 GCF_027925545.1 Sphingobium sp. BS19
CGCGAAAGCTCCTCGGTACTCATACGCAACACCGCCATGCTCAATACCTCCGAACAGCCGGAGGGCACGGTAGCCCAAGTGAGACATCTCTACTTTGCGCAACTGTGACATTTGAACGTTGCTGCTACAATATTTAAGTCCGATAATATATATTATGTTAAATACGAGCTGTGTCGGTCGGGCGGTTAAGGCTCCAACACCATCTCACCTTCTTCAACTCGCCAACTTTTCAGGCGCGATAAAAAGTTCATACCTAGCACATTCGTTTTTCCGAATGCCGGTGACACCACTACAGGCAGATCATCCATTTTTATGGGGCCGACCTGCATAGAAGAAACCATAGATCGCGCCGCTTGCACTTGGCCATTTGCAGTCTCAATTGTGACCGGAATTCGACGAGTGTCCATCTGTAACCCCGATGCAGTGGCTGCCGCTCCTGACAAGGCGGTAAATGTCGCGCCGCTGTCGATCAGAAATCGGGTTGGTGCACCGTCCACCGTGCCGTCTACCCAATAGTGGCCGTCCTCGGCCAAAGCTACGCGCAGAGCATTGCCATCCGCATTTTGCCGCGGTCTTCCCAGTATATCTCCGCTTACGCGGTGGGCGATGGAAGCAATTCCGTTCCGATAGCTGACTATGGTTAATATTATGGCAAACACCGCGACCCACGCCGCAGCCATGCCGATGGCCGAACGCCATGCTATGCGCCTGTATAGTAGCGAAGAACCCACCAACACCAGCACGGCAAGATACCATATGATGCTCGCTGCGTCGGTTGGTCCGTCCATCATAAAGTTACCATCATGCCATCAAAGGCCGGCTCGACGTTGTCCGGGAGCGTTTTGCGCAGAGCCGAATAGTCCATGCTGTTGTCCATATGGGTGAGGATCGCCCTGCCCGGCTTTACCGACCCAATCGCTGCTAACGTCTGCGCAAGATGTGGGTGTGTGGGATGCGGACGCTGTCTCAAGGCATCGACAACCCAAACATCCAGACCATCATATAGACTCAGCATATCAGTCGTGACTTCATGAAAATCAGTGGCATAGCCAATGGATCTATTTCGATGCGTAAAGCGAAACCCGGTGGAGAAAATCGATCCGTGGGGCTGGTCGACGCAGCGAATCTGAATGTCGCCGATCGTCAGGGCATCAGGCAAAATCTGCCCATCAATCGTAGAAGGATATCCGTCCCGGCCTTCAAACGCATAGCCGAACCGCATTTTCAGCAGATTCAAAGTGGGCCGGCGTGCAAAGCCGAGGATTGGGGATCCGGCATGGTGGAACAGCTGGCGGACATCATCGATGCCATGGCAGTGATCGGCGTGATCATGCGTCCACAGGATCGCATCGATATGGACGACACCCGCCGCCAGTAATTGGGCGCGCATGTCTGGCGAGGTATCCACGAGAATACGTGTGGTAGGGCTCTCGACGAGAATTGACACTCGGGTGCGCGCATTTTTGGGTTCCAGCGGATCGCAATCGCCCCAATCGTTTCCGATGCGCGGAACGCCGGAAGAGGTGCCGCACCCAAGGATAGTGACCTTGAATGTCACGAAGCGGTCTTGGCGAACAGCTTCCTGAAGTTCGCTGTGGTATTGGCTTCGAGCTCTTCGATAGTTTCCCTGCGCAGATTGGCGAGGAAGCGTGCCGTGTCCGCGACATAGCCCGGCTCACACGGCTTACCGCGATGCGGCACGGGAGCGAGAAACGGGCTGTCCGTTTCGATCAGAATGCGATCGGCAGGGAGGCGTTTGGCCGTCTCTTGCAAATCCTTGGCGTTGCGAAAAGTGACAATGCCGGAAATGCTGATGTAGAAGCCGATCTCCATCGCAGCATCGGCGAACGCACCGCTCGCGGTGAAGCAGTGAATGACGCCGGGGAAAGCCCCCTTCCCCATTTCATCGCGCAAGATCGCCAAGGTGTCATCCTCTGCATCGCGGGTATGGACGATCAGGGGGAGTTGCGTTTCCCTGGCGGCGGCGATGTGGGCACGGAAGGATGTCTGTTGCCGGTCGCGATCGCTGTGGTCGTAATAGTAATCGAGGCCGGTCTCACCGATCCCGACGATCCGCGGATGGGCCGCGCGATCGACGAGCTTGGCTGTGTCGATATGCGGATGTTCGTCTGCTTCATGGGGATGGATTCCGACCGTTGCCCAGACATCGGGTTCCCGTATCGCGGTTGCCAGAACGGCGTCCCATTCGCTCTCTCGGGTAGCGATGTTGAGTATTAACTCGACACCTGAAAGTCTTGCGCGCTCCAGCACGGCCGCCTGATCTTCGACCAAGCCTTTGTAATTCAAGTGGCAATGACTATCGATCAGCATGGGTCAGGCATCCGCTTCGGTCAGTTCGAGGCGGGGAAATAGCGGATTGGGCGGCGAAAGGACAAAGCCGCTGTCTACCAGTGGGCCGTACCATGACGATCCGATATCCTGAATAAGTCGACACGTAAAACCTATTCCCATCTGATCGAGCAGCGCGTCGGACGAGGTGGGAATAACGGGTCGGATCATGAGGGCGAGGTTCCCGATGGCTTCGTAAAGCGTTGCCAGCACGGCGATCATCCGGTCAGGATCGGTCTTCCGCAAGGCCCAAGGCGCCTGCGCGTCGATATACTGGTTGCAGGCGAAGACGGCGCGCATCCAGGTTTCGATGGCTTGTGAGGGTGCCAGATCGCTCATCGCGGCAACGAAATCGTTGGTTGCGGTGCCGATCAAGGCGCGCAATTCATCGTCGGCGGCAGCAGCGGTTCCGCCATGTGGTAGCTTGCCTTCAAGGTTTTTGGCTATAAAGCTGAGAGTGCGCTGCGCCAGATTGCCGAAGCTGTTGGCGAGATCACTATTTGCCCTTTGTACAATGGCTTCTGCGCTATAGCTGCCATCATTTCCGAACGTTACTTCGGATAACAGGAAGTACCGCAACTGATCGACGCCGAAGCGCTCGGCAAGCGCGATGGGGTCGGCGACATTGCCCACGGACTTGGACATCTTTTCCCCGCGATTGAGCAGGAACCCATGTCCGAAAACATGCTTGGGCAACGTCAACTTCGCACTCATCAGGAAAGCTGGCCAGTAAACAGCATGAAATCGAACGATATCCTTCCCGATTATGTGGATGATATCGCCGGTATCGGCCCAATATCGGGCCATACGTTCGCTATCGTCGGGATAGCCACAGCCGGTCAGGTAGTTGGTCAGTGCGTCGACCCACACATACATGACATGGCCATCGCTGCCCGGCACCTTTACCCCCCAGTCAAAGCTGGTTCGGGAAATGCTCAGATCGGAAAGGCCACCTTCCACGAAACGCATGATTTCGTTGTGGCGGCTGTCCGGACGGATGAAGTCAGGTTGTGCCGCATAAAGATCCAGCAAAGGCTGTTCATATTTGGAGAGCTTGAAGAACCAGCTTTCTTCCACCGTCCATTCGACAGGCGTGCCTTGCGGAGAAAGCTTAGCCCCCTCCCCGCCTTCAATCAGTTCCTTCTCGTCATAAAAGGCTTCGTCGCGGACGGAGTACCAGCCTTCGTAGCGGCCCAGATACAGGTCGCCATTGGCTTCCATCGCCTTCCACAAGGCTTGGCTTGCGGCGTGGTGATCGGGCTCGCTCGTTCGAATAAACCGATCATAACTAATCTTAAGAATGTCATCCATCTGTTTGAAATAGGATGCCATCTCATCGGCAAGCTCGCGTGGTGTTATACCCCGCGCCCGCGCCGCTTGGTCCATTTTCAAGCCATGTTCGTCAGTGCCGGTCTGGAAGAATACGTCGCGCCCCATCATCCGCTGAAAGCGTGCGATAGCGTCCGTGGCGATCGCTTCATAAGCGTGCCCGATATGCGGCCTTCCGTTGGGGTAACTGATCGCGGTCGTGATGGTAAAAGGCTTGGACATAAGCTCGCTTCAAATGGCGTTAGGCCGCTTCTCTAGCGGCTGTCGAACGTCAGGCAAAGGCGATTTGTCGACAGTCAGACGGCGCGACGCAGGGAAGCAAGCGTTGCCACATGGCTGCATAGTTCAAAAACGACCGTTGCGGGGTCCAGCGATAATATCACCGCGCCCGATGCAAGATGCTTTGCCTGCTCCCAAGTTGTCAGCGTAGATTTGAGCGTAGACCCTTCCGCACACTTGGCCGACGCGGCCAGAAACGCCGGTGCGCGTTCAAGGAAAGCCTCATATCGTGGACGAGCCGCTTTTGTCGCCAACCGTCTGGATATATCGAGCCGCAATTTGTTGGTCGGATCGCCGCTCGCAGCAATCGCTAACAAGGTTTGCTCGATGTCACCCAGATCGAGGCCGGCATAACCCAAAGCGCGACCGGGCGACCCTGCCCCGGCAAGAACGAGCGCCGCCAGTTCATCGGGTGATATGTCGGGCTTATGCCGGCGCACGACGACCTGCATCGCTTCGTCGTCCAGCGACTGGAAGCGCAGCATACGGCATCTGGATCGAATGGTCGGCAGCAAGCGCGAAGGGGCATGAGACACGAGAAGGAACAGCGTGCCGACCGGCGGTTCTTCAAGATTTTTCAGGAGCGCGTTCGCAGCGCTGCGTTCCAGGTCGTCGGCACTGTCGATCACTATGATCCGGCGGTCGGACAAGGACGGGACTTTATTCAGCAATCGCTGCAGGCCGCGCACCTGATCCACGCTGATGTTTCTCGCCAGATCGCCATTATCCTTTTCCAACCGGGAAAGTTCAGCATAATCCGGATGCGTCCCCGCATCGAACAAACAGGCATTGGATTCGGTTGGAGGAAGATCGAAGCCATCTCCGGCTTTCAATGCACCTGCAGCTTCGGCAAGCAATCGTCGCGCGGCCATACGCGCAAAGGTCGCCTTCCCTACCCCGCGTGGTCCGGCGAGTATCCAGCCATGATGCATTCGTCCGCCACGCGCGGCTTCGAGCAGGGTGCGGACCTGCATATCCTGACCCAAAAGTGACGTCATGGCAGCATATCGCTTAATGCGTCGAGCAACTGCGCAGTCACATCGGGTGCAGTGCCGCTGGCGTCCACAATCCGAAAGCGATCAGGTTCGTTCTGCGCAAATCGTGCGAAGGCAGATGCCACCTTGCGGTGGTAGCTTCGATCCCGTCCGCCGATCCGATCCACGTCATTGCCGTCCCGCACCGCTGTGCGAGCCTCTGCAATGTCTTCGGGCAGGGTCAGTATCAGCGTTCGGTCCGGCAGATAGCCATCGCTGCCGATACGATGCAGTGTCAGAATATCGGCATCTTCCAAACCGCTCGCGCCGCCCTGATAGGCCCGGCTGCTGTCGAGAAACCGGTCGGCAATGACCCATTCACCGCGGTCCACCGCAGGCTTGATGATACGGGCCACATGATCGGCGCGCGCTGCCGCAAACAACAGTGCCTCTGCGCGCGGTGTCCAGCGGTCGGCATTTCCGGTGAGCAACAAAGCCCGTATAGCCTCCGCTCCGGGGCTGCCGCCCGGCTCGCGCGTTTCCAGCACCGTTGCGCCGCGCGCTCGCAGCGCGGCGGCAAGCGCCTTGACTTGCGTCGATTTGCCGGCGCCTTCACCACCTTCCAGCGTGATGAAACGGCCCTTCGTTGTCATCCGATTATGCCCATCACCCGAAGAATGACATCAATCCGTTCCATAGACGTCCGAAGATTCCGGCTTCCGCCACAGCTTCGGCGGCTACCAGCGGCATCGTCTGCGCTCCGGTATCGGGGGTAGTGACGACCAGTTGCGCGATCTGCTGCCCCTTTGCGATCGGTGCCTTGATCGGGCCGGTATAGACGACCTTGACTTGCATCTTGCTGGTCGCGGTGCTGGGCATCGTTACCGCCAGATTGCGGGGAGCGACCAGACCGACTGTACGCGCGCTGCCAAGCTGCACGTCGGCCGTTTCCACCAGCGCGCCCTTCTTGAACAATGGCTGCGCCCGCCAAGCCTTGAAACCCCAGTCCATGAACCGCACCGATTCTTCGACACGGCCGTTGAAGCTATCGAGGCCAGCCACGACCATTACGAGGCGACGGCCATTTTGTTCGGCCGACCCGGTAAAGCCATAGCCTGCTTCCTCGGTGTGCCCGGTCTTGAGACCGTCGGCTCCGGGTATACGACCAAGTATGGGGTTGCGGTTCGCTTGCGTAATTGCGCTTCCGCCCATCGTCTTGCCCCATGTGAATGACGGGGTGTCGTAAAATTTCTTGTAGAGGTCGGGCGTTTCCTGAACGGTTGCCGCTGCCAACGTCGCCAGATCGCGCGCCGTGACATAGGTAACACCTTCATCGGGCCAGCCATTGCTGTTCCCGAAATGGCTGTTCTTCAGCCCCATACGCGCCGCTTCCTGATTCATGGCGGCGGCAAAGGCTTGCTCGGTTCCCGAAATGCCTTCCGCCAGCACGACGCAGGCGTCATTGCCGGAAAGCGTCACGATGCCGTGCAGCAGGTTTTCTACGGAAACCTGCTCTCCCACCGAAAGGAACATGGTGGAGCCTGCAGCGGGGCCATGCCACTTCTTCCACGTTTCGGGGCGGACAGTGAACTTCGTGTCGAGCTTCAACTGGCCCTGTTGGATCAGACGGAACGCGACATGCACGGTCATCATCTTCGCCATCGACGCAGGTGGCATTCGCTTATCTGCGTCCTTGTCGAACAGGATAGCGCCTGACGACAAATCCTGCATGAACGCGATGGGCGCTGCACTGGTATAGGGAGGCGCTTCGGCAGCAAGGGGCTGCGCCAGAAGCGGCAGGAGCAGAGCGGCGGCAAAGGTTTTTTTCATCTGGACTCTCGAAAATTCGGACCCGCCATTTCAACGCGATGGCGTTATGGATATATCGTCATTAGCCACAATGGCAGCATCGCGGAACCCCTTCGATGCGGCATATGTTACACCGGCGCGCGCATCTTCGACACGACGATAGGGTCCGAAGTATACCCGCCAGACGCGATCGGTCAGCGACATTCTTGCGCCCGTTCTGGCGGCAAGCGATTCGGCCCGATCCTTGTCCGAAAAGGCGGCGATTTGAACAGTGTATAAGCCATTGTTCGGAAGCGTGCGCGCGGTCTCCAGGCTGGCCGTTTTTATCGGAACGGAAAGGCGGTTGCGTAAATCTGCCAGAGTCCGGCCAGATATGGCACGGCGTTCGGCGACTCTTCGTCCGGAACGCAGGATTGCGCGCTCAGCCTCCGGTGGCGATACGCGCTTGATACGGACCGGTGCGGCACCCTGGCCGAGCAGTCCCAATTGGTCCGCCGCACCGCGCGAGAGATCTATCTCACGCGCCTGAGTGAATGGGCCGCGATCGTTTACCCGCAACACTATCGTTCGCCCCGTCGTCAATGCGGTGACTTCCACATAACTGGGCAACGGCAAAGTGCGATGCGCGGCGGTTATACCGGAGGGATCGAAGCGCTCGCCATTAGCGGTGCGATTGCCGCTCAGTTCTTCGCCATACCAGCTTGCATATCCGACGGCTTCATAGTTTGGCATGTCCGCCGGGATGTAGGTGACGCCGCCCACTGTATAAGGCGCACCTATCTTGACGGGGAGATCGGAGACCGCCTTTCGGTCGTTGCGGGATTGACCGGCACGGAAATTCCCGTCGCGTGTGCCGTCAACCATGCCGCAGGAGCCTAGAAACAGCAGCAACGCCCCGGATATACCGAGATGACTAACCCGCCACTGCATCCGCCAACAATCCGACCGACAAAGCATAGAAATTCGAACAGTTGTAATCGAGGATCACGCGGTAGTTGCCGGTGAGCAGATAGGCCGTCTGTCCGGGGCCGTCCGGTTCGATCAATGTCGCCAGATCGCTGTCTGCCAGCCGTGTCGACCCCGTTAGCGTGATGCCGCGACTGCGCCATTCCGCCATGGTGAGCCAGCGGCTGTGCCGTTCCATGACGCGGGGGCATCGGGCCGCGTTGGTCCGGCTTGCGATACTCGACCTGTCGAACCCGGTGGGGACGGCAACTGCGACGCCCCACGGGGTGCCCTTGCGCCAGCCCGCATCGACGAAATAATTGGCGATGGACGCCAGCGCGTCCGCTTCGCTCGACCATATATTTGCGCGACCGTCACCGTCGCCATCCTTCGCCACGCGCAGATAGACCGAGGGCAGGAACTGGGGATAGCCTGTGGCCCCTGCCCAACTGCCCACCAATTGCGAGCGAGGGACGCCATTGTCGAGCATTTTGAGCGTCGCAAGGAACTCCGGTTCGAACAGAGCGCGTCGACGCCCTTCATGCGCCAGAGTAGCGAGCGACCGGAGCAAGTCGAAGTCACCGGTATAAGAGCCATAGTTCGTTTCATGGCCGTAGATCGCGACCATGATCGCTTCGGGAACGCCGGTTTCGCGCTCGATCCGCGACAGCCTCGCGCGATTGTTCTGATAGGCGACACGGCCACGGTTGATCCGCGCCGAATCGACATGCTGCCGACGGTAGGGTTCGAAAGCAGGAATTGGCGAGTCTGTGCTCCCGCCCGGTTGCGACTGATCCAGTTGCACCACGCGAGGATTGGACGTCAGTGTCGGGAAGACGCTGTTCATCGTTGCTTCGCTGATCCCCATGACCCGAGCCTTTGGACGAAGGCTGGCAAGATAGGATTGAAACCCGTCATCGGTTTGCGCCACGGCAGGTGGCGCAAGGGCGTTTCCGGGCCACATTGCGCTGGCGAGCAGAGCGACGGCGAGTACCGCGGATCGTGTCATGTGCGTTCCCCTTATTCGCTGAAGCCGATTGTCGCATAGATGGACGGGCGCGTGAATCCCTTTATTTTCATGTTTCCTTCGGCTCATCGAAAGATTTGCCTTGGATTTGCGCGGCGGGGCGATAATGAAGCCGCCAACGGACAGGTGGCCGAGTGGTTTAAGGCAGCGGTCTTGAAAACCGCCGAGGGTGCAAGCTCTCCGTGGGTTCGAATCCCACCCTGTCCGCCAATCCCCTCTTTTTAAGTAATTTTTTGGGCGCTTAAACGCCCAAGAAAGTCACGTATTTCAAGTAGGTTATTGCCCGTTCCGTAAATTTTTGGGTCTTTAAGCGTCGGAGAAAGTTGTTTCCTTTTTTGCCGAAACCGGGGAATAACCGGGGAATGAAATCGGCGAAAAGGACATCCGATGAGGCTGACCAAGAAGGATATCGAACGGGCCAATCAGCGTCGCAAATATAGCGACGGTCGCGGCCTGTTCTTATCAGTTAGCAAAAATGGCCGGAAGAGTTGGGCCTTCTGCTACACGATGAACGGCAAAGCGCGCGAAATGGGCTTAGGCTCAGTCGACTTCATGACTATCGACCAAGCGCGAGATAGAGCCGTGCAGTTACGGCTTATGGTTAAGGCGGGCGCAGACCCGATGGAGGATCGTGACCGCGCACGAGCCGCTATAGTTCGGGCCAAGGCCAGCGGGACAAGCTTTCGTGACGTAGCCGAAAGCCTCATTAAGAAAATGAAATCGGGCTGGAGCAAAAACGGTAAAAGTGAGGCGTCTTGGCGCGGCTCATTCGAAAACCACGTTTACCCCGTTTTGGGTGACCGGGATGTCACACGCATTGACCGCTATGCTGTCCGCGATGCGCTACTACCTATATGGCATAAGGTGCCAGTGACGGCGAAACGCCTCATCCCGCGTATCGAAGAAGTTTTTGATCATGCGATTTTGGAAGGCTGGCTTGTCGGGGAAAATCCTGCTGAGCGTCGGATGATTCGCAAGATGCTGCCTCCCGAAAAGAAGGAGCAAAAGCATCAAAAAGCGCTTCCTTACAGCAAGATGCAGCCATTCATGAAGAAACTGCGCGAGTATCGGATATCAAGTCCCAACGAACTAGCGCCCCAAGCCTTGGAGTTTTGCATCCTCACATGCGTTCGCACTGGCGACGTCATCGGTGCGACGTGGGATGAAATCGATCTAGAGGCAAAGCTGTGGTCTATCCCAATCAGTCGAATGAAAGCCGGTAGGCAGAAGCCGACCGATAGAGATCATATCGTGCCACTCTCCGATCAGGCCATTGCCATTTTGAAAGCGGTAGTGCGGGAAGAAGGGAACCCTTATGTATTCCCCTCCCCCCGGAACGCTGGCGAAGGGATCAGCAACATGACGATGCTCGACTTCCTAAAGGACAAAATGGGCCTTGCTGGGGAAGCGACGGTTCACGGTTTCCGGTCTAGTTTCCGCGATTGGGCCTCCGAGGAAACCGACCATGATTCCAATGCGGCGGAAATGGCATTGGCTCACACCATCCCCAACAAGGTTGAGGCTGCATATCGGCGCGGCTCCTTGCTCGAAAAACGCAAAGCCCTGATGCAAGATTGGGCGGATTACTGTGAGATGGAAATTACATCCCCGAACGACGGCGAATTAGCGTGACGATGCCCCCATGGAAATCGGAAAACTTGCGCGATCAGCAGGATTTGGCGCGTTTCGTTATCGATATATTGGACAAATCTGCCGAGTTGGATTTGGCCACTACCGATGAACACCGCGAGTTCAATGTTCGGATGACCAAATATTTCGAGCTTAAGGAAGAAGGCCTCAGGTTCGGCGTTAAAGCTCGACCGCCATATCAGCACCCAAAGAACGCGCCGGGCAGGCCAAAGGATGCGACAACGGATTTCGACAGGGCGGCGTCGGATGTTCCTCACATTCGGGCGATCTTCAAAACCTTCTGGAATAAACGAAATCGCACCATGCGTCCGCTTGCTGAGGAAATCGCTGCCGAAAGATGGGGTCTTTCGCAGGAGGAAACAGTGCGACTAATCGATAAGTTTCGGCGGAAATCCTGACTTTCGCAACGAATTCGGGGTAATTAGCTGCGACCTCCTTCCTCGCGGAAGCGTCGTTATGCGTATTTAACGCTCCCAAGCCTGCGATGGCGAAAGGAGACATATAAATGCACGAGACAAGCCCAGTCACCGAACGACGCTCCCGTCCCCCAGCTATCATCATACGCCCGAGAGACGTCATGGCTTTGCTGTGCGTTTCGCGGCACGGCTTGAGCCGAATGATGCAGGACGAGGGTTTTCCCATGCCCATCAAGCTCGGGCCTCGTTCCCTCGGGTATCTGAAACGTGAGGTCGATGCATGGCTGGAAGCCCGCATGGCCGCACGATCCTGAGCTGCGATTGTGAACGCTGATCTCCAATCGCGGATCGTGGTCCTTCGTCAACTCGACGACGACGGGTTCCGGGTTCACTTATCGCCTGCCCAAGCTGGCGGTGATTATGCACGCGACTTCGCCACGAAAGATGCTGGGTTCGGCTATGCGCGGACCCTTTGGCAGACGTTTCGATGCGGCTTCTTGGACCTGAGCGATCCATCCATTCAGCGTGGAAATAGATAGATCGATTTTATTCGAACGACCTGTTCGGTTTGAATCGATAGCCGCGCCTTATTCGTTTCGAAGGAGACGAACTATGAACGTATTTGTAAAGACTGACGTTGCCACTGCTGAGGCGCGTGTCGATTGGCGTAAGCTAAAGGATTATGTCGCGATATGCCCGTGGCTACCGAATATTCCGGAAGGCACAAGAACGCGGCAATTTAGCGTTGCTCTCGACTTTCCGCTGTTCTGTATCTTCGGTGATCTGATCGTGGATTATACGATCCGGCACGCGAGCAGCATTGTCGGCAAGATCAAGCAGGTCATGGAAGCTACCCCTTCCGCTGATCAAATTTCTATCGTGTCGTTGGCTAACGGCAGTACCTTCACACAGCCGACCGCTGACCTCGATCTGGCGTCCGGTTATGTCGGCGGGCAATTCGTCCGCTCTGTGATGACATTCGACGTTCGCAACTACCGGGACCGCGCTGAACGGGCTGTGGCTGATCTGCCTGTCGTGATCGGGGGCGACGATGCTTGAACCCCAAGAAGAAACCCCTGCGCCGGTCGAAACCGCCGCAGGGGTCAATAGGAGTTTGAAGCCCGATCCTTCTGCGGCTGATCCGATTCAGAAGGAACAGCGCGACGGCTCATGGTCAGATGATAATCCTGACCGACCCATATGGGATCGGGGAACCACCCTAATCAGCACCTTCGACTATGATCATGCTGATGGCACATACGCTTATTCAAAGTTCAAGGGACGGCGCGCCGATGGCGAAAAGGCATTCCTCACTGGCAGGCGCTTTTCTGGGGGAATGGGCGATCTGGACCTTGAGCTGAAAGACCCACAGAACGATTTCTATCGGTTTGAGGGGCTGGAACATGTCCGCAAAGGCAAGGGTGAAGAACCCGACTTGCCTTACCGCCTTCACGGGGTGACGCGAGAAATGGCGGCGCGTCCCGAAGAGCCGCTGATCATTGCCGAAGGCGAGAAGGATGCAGATACGCTCTGGGATCATGGCTTTATAGCCACGACTAACCCTGACGGGGCTATGAAATGGCGCTCTTCCTTCAACGAACATTTCGTTGGTCGCAATATCGTGGTCATCGCGGATAACGATGACATCGGAAAGCAACATGCCGCATTGGTTGCTAGGTCTCTGCGTTCGGTCGCAGGATCGGTCAAAATCGTCGATCTGCCGGGGTTAGCGCTACACGGTGATTTTACTGATTGGATCGTTGCCGGCCATACGCGGAGCGAGTTTCTTGCGCTGATCAATCAAACTGCTGCGCGGGCCAATCGTCGCAATGATAGCGCCGACACCGATCAGGTAAGCCAAGTCACGATGGCTAACGAATGGGCAGAACAATGCGGGGCTGGTCGTCGATATGAACATACCCGCGGCCAGTGGATGCGCGTGGACAGCGCGGGCATTTGGCGCGCCGATGAATGCCGAGCCACGTTCAATGAAATTGGTCGCGTGGTGCATGAGATCGGCGGGGGCGCTTCGCGATACTCATGTTCTGGCTTCATTAGCGGCACCGAGAACATAGCCCGAAGCCTTCCCGCCATCGCCGTTACACATAAGCACTTCGACACCGATAAGATGCTGTTGGGAACCCCCAGCGGCCCGGTCGATCTACGGACAGGGAAACTGCATTCCCCGGACCCAGAGCTGCTGATCAGTAAAAGCACTTCGGTGTCCCCGGCCAGCGGCACGCCCGCGAAATGGCTAGAGTTTCTTATGCAATCGACTGGCGACGACAATCTGATGGTCGAGTATCTGCAGATTGTGCTGGGCTATATGCTGACAGGCCTGACCATCGAGCAAGCCCTGTTTTTCATTTATGGCGATGGAGGCAACGGTAAAGGCGTTTTCATAAATACCGCGCGCCGAATTATCGGGGATTATGCCACGACCTCCGCGATGGAGACCTTTACCGCATCTCGTAACGATCAACACCCAACCGGACTTGCGATGCTCAATGGCGCGCGAATGGTCACCGCTAGTGAAACTGAGCAGGGAAGACCTTGGGCCGAGAGCCGGATCAAGCAACTGACCGGGAGCGATGAGATCAGCGCCCGGTACATGCGACAAGACTTCTTCAGCTTCGTGCCTGAATTTAAACTGCTCATCATCGGCAACTTTCACCCTGTTTTGCATACGGTGGATGACGCGATGAAGCGTCGCTTCAATATCATTCCTTTCACGCGCAAGCCCTCCGCAGTGAACCGAAAGCTTGAGGAGGAGCTTGAACCAGAGTTTCCCCAAATCTTGCGTTGGATGATTGACGGATGCCTCAAGTGGCAGGCCGATGGCCTTCCCCGTCCGCAAGCCGTGGCTGAGGCCACCGATGATTATTTTCAGGATCAGGATATCTTCGGGCAGTGGCTGGAAGAGTATTGCGAACGAGGCGAGGCATTCAACGCGGTCACTAATGATCTTTTCCACAATTGGTCTTTGTTCGCGGACGACGCGAAAGAGGACGCTGGTTCAACTAAGAGCTTTGGCGGAATGATGACAAAGCGTGGCTTCGCGCCCGGTCGTCATACTGGTGGCCAACGGCTCCGATATTGGAAAGGCCTGCGCCTCCAGACAGTTGTCGATCCGATCACTGGCTTTGAGTCCGTGAAATCACCGAGAAATCATGGCGGGAGGGCGATGTGAGAAGCGCCTTGGACCGTGATCCGGACGAGCATAACTCAATGAACTCTTGGGATTATTTCGGGAAACCGGGCTTAGTCGTCCGGATACGTCCGGAAAAACCCTTATTCGGTTATCCCGCGCCCGCGCCCGCCCGCGCGGGAGAGCGTTATAGGGGATTACCCGGACGTATCCGGACGTATCCCGTCAGAAACACGAATTATACCCATATTTTCCGTAACTTAACTGCCGTCCGGATCGACACTTCATCCGGCCGTGGCAACTCTAACGCAATTAGGAGCCTTGCATGACCGATCACCTAGACGCTTTACCCGACGCGCTCGCAAAATACTTGGCTTCAAATCCCAGTATGACCCCCCGCGACTTCAAGGGTAAAGGCTTTCACGCATTCAGACCCTTCGATCCACGCGCCTTTAATGCCAATGAGGTGCCTTGGGATAGGTTGGATCGGGAAGCGGTGCGCAAGCTGGCCATTCGCGAAAAGGCGCGCTTCCTTCCCCACAACGTCCGGCAGGCGGCGGCGCGCGATCCTGGCCTGATCTTCAACGAGCGCACGCGATCATATGAGTTAGCGCCCGGCACACCCCTGCACCCATCCCCGCCCACAGGCCACGATGATCTAAGGGGTACCGGGCATTGAAAAGTCTCGAAGGCCACACATTCCGGACCGGCGGCAACCCCGAACTCATATGCAAACACCGAAATTCGGAGATAATCCCATGATCGCTAACCCCCAAAAAGCTCGCGCTCCACGGCGTAAGCGAGCCGACAGTACCGATGCGGCTGTCCGCGACGTGCAGGCTGCGGCAATGGTCATTGAGCCGCCCGCCGATATGAAGTTGACCAACCGGCAGCGTGAGATTTTCGGCGAAGTGATCGATGAAGTTCCGAAAAGCGAATGGACGCTGCACGCGGTTCGCGTAGCCGCCGTTATGGCACGGGAGATAGATACGGTCGAAACACAGCAGATGCTTCTCATCGAAGAGGGTCATGTAATTACCGCTGCCAACGGCAATCCGGTCAAGAACCCCCGCGCGGGTCTAGTTGCTGATCTCATGCGATCTATTCTGGCAACCCGCCGATCCCTTTCGCTGACCGCACGCGCAAAAGCCGGAAACGACAACCGCACCCTAGGCCAGCGGCGGGCGATCCAGTTAGGCAACGAAGGCCTGCTCGACATCGACGATGACGAAGGCCTGTTGAACCGCCCTTCGCCGACCTTCCTCCAACCGTACAGATAGGGAGTCCAGTTATGACCCTCGAAGAAGAAAGCGCCTCCCTTCGGATCATCGCCCAATGCCGCGACTTCAATCTGCGTTTAGCGGAGCAACAGGCGCTACAAGGCTTCCGGCTGGATGACGTAGCCATCGGATCGGTAGAAACGTCCTTCGCGCTGGGGTTGTCGCTGAGAGGCGAAGCCCACGCAGCAATTTCGTGGATGCGCGACGTTCTCGACGTTATGGAAGATGCGCTGGCGGCGAAAGCTACGGTTCAGTGACCCTCCCCCGCGCCTTATGTATGCCCGTCATGGCGATGGCGCGCCCTCGCCGACCACAATCGGAAGCAGACGCTGTGCGGGAAGCGGCGCAACTTGTGCGACAGGATATGCCCGATGCTTCAATTCCCGCCGTAGCGGAGGAGATCGCAATACGGGTTGTGGCTGAGTTGATAGAAGAAATAGATATCACGAATGACGATCCGTTCGCCACAGCGCTGGACGCTATAAGGCAGTCCTTGGTTAAATCGCCTATCCGGCAATTAGCGACCTGCCCTTATATCGACACGATGGCTGTCTATCGCAATCTATGGGGCCGGAAAGTGAGTTCAATAGCTGGTCGAATTCTATCATTGACTGAACAGGCGCAAATGCGGACTGCAACCAAAATGGAGATACGGTTAAAGCTGCATGGCCGCTATTTACGGTGCCTACGTGAACACCGCTAGTATCAGATTTTCGAAGAGTTGATCGAAAATCCCGGTTCTATCAATTAACTAGACCATCCCAGATTATCGTGAAATATTAGCAGGTAGCAAGTAGGGGGGAATATGGCGCTACAGGACAAAATCGACGAGCGGCGCAAAGAAATTCGAACTGATGGATATCCTATTTCTATAGGCGAGTGGGTGTCGCTATACGAGAATAAGGAACTGGATATTCATCCCGAATTTCAGCGTTTTTTTCGGTGGTCAGATGCACAGAAAACTGCGCTGATTGAGTCCATACTACTTGGGATACCTATACCTTCGATATTTGTCAGCCAACGTCCAAACGGTGTTTGGGATGTTGTTGACGGTTTGCAGAGATTATCTACCATTTTTCAGTTTATGGGGATACTGCGCAATGAAAATGGCGACATAATAAAGCCGTTAATATTGGACGCCACAAAGTATCTTCCGCAACTTTCAGGTGTAGCTTGGGACGCTAATGGCGCGGTTCAACTTCCACCAGAGTCAAAACTGATAATTAAGCGTTCAAAGATTAATGCATCGATTATACTGCGTGAGAGCGATGAATCTGCCAAGTATGATTTGTTTCAACGATTAAATACTGGCGGTAGCCAAGCTTCCGATCAGGAAGTTAGAAACTGTATAATGGTAATGATCAGACCGGAATTCTTCCGGTGGATCAAAAATTTAGCAGAAGATCAAAATTTCAGTGACGCTATTGCGCTGAGTGATCGACCCATCCAAGAATCCTATGATCTAGAGTTGACGCTACGGTTCCTAATTTTCAGTTTCATGGACGATGCTGATCTTAATTCGGTGGGAGATGTCGGACTTTTCCTTAGTGAACGGATGAGGGAGCTGATCGACAAGCCCCAAGATCAACTCGAGCCGTTGGGAAAGGCCTTCCGCGAGACTTTTCGATTGCTCAATGACACGATGTCCGACACTCCTTTTAAACGATACAATAAAGAAAAAGACCGCTTCATGGGCGGTTTTCTAATCTCGCAGTTTGAAGTTGTAGCCTGCGGAATTGGTTGGAACTTGGCCGCTGGCAATAGTCCCACAGATATTTCAAATAAGGTCGCGGCGCTCTGGTCTAACAAAGACTACACGGACTGGCAGGGATCGGGAATCACGGCCGCAAGAAGATTGCCAAGATTGATTCCCCTCGGTCGAAACCTTTTTGAAGCTTAGAAAGTGAGAACATTAGACGATCTAAATGCGCGGCTTTCGGAAGAGCGAATTTGGAGAATCAAAGAATGTTCATTAATCCTTGACCTTGCAGGCAGAGCCGGAGTTCGAACTGCCGAACGCGATGCTTACCTTAGGTCAGGTGCGGTGATAATATACTCGCATTGGGAAGGTTTTATAAAAAGGGCAGCCACTTACTATTTGCGGTATTTAAGCTATCAGCAAGTCCCTTTGGAAAATATGGCTCCATTTTTGCTAAGCCTTTTTTTGCGCCAGCAAATAGGAGACATTGGTAGTTCGGTTAAATACGAAAAAATTGGGAGAACCTTACTTACCCAGCCGGGCTTTCGACCAAAACTCGCATATAAGAACCAAATCGACACAGGATCAAATTTATCTTCCAAAATATTTCAAAGTATTTGTAGAAAAATCGGAATTTCCGATGTGAATTTTCTAACTGACATGCACCTTATCGATGATCCATTGTTAAAAAATAGAAATGCAATTGCTCATGGTGAGAGAATGATTGATTTGGACTTGGCAACTCTCTCTATAACAAAAGAACTTGTTATATCATTTATAAGCATGTTTAAAGATGAAATTGAAAATGCCGCTACAGGACGGATTTATACAACTTAGATCACTTTATATTATAAATATATATTCAATTTTGCTTGAGAAGTCATCACCTTTTACATTGCCATAAGGGTTACTCTTATGAAGATCACTATAAAGCGCACAATTATCTTTGCAATTTTAGCAACTTTTGTACCTGCGCCATTATCTGCAGAAAGTTGGTTGTGCATTGCGGACATGGCTACAGGGTTTAAGTATGACATCGCCTCCAAAAGATGGCAAAATGCTCGATTCAACGCTAGTGAGCAACGCTTGATAATCAAACCGTCAACGAATCCAGCCTGGCAGTATGTAGTCGTCGAATTTGGAAAGCCAGAGGGCTTTCCCGAAGCAACATGCAAACAACTACCTAATAAGTATGGATTTCTTTTCTGTGATGGCATCTTTGGTGATTTTAAATTTAATACGCTAAACTTACGATATATTCGTAGTTACTTGGCAGGGTACGTTGAAATTACTCCGAACAATAGGCTGTCTGAAGAAGGAGGCGATACCCCGAATATAGAAATAGGAAAATGCTCTCAGCTCTAACCCGTCTTATTCACCGTGCTTAGTTAGAAGGGTTGGCGGGAGTGGCCTAAGCAGTTGCTTTATAGTAGGAAAATGGGTGTCGAAGCCAATCCTGCAACGAGGCAAAAAATGCCACAAGCCACACCCGCCG